>CALDPK010000247.1 GCA_937911855.1 uncultured Trueperaceae bacterium | reverse complement strand
GCCACCAAAGTTGTAATTAGAAATACAAAACTGTACGTAAATCGTGAGGAAGGTTTTGTGGGAACAAGCCTAAAACGTGATGAATATGTGGCGGATTGCAGCGATATTGACGACATCATCGTTTTTACCGAAGAAGGGAAAATGATGGTCACCAAAGTGGACCAAAAAACCTTTGTGGGCAAAGGAATTATCCACGTTGCGGTTTTCAAAAAGAAAGACAAACGCACCATTTATAATATGGTGTATCGCGACGGCGCGCGCGGGGCAAATTACGTGAAACGATTTGCCGTTACGGGCACGACGCGCGATAAGGAATACGGACCTTTTCTGATCGGCGCAGGCATCGCGCTGCTCGCCGAAGCAGGCTGGGCGGGAGTGACCCACCGCAAATTGGCCACGCGCGCCGGCGCCAGCAGCAGCCAGGGCGACTCGAAACTGAGCAGGGGCAGGGCAGTTTGCATACTGGCAATGCTAGCAGAGGCCTGAACTGGTATCATTTGGCAGATGGCGGAAACAGGTCAACCGTGGCTCCTGTTGGCAATGTCCACCGACAGGCGGGGACAGGCAATGCGCGATGTCGCAGCCGAACTGGGTCTGGCAGCCGAAGTCGTGACGGGCGCTGAAGCACTTCTCTTCGAAACCAGGCTTGCGGACAGGGTGCCTGCGGCGATCGTCCTCGAGCATTCGCTGGCAGCCCAGGTCGATCAGCTCGACCTGCTGCAGCTGTTGCGCCGCCGCAAACACTTAAGTGACCTGCCCCTCGTCTACATGGGACCACAGGAGCACGAAGTGCAGGCGTCCGCCTACGATTCCGGTGCGGACGTTTACCTGACGCTGCCCACGGCGCCGGCCACCGTCACCTCCGCGCTCAGGCAGCTGCTGTCGCGCCGGCAGTCGGCGGTGGGTCTGCGGCAGACGCTCGAGCGGCTGCGTGATTTCGAACAGGCTTACAAGGAAAGCGAACGGGTCAAGGACGACCTGATCCACATGCTGGTGCACGACCTCAAGAGCCCCATCTCGAGCGTCATCGGCCTCATCGACCACAGCCTGGATATGCTGCGCGACGACGGCGCCGAAGGCATCGATGAGCTGCTGTCCCTGGCGCGCTCGGAATCGCAGCACCTGCTGGGGCTCGCCGCCAACATCCTGGACGTAAGGCGCATGAAAGACGGTGCCATGCCGTTCGATCCCACCTGGCTGGATGACCTCACCGTGCTCGCCCAGCAGTCATTGCGCGACGTCAGCGGCGGACCGCGCCAGCGGAACTTCAGTTTCCTGGTACGCCCCGAGGCGGAACGCATCCATGCCGACCCTGCGCTCCTGCGGCGCATCCTCGCCAACCTGTTCGCCAACGCCGTGAAACACACCCGCAAGGGCGGTTACGTCGACTTCCGCGCCTGGCGCCAGGACGACTCGTGGATACTGTCCGTCCGTGACGACGGCGAAGGAATCCCCGAAGCGGACCACAAACGGATCTTCAACGCGTTCGAGCAGTCACGGCACACGGTCCACGACCGCTATGACAGCGGCATGGGCCTCACCTTCTGCAAGCTGGCCGTCGAGAAGCACGGCGGCCGCATCTGGGTAGAGTCCAAGATCGGCCAGGGCTCGACCTTCTTCTTCACGCTGCCGGTCAACGTGAATGATTCACTTGTCGGACGCCAGCTCACCGGCACCGGTGCCTGAAGTACCCGGCTGGGACCTGGAGCGGAGCCTGTGGCGGCAGGGCTACCGCACGGTCATCGGCATCGACGAGGCCGGCCGCGGCTGCCTGGCCGGCCCGGTAACGGCAGCAGCCGTGATCCTGCCCCGCAAAGCCGACCTGCCGTACCGCGATTCAAAACAGCTGAAACCTGAAGTGCGCCAGGAACTTGCAGCACGCCTGGCAGACGAGGCCATTGCCAGCGGTGTGGGCTGGGCCAGTGCAGCCGAGATCGACGAGGTCGGCATACTGCAGGCCACCCACCTTGCGTCGTACCGGGCGCTCGAGGATTTGAACGCCGGGTACAGGGTCACGGCACTCGTCACCGATTACCTGAAGCTGGAGCACGCCGGCCCGGTACTGTCCGTAGCCCGCGCGGACCAGCGGAGCCTGCAGGTGGCAGCGGCCAGCATCCTGGCCAAGACGACCCGCGACGCACTCATGGTCGAGCTGGACAGCCGCATGCCGGCTTACGGGTTCGCGCGGCACAAAGGCTACGGAACGCCTGAGCACCTGGCTGCCCTGGACGCGATCGGACCGTGTGCCGAGCACCGGATGAGGTTCGCACCGGTGGCGGCGCGCATGCACGTCGGCCTGCCGGAGTTACAATGCACCGATGAGAACGGAACCCAACACCGCGGGCAGCTCGCCGCGGTTGACTGAAACACAGGCCGGAGGGGTTGAAACCATCGGCGTAAAGTTCGATAACGGCCCCAGGATCCATTACATAGAAGTGCCGGGTGAGGCACCGGCACCCGGCAGCCGCTGCGTCGTGACCACCAGACGTGGTCCCGAATTAGGGCTGGTGCGCACCGAACCCGTTCGCGGTCAGAAGGCCAGCGGCCGGCTGATCCGCGAAGCTGACCACGTCGACCTGGAACAGTACGAGCAGCTGCGCAGCAAGGCCGAGGAGCTCAAGTGGCTGCTGCGCGCCCGCGCCCGGCAGCACGGCCTGAAGCTGAAGATAGTCGCAGTCGAGTTCACCCTGGATGAAAGCCTGCTGGTACTGAGCTACACGGCTGAAGAGCAGGTGCCCCTGCGGCTTCTGGCCCAGGTGCTGGGAGCCCACACCCGGGCCCGCATCGAATTCAGCAACGTAGGCCCGCGCGATCAGGCGCGCATACTGGGGACGCTCGGCTCATGTGGCAGCGGCAACTGCTCGTCCACGTTCCTGCAGGGCTTCACCGCCGTCAGCATCCGGATGGCCCGTGACCAGCAGCTGCCCCTGAACCCCGAGAAGATCAGCGGGCCATGCGGCAGGCTCATGTGCTGCCTGCAGTACGAACACGAGATGTACCGCGATCTGCTCAAGGGCATGCCCAAGAAGGGTGCCCGGGTCTGCCACACCGCGACCGGCGCCTGCGGACGCGTCTCGAAGCTCAACCCGCTGAAGGGTACTGCCGAGATCCGCAACGACGAAGGCGGTTTCAGCGAACACCCCGTTGAGGAGCTCGAGCGGATCAGGAGCTGAGCAGTTCGCGCAGTTCCAGCGTGAGCAGCTGCAGCGCGATCGGTGCGCTGACGTAGCTCGCCAGCTGCTCTTCGGCGCGCGCGATGGCACTGTCCGCGGCACCGAACTGCGCTGACGAAAGCCGCCTGAGCTCAGCCCGCAGCATCTGCGGCACGTCGAAGGCCGGCTTGCCCAGCCATATTGTCTCCAGGTCAACGCCAGCCTGCAGCGCGTCACCCAGCTTGCCGTGCAGTGACGAAACATAGTCCGAGACGGCTGCGCTCGCTTCTTCCCAGTCAGCCTGGTTGCGCGCCGCGCGTTCGATCGGACCGGGCGTACCCAGTATGTGAGCGGGATGATCGGCGGGTTCCATGCCGCTCGTGGACACGGTACCGAGCCGGATCACCGTCACCCGCGAGGCGATCGTCGGCAGCAGGGCAGTGGGTTCCGGCGCGATCAGCACGATCTTCACCCACGAAGGTGGTTCTTCCAGCATCTTCAGGAAACTGTTGGCCGCGGCTGTCGTCAGCAGGTGAGCGGAATCAATGACGCCGACCCGCCAGCGTTCAAGCGGCCTGCGTTCCAGCCAGGTGTAAAGCGGCTCGTCCGGGGCCCCTTCGCGAGGCACGATCTGAGAGATCCGTATCTCGGGCCGCCGGTTCAGCCGGCCGGTCGAAGTGGTGGCCGCCGGAGCTACCTCCAGGTAATCCGGATGACCGCCGTGCCACATGCGGCAGCTGTCGCAGCGGCCGCACGGCTCCAGGCCGCCTTCAGCACAGTTGAGCAGGGCAGCGTACCAGCGGGCCAGCTGGCGGCGCCCCACTCCTTCGGGGCCGCTGAACAGCAGCGAACGGGCGGGCATGCTGCGCAGCAGTTCGCGCGCCTCCTCGTGCCCGCGCAGCTGCCAGGGGAGCGTGTCGCGCGTCGCCATGTCAGTAGCCATGGGCCAGCCTGTCGATGAGCGGTGCTGGGTAATCGTCAGCGCGCATGGACGCCTGAACCCCTGCTATGTCGTATGGGACGCGCCGCACTTCCACGGTCCTCTCGTCGGTGTCGAATATGCCGTAACTGGCCAGCGGCATGTTGTCACGCGGCTGGCCCACCGAACCAGGGTTGAAGAACGCCCGCACCTTTGGGGCCAGGCGGTAACCGCCGTGTTTGGTCCTTAACGGCACGCTGCGCCACAGCTCCTCGTCGCCGACCTTGAGGGCCGCGTACACGGCGGGCAGGTGCGTGTGTCCGAACAGGCAGACGTCGCGGGTCAGCCACGGCGAGTTCAGCTGCGCCTGCAGGAGCGTGTCCATGTACTCCCACGGTTCGCGGAGTGCTCCATGCACGGCCTGCCAGGTGACACCCTCGAAGGAAGGGCGGAAGGTGCTAATGAACTTGAGGCTCGAGGGGGAGAGGTCGTTCCTGTGCCTGGTGAGTACGCGTTCCACGATGCCGTCCACCCGGCGCAGTTCCTGACCGGCACTGGCGTGTCCCAGCATCAGTGCGTCATGGTTGCCCATCAGGGCGACCACCGGGCGCAGGCTCATGAGCAGCTGCACGCATTCTTCTGCGCGGTTACCGTAACCGACCACGTCGCCCAGGAATATGACCGCGTCGTAGTACTGGCTGGCTGCGGATTCCATTACAGCCTCGAAGGCCGTGAAATTCGCATGAATATCACTCAGCACCAGATAACGCATTGAAAGAAAAGATACCACCTGCCGTGGCGTTCCCGTGTGCCGTATCCGTGAGCCTGCAAGCTATACTTGGCATGATGTCCCGCCCCGCTTTTCTCGCGTTGTTGACGCTGATGTTTGCCTGCCTGCTCGGCAGCGCACTGGCGAACGACATCGCGATTCCCGATCTGGGACGCAGGGGTGACTTGCCCGAAGGCATGACCGTTACTTTCAGCAACTACCTCCGCAACGAGGTTGCGCGCGCCGGCCTGGCGGTCGACCGCGCCGAACTTGTCACTGAAGGCATCGCCGGCAGCCTGGACCCGTTCTACACGACGCTCGCTGCCCGCCTGCTCGGCACCCGCTACGCCATCAGCGGCGAGATCCGCGAATCAGCCACCAACGAGAACCGTTTCACTGTCAATCTGATGATCGTCGACACCTTGCAGGAACGCCAGAGCGACCAGATAAGCCGCTCGCTGGACATGCAGGACATGAGCGGCGTCGCCCGTGACCTGGCCCGCGAGATCGTCTCGTTCACGGACCTGTCGCAGTCACTGCCTGCAGGCGACGCAGGGCTGTTCATAAGCAGCGAGCCCTCAGGCGCCTCGGTGTACATAGGCGGGCTCCTGATGGGGCAGACCGGTGACCTGAACCTCCTTGAGCTCATGCCGGGCCGTTACACGATCGAACTGCGTCTGGACGGTTACCTGCCCGTGACCCGGGTGGAGGAACTGCGTTCCGGCACCACCAACTTCCCGCATTTCCAGCTCACGGAGATTGTCGGCGGCAGCGCGCAGGTCATGAGCCAGCCGGAAGCTGACGTGTACCACCTGGGCGAGTACCTGGGCCGCACGCCACTGAACGTGGCCCTGCCCGCCGGGGTCAGGCAGCTGGAACTGAGCCGCGAAGGTTTCCGCGACACGGACGTGTCGATCGACGTGCGCAACAACCGCGTGACCCGGGTCTCGGTCGACCTGCAGCCGCTGCGGGAACCGCTCGTCTTCTGGGATGAACTGTCAGGCGGCAGGGTACTGATAGACGGGGTTCTGCAGACGGGAACGGCTGCCACCAACCTGCGTCCCGGCCGGGTGACGTTCACCATCCAGACGCAGTCGATGACGCGTGAACTGACCATGGTCCTGCCGCTCACCGGTGCATTCCGCCTGGACACCGAACTGGGCGCCCTCATCCCGCTGGAAAACTAGCTTCCTTCAGTCAACAGGCACGGCCCACGCCAGCCCGGCTGTCAGGCGCGTGGCCGGCATCCCCATGTACAGGAAAGTCTCCAGCTGCGAGCTGCCGAACGCCCTGGTCCACGACGCTTCCAGGTCAAGGACTGACAGGTCGCTGCGCCATGGCTCAAGCCGGAAGCCAGCCCGGAGTTGTCCGCCAGCCAGCTGCTCCTGTACGGCGAAGCTCAGGCCGGGGCTGAACAGGCGGGCGTTGCCACCTGCGGACAGCCATACTTCCCAGGCTGCCTGCCTGCCCCGGTCGATGCGCAGGCCCGCGCCCGCAGCTGACCAGGCGTCAGCTGACCGGGTCAGGGAAACCATGGTGCTGACCCGCAGGCGCAGGTCATGGCTGCCGACGAAGCGGGGCAGCTGCAGTTCGAACGGCAGGAGCAGTTCACCGCCGCGGCTCCCCGCCAGGTAAGCCGGCTCGAACGTGAGCAGCAGCTCGCGGCTCAGCCGCCAGGTGGCTCCAGCCTGGACGCCCCACAGCAGCGAACCGCGTGCTGCCGGCAGCCGGGCGAAACTCGCATCAGCCGGCCGCAGCTGGGGCAGACCGTCCGCGTTGCCGGCGTGCAGACGCAGGCGGATGGCCAGCGGCCCCAGTGCACCGCGGCCGGCAAGCGCGGCCGTGAACTCACCGTTCGCGTTCACGGCGGCGTCCAGGTCGGCCACCACGTTGCCCAGCGGTCCGAAAGTGGTGGTGTTGCGCAGGTGCACTGCCAGGCCCGGCGTCCCGGACCAGTGCACGCCCACACTGCCGCGTCCGTTCGTCAGCTGGAAGTCAAGCAGGGAGACCTGCAGTGCAGGCGTGACGCCGCCGGCGACCGTGAAACGGAGCGATCCGGCAGAGACCGGACTCGCCAGAAACAGCATGGTCAGGAGGACAGTAAGCAGCGTGCGGGTCATTCCGGTTGCAGGGTAACCCGCACCGCCCAGGGCAACTGCATGGCTGCTTCCTGACGCGGCGACATGCCCCGTCGTGTAGCGCCGGGCCTTGGGTACAATGACAGCGATCGTGACTCAAACGAATCGGGAGTTGACTGACTGATGCACATTCTTGGACGCGTTACCGTGCAGCCGGTTCTGCCGGAACGTATTGGCAGACTGGGTGACATCGCTGCGAACCTTTACTGGACCTGGGTGCCCGGAGCGCGCAAGCTGTTCCGTGACCTGGACCGTGAACTTTGGGACCGCGTGCAGGACAGCCCCGTGTCACTGCTGCGCGAAGTGGCCCAGGCGAAACTGGACGAGGCCGCTGAAGATCCCGAATTCCTGAGCGAGTACGACACGGTCGTAGCTGATTTCGATGCGTACATGGCCGGCAACGGCTGGTTCAGCGAGGAAGGCCGCCAGGACGACACGTACGCCTACTTCTGCGCCGAGTACGGCTGGCATGAATCCATCCAGATCTACTCCGGAGGACTGGGCATCCTGGCTGGCGACCACACCAAGGCAGCCTCAGACCTGGGGGTGCCGCTCGTCGGCGTAGGACTCTGGTACCCGCAAGGCTACTTCCATCAGCGGGTGGCTGCTGACGGCAGCCAGGAAGCGGACTACGAGCACCGCTCGCCGACCGACTTCCCGTTCGAACGCGTCATCGATGCGCACGGCAACGACGTGACGGTCAGCGTCAGCGTCTACGGCAGCGAAGTGCTGATCCGCAGTTGGCTTGTCCGGGTGGGCAGGATCAAGGTTTACCTGTTGGACGTGGACTTCGAGGCCAACAGCCCCGGCAACCGCAAGATACTCCAGCGGCTTTACGGCGGTGACCAGCGCACCCGCATAGCGCAGGAAGCCATCCTCGGCATCGGCGGCGTCCGGATGCTCAGGAAACTGGGCGTCAGCCCGTCAGCCTGGCACATGAACGAAGGCCACAGCGCCTTCATGGTGCTGGAGAGGTGCCGTGAGCTGGTCGAGCAGGGCCTGAGCTTCCGCGAAGCCCGTGAGGCTGTCGCCAGCGGTACGCTCTTCACAGTCCACACGCCCGTCGCAGCCGGGAACGACGCCTTCGATTTCAGCCTCGTCCACGAATGCCTCGGGCCGTTCTGGCACGCACTCGGCCTGAGCCAGGGCGACTTCGACGGGCTCGCCGAGGCTGACCAGGGCTGGGGTCCCGTGTTCAGCATGGGTGCGCTCGCCCTGCGCTTCAGCACCGGCCGCAACGGCGTAGCTGAACTGCACGGCCAGACGAGCCGGCACATCTGGTCACACCTGTGGCCGGGCGTACCCGAAAGCGAAGTGCCGATCACCCACGTCACCAACGGCGTTCACCGCAGCACCTGGATGGCCCGCGACGTGCAGGACCTCCTGGACCAGCACCTGGCTCCCGGCTGGCGCCAGTCTGTCGGCGACGAGAACCTGTGGAAACCACTGGAGAACGTCGACCAGCTCGAGTTCTGGAACATGCGCCAGTCGATGAAACGGCAGAGCCTCCGTTTCCTGCGCAGACGCGTGGCCAGGCAGCTCAGGCGGCAGAACGCCAGCAACAGTGCCCAGGCGGACGTGTCGGAACTGTTCAATCCGGAGGCGCTCACCATCGGCTTCGCCCGGCGCTTCGCCACCTACAAGCGCGCCACGCTCATCTTCTCCGACCTTGACCGCCTGGCCGCGCTTATGAACCACCCGGAAAGGCCCGTACAGCTCGTCTTCGCCGGCAAGGCGCACCCGGCCGACACGGAGGGGCAGCAGCTGGTGAGCACCATCCAGCAGCTCTCCAACGATCCGCGCTTCAGAGGCCGCGTGCTCTTCGTGGAGGACTACGACATGTCGATCGGCCGCGCGCTCACGCGCGGCGTCGACGTGTGGCTCAACAACCCCCGCCGGCCGCTCGAGGCGTCCGGCACCAGCGGCATGAAGGCGGCCATGAACGGGATCCTCAACCTGTCCATCCTGGACTGCTGGTGGCCCGAGGGTTACGACGGCACCAACGGTTGGGCCATCGGCACGGGCTCCTCGCACGAGGACGAAGCGCGGGCGGACGCCGCGGACGCGGACGCGCTCTACGCGCTGCTCGAGGGCGAGGTCGTGCCCCTGTACTACAACCGCAACGGCTCTGACGTGCCCCTCGAGTGGGCCGCCAGGGCCGCCAACGCCGTGGCTACCATCGCTCCCAGCTTCAACGCCGCCCGCATGGTGAAGGAGTACGTCACGCGGTACTACGCCCCCGCCAGCCGGCGCGGCGCCGCCATGCAGGAGAACGACTACGCCAAGGCGCGGCAGCTGGCCGCCTGGAGCAAGCACGTGAAGGAGGCGTGGCCCTCCGTCTACTTCACCGCCCAACCGGCCGAGGAGCGCGTGCGGCGGATCGGCGACGAGGTGGAGGTCACAGCGGTGCTGAACCTGGGGGAGCTGGAGAGCGAAGTGCGCGTGGAGCTGGTCTACGGCCCCGCCGAGGACTACCTCGCGGGCGCCTTCGCGCAGTGTGGCGACGAGGTCGTCTTCGCGGTCAACGAGGCCGATGACGAGCTCGTGTGCAGCGCCTGCAACACGCGTACGGCGTTCGCGCCCGACCCGGCCACCGACATCGCCTACCTGTGCGGCAACCCGAACATGGTCGA
>CALDPK010000246.1 GCA_937911855.1 uncultured Trueperaceae bacterium | reverse complement strand
GCGCGTCTCGGGTGGCATGTTCATGCTGGCCTGCTGCACGAAGGTCAGCAGGCGCGCAAGACTCGCCAGGCTCTCGCGTGCCTTGGCGATCAGGTCGCCGCTCTGGCCCACCTGCTCGAGCAGCTTGCGATAGTCGCGGGTGGGGCGCCGTTCCTCCCCGCCGGGCATGGCGCGGCGGTTGAAGATCTCGGCCGAGGCATTGTCCATGTCGGCGCTGATGCGCTCGATGTCCTCGCGGTAGGCGGCCAGGACCTCGTCCTGCGAGGCGCTCTGGCTCACGCCCAACACCTTGTAGTAGTCCTTGAAGTCAGCCACCGCTACGCTCCCGTGTCCTTCGGGCCCAAGGCGCCTCTACCCGGCTGCACGGCCGCCCGAGGCACCTGGCTTCAGTTGCCCGTCCCCGACTTGGCCACGACGACCTTGGCCGGGCGGATGAGGCGCTCGCCCTTCGCGAACCCCGTCTCGAAGACCTGCGCGATGTTGCCTTCGGCGACCTCGGCAGTCGGAGGAACCACGGTGAGGGCCTCGTGCAGCTCGGGATCGAAGGGCTCGTGGAGAGAATCGAACTGAAGGGGGACGGCGTGGAGCCATTGAGAGCGGAGCTGGAGTCGTTCCTGCTGCCGTACCCGCACCACATGCGCTGGTACGCAGTCCGCGCCCACCCCACACCGCAGGGCATCCTCGCTCTCTTTCACGATGATTCGCGCCGCGTCGCAGAAGAAGGCCGTTACCGGGCACTGGTCGAGCACGCGGTGGACGGCGTCACCCTGGTGGATGCGGACCTCAACCCCATCTACCGCAGCCCGGCCAACACCAGGATCCTCGGTTATCCGGCCGAGGCCGGCGAAGCGCTGCGGCCGCTGCCGTACCACCCGGACGACATGGCCAGGATCAGGGATGCGGTGGCTGGGCTCGCGCCTGATGAGGCCGTGACCATCGAGTATCGCGGCCGGCACGTGAACGGCGAGTGGCGCTGGCTGCGCGGGACGTTCACCAACCAGCTGCATGACCCGGCGATAAAAGCGCTCATCATCAACTTCCACGACGTGACGGACCAGCGTGCCCTGCACCAGGAAGCGGAACGCAAACAGGCAGCACTGGTGGAGAGCAACCGCCAGCTCAAGCTGCGCGCCACCCGGCTCGACACCCTGCACAGGGCCTTCCTGACAGCATCCAACCACAAGGACCTCGGCGCAAGCGTCAGCGCCATCCTCAGCAGCGCCATCAAGGGCACCGTCGCGGCCGCCTGCGCGTACATCGAAGACACCGACGAGCTGTACTGCGTCTCGCACCACGGCCTGACGGGTGCCATGGGCAAGATCCCCGAGGCTGAGCTGCGCAAACTGGCCCGGCGCGCGAGCGAAGCCAACATCATCCTGACCTTCGACGCGACCGAATCCAAGGCGACCGACGCGAGCCTGGCGAAGATGGCCGACGCCGGATTCCGTGGCGTGCTGGCGCTGCCGTTCGCGCGCGGCTCAGCCAGGGGCGCCGTGGTGGTGCTGGACCAGCACGCGGTGTACATCGACGCCGAGTCAATCTCGTACATCTCGACGCTCACCGGCTACATCGCCGGAGCGGTTGACACCGTCCGGCTGCTCGAACGGCTGGAGCGCAGCGCGCACGATTACCGGGCCCTGGCGCGCTTCGGACAGCAGATCGAAACGATCAACGACATAGACGAACTCGTCACCACCGGCTTAAGCGAACTGCTGACCCAGCTCCGGGTGGATTACGCCACGCTGGCCGCGGTTGAGGGTGACTACGCCGTACCCCGCTGGCGGGCCGGGGCCGCATCTGCCGAGACGACCGAGCTGCTGCTGCGCCCCATCCCGCTGAAGCAGGGTGCCGTAGCCCAGGCCGTCAGCACCGGACAACCGGTACTCGTGAGCGACTACCTGACGTTCGAGGAGCGCCCCGGCTACCTGGATCCACTGCGGTTCACCTCCGTCCTGACACTGCCCATCGAGACCCAGGGGGCCGGCAGCTTCCTGTTCATCCTGGCGAGCAAGGACGAGCGCCGCCAGATCGACGAAACTGGAGTATCGATAGCCGCGCTGTTCGCGCAGAGGATCGCCAACGCTTTCGAGCGCGTCGCCCACCTGGAAGAAGTGAAAGCCACGCGCGAAGCCACGTTCCGCTCTCTGGGACTGGCGCTCGAGCACCGCGATTACGAAACCAAAGGCCACACCGACCGCGTGGTGGAACTGGCCGTCCGCTTCGGACAGGCACTCGGTTTCGACACGGACAGGCTGCAGGCGCTGCAGTGGGGCGCCTACCTGCACGACCTGGGCAAACTGAGTGTCCCGGATCAGGTGCTTTTGAAGCCGGGGCGGCTGACCAGCGAGGAATTCGAGCTGATAAAACGCCACCCGATAACGGGCACGCGGATGTGCCGCAACATCCCGTTCCTCCCACCCGCCACGCTACACATCGTGCGCAACCATCACGAGAAATGGGACGGCAGCGGTTACCCCGACCGGCTGGCAGGCGACGCAATTCCGCTCGAGGCCCGGCTGTTCGCTCTGGTGGACGTGTACGACGCACTCAGGTCCGACCGGCCTTACCGGCCGGCGTGGAGCGAGCAGGAGACGCTTGCGCACCTGCGCAGCGAGGCGGGTACGCATTTTGATCCTGAGCTTGTCGGTGTTTTCCTGGAAATGATGAACGGGCACACGGAATTACCTGCAGACTGAGCGGGCAGCTGGATCACCGCCACTCCAAGACAGCAAGTGCCGGCACCACGTACACGAGCAACCAGGCATCAGAACCGCTGTCCTGTGCGTGAGGTGCGTGTTCCGCCAATGGCAGTCAATCTCAGTAGCTCTTCAGCCATTGAGGTTGCCCGGCTTCGTCGTGACTATCTGGCTGAATATTGGCGACTGATGCACTTGTAACGCACCGGTGATTGACAACCTGTTTTGTCGAAAGGATCTCGGGCAATCTTAATCACAAACCGGGAGGCAGGCATCGAAGTCGATACAACAGGTGCAGTTCACTACCACTACGGCGATTTTCCACCACGCCTGCAGACCTGAATGAACCTCATCAGCGCAGCTCCAAGACAAGCACTCCGCCGTCGCTAACACGCGATGCAGCGCAGTTCCAGAACGCGAAAACATGTTGCGCCAGGCTTTGGAAAGAGCGCGCTATGCACGATCGACGTACAGAGGCCGGCATCACCCTGCTGGCCAAAATGCAAAGCCGCCGAGAATCGCTTCTCTGACGGCTTTCTTGTGGTGGGCGATGCTGGGATTGAACCAGCGACCCCTCGCGTGTGAAGCGAGTGCTCTCCCGCTGAGCTAATCGCCCGGGCAGATAATGATGGTACAGCCATGCCGGTAGTCAAGTCAATGAGACGTGATCAGCTGGCTCCCGAGGCGCCAACTAAAAAACGCGCCATGTGGCGCGCTCAATGAACAACACTATACACCTTTATGCATTATTCGTCAAGAGCATGCGCCGGAACCGCCTTGTACACAGGCACAACGGACCACAACCAAAGGAAAACGCCATGAAAATGCCCGACCGGGCTGGGCCTGGTCGGGCATTAAATCAGTCAGTGAAGACTGTTACTCAGCTTCTACGATGAAGTTGCCGTACATGCCGCCTTCGAGGTGGCCGGGCAGCGAGCAGAAGTACTGGAAAGTACCCGCTTCGGTCACGGTGAACGTGACGGAGACTTCTTCGCCTGAGGTGACTTCGGTTGCAACATCGAGTTCGTCGATGACGAAGTCATGTTCCATGCCGTCGCCGCTGGCGAGGACTATGCGGACGACGTCGCCGACTTTGACGACCAGATCCGGGTTGTCTACGCCCTCGAGGTCACCTTCGGTGCCAAGGAACGCGAACGCACCCTGTTCGAAGGCGCCGAGGCCGGTGCTCAGCACGAACGTTACGTCGGGCTCAGCTGCGGCGTCCTGGGCGACTGCGGTGCCTGCGGCGAACAGCAGGGCTGCTGCCAGGGCGATGATCTTGAACCGTTTGAACACAATTACCTCCTGGGGCATGTGCCCCGATAAGTTGGGAAGCAGCCGGGCTCGTCCCGGCTTCCTTGTGAATAATATCACTCCGCACCATGAGTAGAGGTATAGCCGGGGTTAATGAATCGTTCAGCCAGCGCGGCCGGAATACCGTTCCAGAGCAGTAAACTCGATGGGCTCAGGTACGGGATGCTGCCGGTACACGTTCTGTGCGAGCCAGTCGTACTCGGCCTGCCGCAGGGCGTCCGCGACGTCCCGCCACCAGAACTTCTCGCTGGCGTTCCAGCGGTAACCGCGGTTCTTCAGCGCGTCCTTGAACTCGAACGGGGCGCCGAGCGCCCGGAAGCGCCAGTTGGAGCGCCGCGAGCTTTCGAGCAGGTTCGCAAGAGCAGGCCGGCCCGAGCGGGGCAGGTCCTGCGCGAGCAGGGTGATGGCGGCCATGCAATCGTCCGTAGCGCGGTGTGACTGGAAGTGGAAACCGTAGGACATCGTCAGGTATTCGAGCTTCGAACCGCGGATGCCTTCGGCGGACCAGCTGATGTCGTTCACGGTGCAGGCCCACGGTTTGGACGCGAACTCTGGGAACAGTGTCTCGACGAACGGCCGGTCGAAGCCGGCGTTGTGTGCCACCACGAGGTCTGCAGCGGCCAGCAGTTCATTCACGCGTTCTGCGTCGATGCGCTTGCCGCGCACGTCTTCATCGGTGATGCCGGTAAGCGCGACGATTTCGGCGGGAATGCTGCGGCCCGGATCGTTGAGGGCGGAGTACGGTTCGAGTACCTGCAGGATCCGCCCGGAGCGCCGGTCGAACTCGAATGGCACGAGCGCCAGTTCGATGACCTTGTCGCGGACCACGCGCAGGCCGGTCGTCTCGACGTCGACCATGAGGCCGGTCGCCGTGATCGCGTCAGCGGGCGCAGGCAATGCTTTGAACCTCGGCAGCCTGCGAAGTACTACGTATTCGCCGCTCGCCTCGAGTTCACGCGCCAGGGACTCAAGCCTTTCCGAGTGCCCCGCTGCGTTGTCAATCGTGTCAGTCATATGCAGTCATTCTACCTGCGTGCCACAATTTGCGGCACCTGACGGGCTGCATGACCGTGCTAGATTTGTCCTCATGCCGAAAACCCATCGTTTTTCCAGGAGCTCTGCATGCAGCTGCTGATGGACCATCCGGGCCTCGCGATTGCCGGGATAGTCGCACTTGGTGCTGTTGCCCAGTGGCTCGCCTGGCGGGTGAACCTGCCGGCGATCCTGCCGCTCCTCATCACCGGCTTCCTGCTGGGCCCGGTGTTCGGACTGGTCCGGCCGCTTGAACTTATCGGCGAGAACATGCTGTTTCCCGGGATCT
>CALDPK010000245.1 GCA_937911855.1 uncultured Trueperaceae bacterium | reverse complement strand
TCGGTCTGCTGCTCGAGGGTGAGGCTGACTGGCTTGCGAACCTGGGTAACGCTGCTGCTGAGATCTACGCGTGGCTGCCGAACCTGAACTGGGCAGGCTGGTACCTGCTGCGCGGTGATGAACTGGTTCTTGGACCGTTTCAGGGTCGCCCGGCCTGCGTGCGCATCGCGGTGGGCCGCGGGGTCTGCGGCACCGCGGTCAGCACGGGCCAGAGTCAGGTGGTCGAAGACGTGAACGCCTTCCCCGGTCACATCGCCTGTGACGTGCGCTCGAAGTCAGAGCTGGTCGTGCCGGTGAAAGTCGGTGGCCAGGTGGTGGCAGTTCTGGATCTGGATTCATCCGTTGCCGCCAATTTTGACGAGGGAGACCGCGTCGGCCTGGAGGCGCTGGTGGCCGACCTTGTACCGCTGATCGACTGGGAGCGGGCCACCGCTTCCTGATCGGATCAGCAGCACCTTAATCGATGCAATAACGTTATGGCGGCTGGTGGCTGGAAGCTGGCAGCCCATTTACCCCGCCATAAG
This sequence comes from uncultured Trueperaceae bacterium, assembly GCA_937911855.1. GTDB lineage: Bacteria > Deinococcota > Deinococci > Deinococcales > Trueperaceae > CALDPK01. The sequence continues at coordinate 1,582 of CALDPK010000245.1, read as the reverse complement.
AACACGTTGACTGGCCTGATTACAGGGCCGAACATGGCTGAACCTCTGCATAATCTTGACAACGCATGTTGCAAGAACGTAACCTCGTACAACACAACGTGTAGAGCTTCTGCAGTTCGGTTCCTTTTCGGGACCAGTAAACCCGTCCGGGCCCATACCCGGCGGATCAAGGAGGACAGAATGAGTCGCTTCAGGTGGTTCCTTATCGGATTGGCCGTACTGCTGTTCAGCTCGGCCCTGGCCCAGCAGCCATTGACGCTGGTGGTCGACGCAGAAGAAAACAGGGCTGACGAAGCCCAGGCAATAGTCGCCCAGCTCAGGGACATAGGCATAGATGCCTCCGTGCGCATCTGGGATTCCACAGTGCTGCGCGATGAACTGCTCGCCGGCAACCGCGCGGCCAGCCTCACGGACTGGGGCAGCGCCTACTTCGACGCCTTCGACCTTGCAATTCCCAAACTCCGCACGGACGACCGCGGCAACTACTCCGGTTACTCATCCCAGATAGTGGATGACGCGTTCAACACCGCCTCAACCAGCATCGACGACGAGACCCGCATCGCCGCCTACCGGGTGGCGCAGGAGCAGCTGCTCGAGGACGCACCGTTCGTCTTCGGCTACGTCATGCAGACCATCGAAGCAGCCTCAGACGCAGTGCAGGGCTGGCGCCCCGCCGCTGACAACAGCGCAAGCATGCACGACGTATCCGTAGAGGGCTCCGACAGCATAGTCATCGGCATGCGCGCCAACGCGCTCATCTCGACCGACCCGGCCATGTACCGCGACCGCGACACCGAAGCAGTGCTGCGCAACATCTTCGATTCACTCACCAAGCGCCTGCCTGACGGTGAGGTCGAGCCCATGCTCGCCACCGACTGGCGCGCCATTGACGACCTGACCTTCGAGTTCGACCTCCGTGATGACGTGGCCTTCCACAACGGCGAGCCTCTCACCGCCGACGACGTCGTGTTCACCTTCGAGCGCATCATGACCGAAGGTGGAGTCGACGGCCAGACCAGCCCTCGCGCCGGCCTGATCGGTCCCTTGAGCCACGTCGAGAAAGTCGACGACTACACCGTCCGCTTCGTCTACCAGGAGACCTTCCCACAGGCACTCGTGCTGCAGGGACTCACCCACTTCCAGATCGTCCCGCAGGATCACCTCACCGAAGTCGGCTCAGCCGCCTTCATGGAGCATCCGGTTGGCAGCGGCCCCTTCCGGTGGGTCCAGGGCGAACTCGATTCGCAGATCCGCCTCGAGCGTTACGACGCCTACTGGGACGGCGCGCCCGCCCTGCAGACTGTGGTGTTCCGCATGATGCCGGAACCGTCAACCCGCATCGCCGCGCTGCTCGCAGGTGAAGTGCACATCATCCATGCCGTTGCGCCAGACCTCGTCGACCGCATCGACAGCGTCCCCGGCGTCAGCGTCCACACCGGACTCGGCACTCGCGCAGCTCAGATAGAGCTGAACAACCGCGTCGCTCCGTTCAACGACCGCAACGTGCGCCTGGCACTGAATTACGCGATCGACTGGGACAGCATCCTCGCCAACATCTACCGGGGTTACGCCGACCGCCTCG
>CALDPK010000244.1 GCA_937911855.1 uncultured Trueperaceae bacterium | reverse complement strand
CCAGTTTGAACTGATGATCGCCGGTTTGCGTGACCGGGCGCAGCGCGGAGTTCCCGCCAATGCCCAGGATCGGGAAGGTCGGCCGCAAATGCTGCAGAGCGAGCTGTGGCAGCTGCTCCACACAGTCCGGGAGAGCGGGGATCTAGCCTATGCCCGCGAAGCGGACATGGTCGAGCTGGATCGCCGGATTCTCCTGCGACTCAACCAGTATGGCGGGCAATCGCCGGCCGACATCGCTGGCTGGGCAGGGGTGGACAAGGCCCAGGTCAGCCGGTCGGTGAAGCGACTGCTGGAAGGCGGGCTGGTGGAGCGCAAGCAGATTCGCAGCCCGCTGGCGCTGACAGTCGACGGCCTGGCGCTATCGAACCGGCTTCAGCGTCTGGCCAAGCTCAGAAATCGCGAACTGACCTTCGACATCGACGACGAGGAGCTGGAACGTTTCCTGTCCTCGATCGACGTCCTGCTTGATCGTGCCGTCCAGCTTTACGAACAGGAACGGCAGCTCGCCAATTCGCAGGGTATTGCCGCGCCGGAATTCCATAGCGAGGACGCTGGCGCCGAGCGCCGGAATGGCGACTGGTCGGGCACCGAGCGCAAGTTCATCATTTCACCGCTGATGACCTTGATGTCGTATTTCTCGCGCAGCGGCGCGCTCGCCTTCAAGCGGATGACGGGGCTCTCCAATTTCGAAGCCTGGGTGCTTTCGGAGATTTCCTATGACGCGCCCACCGATTGGAGCCGGCTTGTCAGCGTGCTTCGGCGGGACCACAGTCAGGCCGCGCGGACCGTCAATGCCCTGACCGAAAGGGGTCTGGTCAAACGCGAGGGCAAGCCTGGCCGGCGGCACGGACGTTTTTCGCCGACCGAGGAAGGCGCGGGACTTTACCGGATCATCTACGAGACCGGAAAGAAGCGTTCCGAGTTCCTGACCGCCCCGCTGATGCCGGATCGGTTCGCGGAATTCATGGAGACATTCCGCAAGCTGCGCCGCAATGCCGACGCGCAGCAGGAGCGGGAGCGCGCCTACGACGAATTCGGTCGCTGAGCGCGATCAGCGAACCCGGCGGACGCGCATTGCCTGCTGTCCGTCGACGACCATCAGGAAGCTGCCGAGCGCCGCCCGTGTCAGTCGCACACTGTCCCCTTGGCGGGGCGGTCGATAGCTGCGACTGGCGCTTTCGGAAAACATCCATTCGGCGCCGCCTTCCAGCGTCACCAGGTAAATGCCGGGCTGGCGCTGGCGCACCGATGCGACGCGGGCGGTGATCTCATCGATCTGGCCGGCCGGTGTTTCGAAGCGCTGCTCGGTACGAACGCTTTCGCCGCCGAAACCTTCCGGCGTGTTACCAGCTGCACTGCCGCCCGCAATGGGGGCTCCCCCGCCCTGGGGTGCTGCACCCTGGCCGGGAACCATCGGGGCACGTCCATCGAACCCGCCCGAGCGGATATTGTTGTCATAGCAGGCAAGGCGAGCGGTCGGATCATCGATCTTGGCGCATTCGCGCATGATGTTGATGACCACATCGTCCGGGACCTGCGCCGTCGCAGGGAAGGTCATGCCCAGGCTCATCACGGTGCCTGAAGCCAGCAGGTAAGCGAAGCGGCGCGCAATCATCAATTCGGACTCCTCTCGTCGCGCGCGACACTGGCCGCAAGGCGCGTTGCTGGCAAGAGGCTTGATAGAAGCGCGCTGCCAGCGCCACGATAATGAGCCCGTCGCATACGCGGCCGGGAAATCGCCCGCTTCACGGGGAAACCGCTTGTCTCCATTGGCAAACTGTGATTCTGTGATGATGAGGACATCGTAGATGACAGTGAAGCGCTTCAATCGGGAAACAGTGATCCAGACAGGTGCGCTTGCCTGGCTGCTGCTGCTCGGCGGCCTAGCGCTAGCCGGCCCCGGCGGGGTGCTGGCATGGGGTGAAAACCTGGCTGTACTGCAACAGCGTGAGACCCGGATCGCGGCGTTGCTCGACGAACGGGCGGAGCTTCGCAATCGCGTGGAACTGCTTGATCGGAACAGCGCCGATCCGGATCTCGTGACCGAGCTCATTCGCCGCAATCTAAACGTCGTCCACCCGGACGAATACATTATCGAGCTCGAACCTTCTCGCTGATCCAAGTGGCAATTTAACCCATACGGTTCAGGGCCGTGATGCGGCGTTGCCAGCCCTGTGCCCTTGTGCTTATGGGCTGGGGCACACGTCAGACAGCGAGGCCCGACTTGTCCAAATCCCCCGCCAAGAAAGCTCCGGCCAAAAAGCGCGCAGCCGCGAGCAAGACGCCGAAGGATTCCTCCGACCAGTTCCAGCTTCGTAGCCTACAGGAAGAATTCGAGAACGATCGGCGATACAAGCCGGACGAATCCGTGCTGCTCGAATTCTACGAGAAAATGCTCCTGATCCGCCGCTTCGAGGAAAAGGCCGGCCAGCTCTACGGGCTCGGACTGATTGGCGGTTTCTGCCATCTCTATATCGGCCAGGAAGCGGTGGCGGTCGGCCTCCAGACCGCGCTCGAAGAAGGCAAGGACAGCGTCATCACCGGATACCGCGACCATGGTCACATGCTCGCCTACGGTATCGATCCGAAGGTCATCATGGCCGAGCTTACGGGCCGCGAGGCCGGGATCAGCGGCGGCAAAGGTGGATCGATGCACATGTTCTCGACCGAGCATGCGTTCTACGGCGGGCACGGTATTGTCGGGGCACAGGTGCCTCTGGGTGCGGGCCTCGCCTTTGCCCACAAATATCGCGAGGACGGCGGGATCTGTATGGCCTATTTCGGCGATGGCGCGGCCAATCAGGGGCAGGTCTACGAGACCTTCAACATGGCCAGCCTGTGGCAATTGCCGATCGTCTTCGTGGTCGAGAACAACCAGTATGCGATGGGCACTTCGGTAAAGCGCAGCTCCGCCGAAACCGAGTTCTACCGCCGCGGCACCGCTTTTCGTATTCCCGGCATCAAGGTGAACGGGATGGACGTGCTCGAGGTGCACCAGGCGGCGAAGATCGCCACCCAGTATGTGCGCGAGGGCAACGGACCGATACTGCTCGAACTGTCGACATATCGCTATCGGGGTCACTCAATGTCCGATCCGGCAAAATACCGGACGCGCGAAGAAGTGCAGGACATGCGCGAACATCATGACCCGATCGAACGCGCGAAGGCGGACCTGGAGAAGATGGGCGTGGCCGAAGACCGCCTGAAGGAAATCGACAAGGGCATCCGCGCCCAGATTGCGGACGCCGCAGACTTTGCAGAGACGTCGCCCGAGCCAGAGCCGTCGGAACTCTACACCGACGTGCTGGTGGAGACCTATTGATGGCAATCGAACTCAAGATGCCTGCCCTTTCCCCGACGATGGAAGAGGGAACACTGGCCCGCTGGCTGGTCAAGGAAGGCGATGAAGTATCCGCCGGCGACATCCTGGCCGAGATCGAGACCGACAAGGCGACGATGGAATTCGAGAGCATCGACGAAGGCACTGTCGGCAAGATCCTGATCCCCGAAGGCAGTGAAAACGTGAAAGTGGGCACGGTGATTGCCGTGCTCGCTGGCGAGGGTGAAGAGGTGGCAGCGGCGAGCCCCGCTCCCGAGCCGAAGCAGGAGACGCCTTCCCCTGAGAAATCGGAGAGTCCTGCCCCGGCGGAATCGATAGAAGCGCCGAAGGAGCGCCCCCGGAAAGCCGATCCCGACATTCCTGCCGGTACCAATATGGTCAAGCTGACCGTTCGCGAGGCCCTGCGCGACGCCATGGCCGAAGAAATGCGTCTGGACGAGCGCGTCTTCGTGATGGGCGAGGAAGTGGCGGAATATCAGGGCGCCTACAAAGTCACGCAGGGCCTGCTCGAAGAATTCGGCCCCAAGCGCGTCATCGATACGCCGATCACCGAATACGGTTTTGCCGGCATCGGGACCGGCGCAGCGATGGGCGGCCTGCGCCCGATCGTCGAGTTCATGACGTTCAACTTCGCCATGCAGGCGATCGACCATATCATCAACTCCGCAGCCAAGACCAATTACATGTCGGGCGGGCAGATGCGCTGTCCGGTGGTCTTCCGCGGGCCCAATGGCGCGGCCAGCCGCGTCGGGGCGCAACACAGCCAGAACTACGGGCCGTGGTACGCCAGCGTTCCGGGCCTGATCGTCATTGCTCCATACGATTCTTCGGATGCGAAGGGCTTGCTCAAGGCTGCCATCCGCAGTGAGGACCCGGTCGTGTTTCTCGAAAACGAGCTGGTCTATGGCCGCAATTTCGAGGTCGCCCAGCTGGACGACCATGTGCTGCCTATCGGCAAGGCGCGGATCGTGCGCGAGGGCAGCGATGTGACGATCGTGTCCTATTCCATCGGCGTTGGCTTCGCGCTGGAAGCCGCCGAGCAGCTGGCAGGCGAGGGCATCGACGCCGAAGTGATCGACCTGCGGACGCTGCGTCCGCTGGACCGCGAGGCAATCCTCGAAAGCCTGGCCAAGACCAACCGGCTCGTGGTGGCCGAAGAAGGCTGGCCGCAATGTTCGATCGCGTCCGAAGTGATTTCCATCTGCATGGAGGAAGGTTTCGACCATCTCGATGCACCGGTGCTTCGGGTCTGCAACGAGGACGTCCCGCTCCCCTATGCTGCCAATCTTGAAAAGCTGGCGCTGATCAACGCGGCCGGCAACAGCGTCACCATCAATAACAACGTCCGTGAACACGAGCGGCTCCTCCGCCAGCACCCGCACGGTATAAACACCGCCCTCGAGCTCCAGGGCGAAGCCGTTCACGTTCCCGCGTGCCACCACGTTGCCTTCAGCATCCAGCACCTCATAAGGCAGCGCCACCGAACTCTGCAGCGCGCCAGCCAGTTCGTCGGCGCTGGTGGCGTCGAAGTACTGACCGCCGCCCAGCTCGGCCCAGCTGCGGAACTGCTCGCGGGCGGCGTCCACGTCGTCTGCATCGAAATCGAAGCCGATGATGTTCAGGGTCACGTCGAAACCGGCGCTGCGCAGGTCGGTGATGGCGGCTTCGACGTCGCCGTCGCAGGACTCTTCCCCGTCGGTTATCAGGATCACCGAGCGGTGACCGCTGGCGTCAGCCAGGTCGGCTGCGGCAGCCTGCAGTGAAGCAGCGATGGGCGTACCGGCGAACGGTTGCGGTTCTATGCCGGCAATCACTCCCGTTACTGCCTGGGCGCTGAGCGGCGCCAGGGCCACCTCCAGGTCGCTGCGGCAGACATTGGCCTCGCGGTTGCCGAACACGCGCAGCGCGAACGGAACTTCGGCCGGCAAAACGTCAGTGACCAGGTCCGCCAGCACGTCCTTGGCGATCTCGTAACGGTAGCGGCCGTCGAGCGTTCTGTACATGCTTCCCGATGAGTCCAGGATCACCAGGATGCCACCGCCGGCGGCCAGGGTGGAGCCGCCAGCGCCGCCGCCTTCAACGGGCTGAACGACGGACAGCGTCCCCGGGATAGCCTCCCGCTCCTGGAACTCGACGCTCACTTCAACGTACTTGGCGCGCCTGATCAGGCAGTCTGCGCGGGCGAAGCCCTGCTCCAGTTCGGTAAGGCTGGTCGCGTTCACGTAGTGCCCGCCGTTGGCGCTGGCCCAGTCCTGCATCAGATCCTGAGCAGGGGCGCCACCGGCAGTGCTGATCTCCAGGCTGTAAACCTGCGCGCCCGAATCCGCCAGGCTGTCCCACAGGTCCGCTGTCAGCCCATAACCGGGAGTTTCGGCATCGGTGATCAACACGATGGCGCGCACGCCGTCACGATCAGCGATCGAATCGGAAGCGGCCAGCAGGTTCAGGCGGGCGTCGCTTGAATCATCGCGGCGGTCGTAGGCGTTGATGGTCCGGCTCACCTCAGCGGCGTCGCTGGACCACTCCGGCAGCAGGAAGTTCGGTTCGTTGCCGAAGGCCAGCAGCATCACAGACTCCAGGTCGCCGCGGATGGCACTGGCGAACCGCTCGAGTGCGGCATAGGTCAGGTTCTGGTACGGGCTGACGCTGCCCGAAGTGTCCCAGGTGAACAGCACGCTGCGGGGCGGTTCGAACACGCGCAGGTGCCAGTGCGTGCCCGGTTCGCCGGTAAGGCGCATGCTGCCGCCGTCACTCAGTCCGCTCTGTACCAGGTTGCCGTCCGAGTCCAGCAGTTCGAAGCCCAGGATCACGCCGGGTTCGCTGCGGATGGTCACGTTGGCCAGATTGCGTTCAGCTGGCATCACCACCCGGTACCAGTTTTCGGCAATGCCGGTCTGCACGTAGCCGGTCTCGGTCTCCTCCAGAAGAAGTGCGGACTCAAGGCTGTCGTTGCTGCCGAACACGACGGACGCTTCCGTGAACAGTTCGGGGTTGGAGTACTCGTAGTATGACCAGCTGCTGTCCATGCCCCACTCACCCAGGATCGACGGGTAATCGCCGGCCTCGATGACTTTCAGCTGCAGCGGCAGTTCGTAATTCGTATTGCGTTCGGGGGATTCTCCCTGGACCTGGAAGCGCATGAAGCGCGCCCAGACCGGCTCGTCCAGCTGCAATACCGCGTGTCCCGCGTCGCGCTCGAGCTCCCAGTCAGCGAGTTCCAGCCACGGACCCAGCGGCGACTCTGTCGCAACCCACAGCTTCAGGTTGTCAACGTTCTGCTCGCGGGCGCTGTCCATCCATTCCACGGAAGCCACGCGGGCCGCACGGTTGTGATGGAAACCGATCACCCATTCGGGCAGTTCCTCACCGCTGCGGACCGCCACTGCTCCGTGGCTGGGGCTGCCACCGAAATCGGGATCGGCAAGCATGGAATAGCTGCCCGGCACCAGCGGCTTCGAATGCACCACGTGACCACCCAGAGATTCGGCAGCGATGTTGAGCTGACCCGGGGATGCGGGCGACAGGAGTTTCCACTCGCCGATCCCCACCGCGTCGCGCTGACCGAACGAGTCGAGCATGGTCAGGCGGGCGTAGCGGGCTGTCACCGGCTCATCGAACGTGAAGAACTGCTCCACGCGGGCTGGTACCAGGCGGTCGTTCAGGATGACCGTCCAGTCCTGGCCATCAGCCGAGACGGCCAGTTCGAAGTTGCGGAGGCGTTCGGAGCCGGATCCACTGCCGACAGGATGAAGCGCAGTCGCTGTAAGCTCACGGGCTTCACCCAGGTCGAGCAGGAACTCGTGACCGAAGTTGCGGGTCGGTGGACGCGCCGGACTGATGCGCCCGTCCAGGACGAACATGTCACTGCCGGCAGCGTCCGCAGCAAGGCTGGCGCCGAACGGCTGCCACGCCACGTTCAGATAGCCCAGCACTGACTCGGGCACCGGCCACCAGCTGTGCCCGCCGACCAGCGGCGCCTCGCAGGTGGGTACGACGCTGGCTCGGGTCGACACCGACTTGCCTGAGCCGTCAGCAAGGCCGTAGTTGAAGTCCAGCGGGCTGCCGCTGAAAATGTCAGCCGGCAGCGTCAGTTCGACCGGCAGTTCCAGGTTGCTGCCTGCGGCGACAGACAGCGAATCACCTGCGAGCGGCAAGGTCACACGCGGGTCGGTCGAGTGGGTCAGCACCTCAAGTTCGAGGTCGTCGTCACCTGAGTTGGTCACCCTGATGACCCCAGCCAGCCGCTGGCCCCAGACGGACCAGGCGGCTACCTCGTCCTCGGTGAGCTCGAGCTCCACCTCGACATCCGACTCCAGGCTGCTCACGACAGGCCCGGGACCGTCCGATAACTCAAGCTGAACGTCCCAGGGCACCCCCGCCTCCAGCCTGAGCACGTACTGACCGGCGCTGAGCTCGAACTCCTGGCGGCCGTCCTCACGCACGTCCTCCCGCAGCAGATCCAGTTCAGGCCAGGTGTACAGACGCAAGTAGTTGTAGCTGACATCGCCGTAACTGACTGCCAGCGTGGTGTCCTCAAGCAGCTCAGGTAGCAGGTGATAAGTCTGCGCTGGTCGCGGCTGCTCAAGCACGATACGCAGGTCGCTGCCGACCGGCAGCGGGGCGTGCTGCCGCGGGACGTACACCCCGCCGGTACGGTCGAACGGATCCAGGAACTCGAGTTCAAGCTGGTACCAGCCGTCCGTACCGTTCATGGAGCGTGCCAGTGCTTCGTAATCGCCTGCTGGCAGCCAGTCGTCGATGACGACAGCAGCGCCTGCCTCGCGGCTTTCCAGCATGGTTCCTTGCAGGTACAGGCGCATGACAGCGTCTTCGGGTGGCGTGAGCGTCAGTCGCACCATTGCCTCGTTCTGCAGGCTGAACCGGTAGTAGGAGGATTCCTGACCCGGCAGGGACGTGGCGGTATAAGGCTGCCCGGGCCGCAGTTCTGCAGCGGTGCCGCTTGAGATGTTCACCGACGGAACTATCGATCCTGCCGGCCGGGCACTGACTTCCTCGGTAGCTCCGGCTTCCGGTACGGCCTGGTGAACCTGCGGCAGGTCACCCACACGCAGCACGCGCAGGGCGTAATCGCCGGCCCGCGCGTCCAGCGTCACATAGTTCAGGCCTTCCCGCAGGGGCACGTTGTCGATGCGCACCACCTGCTCGCTGCGCGGGCTGAACCTGCGCAGTTCAGCGCCGCCGCCGTCGCGGACGTACACGTTCATCGCGTCGGGGCCCTGCAGCTGCAGCCGGTACAGGCCGGGGTCACTGACTTCGAAGGCGAGCCAGGTGATAGTGCGCGCTTCCAGCGTCAGGCGGGCCGTACCGTCAAGCATCAAGTGGGCACCAGCCAGGCTACCGGCCGGACCGACGACTTCCAGCTCCGCCGGGTCAGCGACTTCTTCGAATTCCACGGTGTAGACATCCTGGTTGGCACGGCTGCCTGCCAGTGACAGGTACGTGCTGCCCGCTGGCAGAGCCACGTTGTGCGCCACGATTTCCACGCCGCTGTAACAGCCCAGTTCGTTGTTCCGCGCGTCAAGCAGGCAGAATGTCATGTCGGCTTCGTTGCCTGCCGCGATGTCGTAGATTCCGGCTTCGTCTGCGGTCAGGTCCAGGCGGTAGTAATCCCGGGAATCTTCAACCAGGGAGCCGCTCACCCCGCCGAGCGTTATCCGGTTCGCAGTGGCGAAGCTGCTCGGGCGGCCGGTCTTGACTCCGTCGCCGGCATCCGCGCCCACTGGTGTGGCATCAATGCGGATCGCAGCACCTGACCAGGTCGCCTCGCTCGCCACGAAGGTGTAGTTGCCGGGCGTCAGTTCCAGCGGCAGCAGGCGGGCGGACTCGGCCGGCCCGCCTGTCAGGTGATGAAGCAGGTCCCCTTCGGGGCTGAAGATCTTCACGTTCAGAGGCACGCCGGGACCGGGCGTCACGAGGACCTCCCAGGTGCTCGCGTCGCCTTCGCGCAGGTCCCAGGTCAGGTAATAGGGCGAGTCAGCCAGCAGGCCCGTGTAGCTGAATTCAGTCCGGACCCGGCTGCGGTCGTCCGCCGGCCTGAGGCGCGACTCGACGATCGTGCGCCAGTCACCGGCCCTCGCTGTGACCACGTAACGCTCCCCCGGCACGGTGTCCACCCGGAATCGGAACTGACCCGGTGCCAGTACCCAGTCGGCTTCACCTTCAACGGTCGCCAGTTCTTCACCGGCGTCGCTCAGCAGCGTCAGGGTGGTGCCGGCTGAGGCGTCCAGGCTGACGATCACGTTGCGACCGACCACATCTTCCAGGTGCCAGTCCACGTGAGCGTCTGCGCGGCCGACAAAGCAGCCGTGTCCGCTGAGGGTGCCGGCCACTTCGGAAGCAGGTACCTCAGGATTGAGTGAGATGCACGAATTGGCAGCGGCCGTACCGAAAAAAGCCAGCAAACCGCTAAAGAAAACCCAGACCGCCAGTTTGTTCATTGGGTCAGCTTACAACCGGCCAGCTGTTCCCGGACTGCGGGTGCCCGTGACGACTGCCGCAACCGCCGCTGACACGCGGTGCTACGCTCCTGAGCGTGTGCGGAATCGCAGGAATATACGCGGAAAACGGTCGGCGCGCCGACCGTGAACTGCTGCTTCAGATGGCCGGTGAGCTGAGCCACCGTGGTCCGGACGGCACCGGCCTGCTCACAGACGGTAACTTCGGAATGATCAACACCCGCCTGGCCGTGATCGACCTGGCGCAGGGTGACCAGCCCATCGCGAACGAAGACGGCCGCTTCCACGTGGTTCAGAACGGCGAGATCTACAACTACCTGGAATTGCGTGCGCAGCTGCAGTGCCTGGACCACGTGTTCACCACCCAGTCGGACACCGAAGTGCTCGTGCACGCGTTCGAGGAGTGGGGGCCCGCCTGCCTGGAGAAGCTGAACGGCGAGTTCGCCTTCGCCATCTGGGACACCCTGACCCGGCGGCTGTTCCTGGCTCGAGACCGTTTCGGCGTGCGCCCGCTCTTCCTGTCGCAGACCGCTGGCAGCCTGGCGTTCGCCAGCGAAGCCCGCGCACTCCTGCGCCAGCCCGGCCTCTCGCGTCAGCTGTCGGCAGCTGCCGTGGTGCAGACGTTCCAGTTGTGGAGCACACTGCCTGGTCAGTCGGCCTTCAGCGGCATCCGTGAGCTGCCGGCCGGCCACTGGCTCAGCTGGCAACCCGGTCAGGACCTTGAGATGCAGCGCTGGTGGGACCTGGATTTCAGCCACACGGAGCAGACTGCGTCCACGGAAGACCTGGCCAGCGAGCTGCGTGAGCTGCTGCTGGACTCGGTCCGGTTGCGCACCCGCGCTGACGTACCCGTCGGGGTTTACTTAAGCGGCGGCCTGGACTCGAGCGCGATCACCGCGCTGCTGCAGCAGGCCGGCACGCCGCTTCTGGAAGCGTTCGGTGTCGGCTTCCAGGACAGCCGTTTCGACGAGACCAGCCAGCAGGACGAGGTCGCCGGCGCCCTTGGCGTGAACTTAAAGCGTGTCACGGTTTCAGACGCCGACATAGCCGAACTTTTCCCCCGAGTCATCGAACTGAGCGAGCGGCCCATGCTGCGCACCGCGCCTGCGCCGCTGCTGCGCCTGTCCGCACTCGCCCGCGCCAGCGGCTACCGGGTGGTGCTCACCGGCGAAGGTGCCGACGAGCTGCTGGGCGGATACAGCATCTTCAAGGAAGCCATGCTGCGCCGCTTCTGGGCGCGCGACCCGGATTCGAAACTCAGGCCGCAACTGTTCGGGCGCCTGCATCCGTACCTGAACCGCGACCTGTCCCGCGGCGGCGGCCTGCTGGCCAGTTACTTCGGCGCCGGCCTGACCGAGACGGACGACCCGCTCTACTCGCACCACAACCGCTACCGCAACGGCGCCCGCAACCTCCGGTTCCTCAGCAGCGAGGCGGTCAGTGCCGCTGGCGACCCCGAATCACAACTTCGCGCAATGCTGCCCGCGAACTTCAGCGACTTCGATGCACTCGGTAAAGCGCAGTACCTGGAGGCGCGCACGTTCATGGAAGGCTACCTGCTGCACTCGCAGGGCGACCGCATGCTGATGGGCAGTGGCGTCGAAGGCCGCTTCCCGTTCCTGGATCACCGGGTAGCCGAGTTCGCCATGCGCCTTCCCGCACGGCTGCGCCTGAACGGCCTCGACGAGAAGTACCTGCTGCGCAAAGCGGTAACGCCGCTGCTGCCTGAAGCCACCCGGCGCCGCACCAAACGCCCGTACCGCGCTCCCCTGTTGGCCCCGTTCCTGGGCGACGCTGCTCCCGAGTGGGTGGCGGCGCTGCTCGACCCGGCAAACGTGAGCAAGTCCGGCCTGTTCGACACGGACAAGGTCGGCAAGCTCGTAACCAAGGTGAGCCGGAACCTGCAGACCGGCACGAGCGAGATGGACGAGATGGGGCTCATCGGAGTGATCTCGACCTTGCTGCTCAAGGAGAAGCTGGTGGACGCACCCAGGCTGGCTGCCGCGGCAGTGCCGAACCGGGTCATAGACCTGAACGCGGTGCCCGCATGAACAGGCTCATGAGCGATGCACTCATCCTGGCAGCCCGCCAATGGCCGCACAAGGAAGCCGTAGTCAACCAGGAAGAACGCCTGGATTACGCTTCACTGCTGGACCGCGCACAGCGCTTCGCCAGCCTGCTGAAGTCCACGGGCGTGCAGCGCGGCGAGCGCGTCGCCCTGTTCATGGACAACAGCGCCCATACGGTCGCGTGCATCTACGGAAGCTGGCTTGCAGGGGCAGTCATCGTCGTCATCAATCCCCAGACCAAGGCCGACAAGCTGCGCTTCATCCTCGAGGACGCCGCCGTCAGCTTCATGGTGGCCGACGCCCAGCTGGAGCGTGTCTTCGGTCCGGCTACAGAAGGCCTTGCGCACCTGCGGGGCACGGCCATTAACGGCTCTGACCTCAGTGAACAGCTTGAAACGGCACCAGAGTTCGAACCGGTTTTCGTCAACCCGCTCGACCTGGCGGCGCTCATCTACACTTCCGGCTCGACCGGGAACCCCAAGGGCGTGATGATGGCGCACCGGAACATGGTGTTCACCTGCGGCAGCCTGGTCGAGTACCTGCGCCTGGACGCGGATGACCGCATCATGAACGTCCTGCCGCTCGCTTTCGATTACGGCCTGTACCAGGCGCTCATGGCGGTGCACCTGGGTGCGACGCTCGTCCTCGAGCGCAACTTCAGCTTCCCGGTCAACACGCTCGCCCGTATCGAGGAAGAGCAGGTTACGGTCTTCCCCGGCGTGCCGACGGTGTTCGCTGCACTCGTCTCGCTGCAGAAGCGCGAACCGCGCAGCCTGCACAGCGTGCGCCGCGTGACCAACACCGCAGCGCACCTGCCCGACGATTTCGTGCCGACACTCAGAACGCTGTTCCCCAAAGGACTGGTGTTCAAGATGTACGGCCTTACCGAGTGCAAACGCGTCTGCTACCTGGAGCCGGAGCTGGTTGACTCCAAGCCTGGCTCCGTTGGCAGGCCGATCCCGGGCACGGAGGTGTTCCTGCTGGACGATGCAGGCTTCGAAGTGCCACCCGGTAAGACCGGCACGCTGTACGTGCGCGGGCCGCACGTGATGCTCGGCTACTGGAACCTGCCGGAGCAGACCGCGCACATGCTGAAGCCCGGGCGACTGCCGGGCGAACAGGTGCTGTGCACGCACGACCTGTTCCGCATGGACTCCGACGGTTACCTGTACTTCGAAGGCCGCAGCGACGACATCATCAAGAGCCGCGGCGAGAAGGTCAGTCCCGTCGAGGTCGAGAACGCCCTGCACTCGATTCCCGGTGTCCGCGAGGCCGCCGTGATCGGCGAACCCGACGAACTGCTGGGCGAAGCGGTCGTGGCGTACATCGTCCTGGACGAAGGCGCGGAACTTGGCGAACGCGAACTGCGCCGCGCCGCCCTGGGCCTGCTTGAGAGCTACATGGTGCCGGGGATCTGGCGCTTCACGGACAGCCTGCCGAAGACAGCTACCGGCAAGGTCCACAAGAAAGCCCTTTCGCCCGTTTCCGCGTGACGGATGCACTTCGCGGGCTGCGTATCCCGAATTACACTCCGTGCATGGGTGGAGGCCCAGCGAACATGAACATAGAAACGACATTACGCAACTTCATTGCAGACAACTTTTTTGTCGATGCAGACGAGTTTGCCTTGCCGTCTTCTGCGTCGCTGACCCAGGGGGGCACGGTGGACTCGATGGGGGTTCTGGAACTGATCATGTTCATCGAACAGAACTGGAACCTGCGCATCCCGGATCAGGACACGATTCCTGAGAACCTGGATTCCATCGATCGCATCGTCAGCTACGTATCGAACCGCCGGCACTCGCCGGCCGCAGTGTGAACCTGCAGGCAAACCTGGAACTCGATGCAGCCGAGGCCGTCGCCACCATAGTCGACGGCCTCAGACTTGCTGCGAGGCGCTTCCGCCGCCGCGGTGCCGTGCTCGGCCTGTCCGGCGGCATCGACAGCAGCGTGACCGCCGCGCTCTGCACCGAGGCATTCGGCGCGGAACGCGTGCTGGGCCTCCTCATGCCTGAAACCGACTCCGCGAGCGAATCCAGCGAGCTCGCCACCCTGCTGGCCAGCCACCTGGGAATCGAAACCATCACAGAGGACATCACCCCAATCCTCAAGGCCGCCGGCTGCTACGAACGGCGCGACGCCGCCTTCGCCAGCGTCCTGCCCGGCTATGAGCCTGACTGGAAGTCCAAGATCGTGCTGCCCAGCCTGCTGGAGGGTGACAGCTACCGAATCTCGCAATTGGTAGCCGAAAGCCCGGACGGCGAGACGCACCGCGTGCGCCTGACGCCCGAGGCGTACCTGGTGGCCATCGCCGCCACCAACTTCAAGCAGCGCACCCGCAAGATGCTCGAGTACTTCCACGCCGACCGCCTCAACCGCCTGGTGGCCGGCACACCCAACCTGCTGGAATACGATCAGGGCTTCTTCGTGAAACTCGGCGACGGCGCCGCGGACGTCAAGCCCATCGCCCACCTGTACAAGACGCAGGTGTACCAGCTGGCCGGCTACTTTGGCCTGCCCGCCGTCATCCAGGAGCAGGAACCGACTACCGACACGTTCTCGCTGCCGCAGTCACAGGAAGAGTTCTACTTCTCCGTGCCGCACCGGACGATGGACCTGTGCCTGCTGGCCGTGAACAGCGGCGTCAGCGCCGAGGCCACCGCTGAGCAGACCGGCCTGACCGTCGAACAGGTCGAGCGTGTGTTCGCAGATATCAAAGCCAAACGCCGCGTGGCTGACTACCTGCACGCCGCGCCCGTGGTTGTGGCGTGAAGAGCATCGTCATCGTGGGCGCCGGCGGCTTCGGCCGCGAAGTGCTGCAGTACTTAAAGGACATCCACGGTTCTGACCCGGTAAAAGGTTTCCTTGATGACAACCTGACTTCAGTCGAACCGGCTTCACTGGAACAGCGCATCCTGGGCCGAATCAGCGACTACACACCGCAGCCAGACGAAGAGTTCGTGCTGGCCATCGGCAACCCTGGCCTGCGCCTGCGTCTGGCGAACCAGCTGACCGAGCGTGGTGCCAGGTTCATCAGTGTGATTCACCCGCTGGCGTACGTCGCGTCGAGCGCTACGCTGGGAACCGGCTGCATAATCGCGCCGTTCGCGACGATCGGTGCCAACGCGGTTCTGAGCGACCAGGTGGTCGTGACCTTCTACGCTAGCGTCGCCCATGACGCCGTAGTCGGTCCAGCCTCTGCACTGTCGCCGCATTCAGTCGCCAACGGTGGCAGCCGGCTGGGCACCGCTTCGTTCCTGGGAACTGCCGCCGTCGTCAACCCCACCTGCAGTGTCGGCAACTTCGCCAAAGTAGCGGCTGGCAGCGTCGTGTACCGCGACGTTCCGGACCGCTCACTCGCGAGTGGGAATCCTGCCAGGTCGAGGCCGCTTCTTGGGGACTAAGGCGCGTGACGGGCGTACGTGCGGGGCCGGTCTCAGCGCGCTACTGTGCGCATCGTGATGGGCCGAATACTTTCCAGTCATCCAGCTCGGGTCGCAGTACTGCTTGCTGTGATTCTGACGCTTGTAGCATGCGGCAAGACCGCCGACCGCACACCTTCAACTGAACCGAGCATCACCGGTTTTTCTGCTCGACCGCTTGAACTGGGAGGCGGGCAGTGGG
>CALDPK010000243.1 GCA_937911855.1 uncultured Trueperaceae bacterium | reverse complement strand
GCCGTCCTCAAGGCCTTCCTCGAGCCGATCCTGAGTGAGCCGCCCAACTACGTGAACGCTCCGCTCATCGCCCGTGACCGCGACATCCGCGTCTCCCGCACCAGTGCAGCGCGCGACCGCGGCTACACCAACCACGTGCTCGTCACTTCCCGTGCCAACGGCAGCGAAGTCAGCGTGGGCGGAACCGTACTGGGTGATTCGCCCCGGATCGTGTCCATCGACGGCTTCCCGATCGAGATAAAGCCGGAAGGCGCGATGCTCATCTGCACCAACTACGACCGCCCCGGCGCGGTCGGGCGGGTCGGTACCGTACTGGGCGAGGCGGGCGTGAACATCATCAGCATGCAGCTGTCACGGGTCGGAGAGGACGGACTGGCCATGTTCGCCCTGACCGTTGACCGCACCCCGTCCGATGAGGTACTCGAACTGCTCAAGAGCATGAGCGACGTGATCCACAGCCTGCGGGTCGTAAGGCCGTGAAGTCCAGACTGTACGCACCCGGACCGGTTGAGCTGCCCCCGCAGGTGCTGGCTGCGCTGAGCCAGCCGGTCCAGCATCACCGCACGGCTGCCTTCGCTGAACTGCAGGAACGCGTGTCAGGCCGGCTGGCCGAAGTGTTCGTGGTACCAGGCGATGAAGTCATCACCCTGAGCAGCTCGGGCAGCGGCGCGATGGAAGCGGCCTTCCTGGCCTGCGTGCCGCGGGGCAGCAAGGTGCTGGCGATAAACGCCGGCAAGTTCGGCGAGCGCTGGGTGAACCTGGCTTCAGCGCATGGCGCGCAGGTGGTCGAACTGAAAGCCGACTGGGGCCGCGCTGCCGACCCCAAGCAGCTGGCTCAGCTGCTTGAAGACCACCCGGACGTGACCGCCGTGCTGGCCACGCATTCCGAGACGTCCACAGGTGTGCTTCATGACATTCAGGCGCTGGCAGCAGCAGCCCGGCGCGTGAACCCCGACATTCTGTTCCTGGTCGACGCCGTAACCAGCCTCGCTTCCGCGGAACTCAGGCCCCGCGAGTGGCAGCTTGACGCCGTCGTTTCCGGATCGCAGAAAGGGCTGCTGACACCGCCAGGACTGGGCTTCGCGTGGCTGTCGGAACGCGCCTGGGCGCAGGATCCCGGACTGCTGGCGCCGTCCTACTACCTGAACCTGCACGGTTACCGCGGTGGCAGGCAGCCGATGACGCCTGCCACGAGTCTCATCGCAGCCCTCGACGTGGCGCTCGGCCTGCTGCTTGCGGAAGGTCTCGAGCAGGTGTGGGCCAGACGGCAGCGACTGACCGCCCTGCTGATCGAAGAGACTGCAGCCTTAGGATTCAGCGTGTTCGCTGAGCGGGTCACGCCGGCAGTGGCAGCACTGAAAGTCCCTGAAGGCGTGAGTGCGCGGCAACTTGTGAGTGACCTGGCGTCACTGGGAGTGACAATCGCCGGCGGCCAGGATCACGTGGCCGACCTGATCGTGAGGCCCTCGCTCCTGGGTCACGCGGATGAACTGG
>CALDPK010000242.1 GCA_937911855.1 uncultured Trueperaceae bacterium | reverse complement strand
TTGCGTAGTCGACTTCGTGGATGTCGGAATCACCAGTGTCTTGGTCATAGAGCTCGACGCCGGCGGTGAACTGAAGCTCGCCGGGGCCAGCAAGATCACCCACGCGGATCCAGTCGTAGGTCCATCCCCACTCGTCCTGAAGGGGTTCCCACTCACCGCGAGGCAGCATGTGCACATCGTCCTGCATGGTTCCGGGCAGGTAAGCAGACCCGGCAGCGCTGATGGCGAGTTGCAGCGCCACCATGGGTGTAAGGTCGTCCATCGCAGCCGTCACTTCGGCTTCGAAATCAGTGACAAATTCAATGAACTCTGCGTGGGTCAGGGCTTCGACCGTAACGGGCGGGGTATCCCCACCGTTGTCGTCGTCGTCATCATTCACCGGTGGCGTTACGGTGCCTGTGTGGCAGGCGGCAAGGAGCACTACGAGTGCCAAGCCTGCCAGCCAGCGCCAGTAAGAAACTTTCTTCGCCGAGCCACGGGTACCTCTTGGAGCTAAAAACAACTGCTTTCCTCCAGTATCAAATTTGCTGCCTTGTTTTCAGGGTAACCCGCGCTGACAATTTTTCGCAAACAGTGATTCTGTTCAGCGCAGATAGGTCAGATAAGCGTCCCCGGCACTGAGTGCCATGGTCAGCGTGGCGAATTCGGCGATTCGGCTACCATCTGCGTCAGTAACCTGAATCTGCAATGTCGGAGTAACCCGGAAGCGCGACAATGGACCCGGCCAACCACTCCGGACCACTGGCAGTTCACTCTTGTGGACCGTGAAACTCAGCCAACCGACATCCGCCAGCGGGTCAGCATGCTCATACCAGCATTTATCAGCGGTGCAGGCGATCAGTTCCAGGACTGCACTGGCCGCCACCTCCACCGCAATCTCGTACCCTGCAGAACTGTTTGCGATCTCGACGTGCCAGTCTGCAGTTGCCTTCAGGGTGGCGGGTGCTGAGAGAAATGCAGGGCGGTCTCTGCCCACCTCGCGACCGAATACCCAGCGAACCCCACTGTCCGCATCGACGGACAGTTCCTGCGCCTGTGCGAGCGAGAAAGGCATGATGATCGGTGTTCGGTAAGCCTCTTCCCACGAACCGGTGAAACGACCCGGCGCTTCCGCTTCCATCGTGAGCACGCGGGCGTTCATCGCCAGCGGATCAGGGATCGCTAGCACCGAAACGGGAGCCTGGGAGCAGGCAGCCACCAGCAGGATTACTGCCCCGAAGCTGAAAAGTACAGCGGGTTTCGCCATACGTACGTGATGCACTGGCTCAGCACCTCGTTTTCTTGAATCCGGCTGCCCTGTTACCTTTTCATAATAACTGATGGCAGGCGATATCCGGCGCCAATGAGAGTGGAATCCGCGTACAGACATGCCTCCCAGGGAAGCCACGGCATCTCAGCGCTCTAGGCGGACGGTATGCCTGTCTGCAGGGAGGGTTGCCTACAACTATGTTTGTAGGCAACCGTAGTTGTAGGCCGGCTTGAACGTACGTGCTTTTTGCCGGGTAAAACGTTTGAGAACCGGGATTTCAGGCCGCGACCTTATTTCAGCTGAGAATTATCAGGCCGTGACCTGAAGATCTTGCGTTTCATAGGTCGTCCAGTTTTGGAAACCAACGGAGCGTTTCGCGCTGCCCCGCCTCAAGGTGGCTCGACCTACACCAGGCGCCTGAACTGCACCCTCCCCTGTTTTATGTCAGCGCCAGCGGATTCGACAATCGCTTCCGCAGTCGGGGCTGACGAGTCGGACCGGCACGTCATTCTGCTGAATATTGGGAATATGTAGTCAGGAACGCGGGGGGTTTGGAACGGCACACATGTACACGCTATCGACACGTCCTGATTGCTGTAACAGTGACCGGATAGACTTCATCACATGAAACTTGCAATCGTGGGTGGAACGGGTCAGGCGGGGAGGCAAGCAGCTCTCGTGGCACGGGAGCGCGGGCACGAGGTGGTCGTGCTTGCGCGCTCAGCAGGAGTCGACCTCGTGAGCGGCGCAGGGGCTACCGCCGC
>CALDPK010000241.1 GCA_937911855.1 uncultured Trueperaceae bacterium | reverse complement strand
CCACGGGAAACTGACCCTTGGCGCGGAGCAGGCCATCGTGCGGCGGTGGAAGCTCAAGCACCCCACCGCCTGGCTGGCGTCGGCCGGCAGCGACGCCGGGATCGGCGGCGACGCGCGGGTGGAACCGGCGCAACGTCCGTTTGAGTACATGCTTAACGTATTGAGGTTGGAGGAAGGCTTCCGCCTGGAGGATTTCGAGGCACGCTGCGGCCTCAACCGCGACGCGATCGCCCGCGCACACGCGGCCCGTGCGGCGATCCCCGTGGCAATAATCCGGTCACCCTGGCGGCCGGTGCCACCGTAATAAGCGAGGCCGGCAGTTCGTTCGCCCACAGTCACCTGGTCCGCCGGCCGGACGGCAGCCATTACCTGTTCGTCGACGGCGCAGCCGGATCGCTCGTCCCGCTCACTGACGACGCCAGGCTCGTATCCGATATAGGCTTCCTGCCCTTCGCCGCTGCCCGGCCCGACAGCGTGTTCCTGCTGGGACCTGGCGGCGGCCTGGACGCCTCACTGGCACGGCTGGCTGGCGCAAGGAGAATCGTGGCCGCCGAACTGAACGGCCCGGGCGTGCAGCTGGTGGAGCAGGTGAGCGAAGCCGGTTACCGCGGCGTGGAACTCCATATCGACGAGGGCAGAAGCGTACTGCGCCGGCTGGACGAGCAGTTCGACCTGATCATGCTGGCGCACGTGATCACCCAGTCGAGCGACCTGCGCGGTTTCGCGCTGAGCGAGGCGAGCACCTACACGACGGAAGCCTTCCGCGATTACCTGAATCACCTGACACCTGACGGCGTGCTGGCACTGAAACTGTACGACGAGCTGACCCTGGCGCGCGCGTTCTTCACGGCTTACACGGCCCTGGAGCAGGCCGGCGCGGATGATCCGGCCAGTCACCTGTTCGCAGCGCTCGACCAGTCGGCGGCCCAGCCGCTGCCACTGCTGGTAGTCAGCCGCGCGCCGCTGGACCGGGCAGCCGCAGTGGCTTTCGCCCGCCAGGCGGAGAACATGGGTTTCAGCCTTCTGTACGTCCCCAACCTGCTGGCCAACCCGCCCCTCGACGGCCTGGCCGCCGGCAGCGCCACCGTGGGAACGCTGGCAGCTGCCGCTGCTGAAGGCGGCGTGAACCTGAGGCCGGTCACCGACCTGGCTCCGTTCTTCTTCCAGTTCGAAACAGGTCTGCCTGCCGTGCTCAGGCCGGTGGCTTACGGGGCTGCTGCCGTGCTCGCGGCTTCGCTCCTGCTGCTGTTCATCAGGCGCAGGCCAGCCGAGTGGCCATGGGCGCCAGTCGTGTTCGCCGCTCTGGGTACGGGCTTCATCGCTCTGCAACTGAGTCTCATCCAGCGCTCGCAGCTGTTCCTGGGTCACCCGACCCTCGCACTGAGCCTGGTGCTGGCCGTGTTCCTGTTCGGAGGAGGACTGGGCAGCCTGCTGGGCGAGCGCTTCCGGCGTCCGCTCCTGTGGGGTCCCCTGCTGAGCCTGCTGTTCGCTGCTGCGTGGCACCTGGCCTGGCCGGCTCTGACTGGTCCGTTCCAGGGCAGCACCCTGCCGCTGCGCGCAACCGTTGCCGTCCTGAGCATGCTGCCGCTGACCCTGGTGCTGGGCATGCAGTTCCCGGCGGGACTCAGACGCTTATCTGGCGCACCCGGCCGGGTGGCGGCCGCCTGGGCCGTGAACGGCGTGTTCTCGGTGCTGGGCAGCGTCGCCACTGTGGCGCTGGGCATCCTGTACGGCTTCCAGTCTGCGCTGCTGCTGGGTGTGGCTTCCTACCTGCTGGTCCTGTTCGCCTCGTTGCGGCGGTGAAGCTCCAGCAGGCGTTCAAGCTCAGCAACCGGCTCGGTATGGTCGTCGACGCGCAGGTCGATCCAGCGGTCGGAAAGGCCGCCGTAACCCCTGCCTTCGCCGACCACCAGCAGTGCGGCTGATTGCCGGCCGCGGCTGTCGCCCCCGGCCGCCTCTGCGGCCGCAAGCGCTGCCACGAGCCGCTCAGGAAACGGCAGGTCACTGCCGGTCCACACGTTGACCATGGCGTCGACGACGTCCGGGCCGGTCAGTATGTTCCCCTGGGCAGCGAAGTTGGGTCCGGTGACGCCGCCGGCCCAGTCCAGGCAGTCGGTGCCGGTATGGCTGTAGCTCGCGCCGTCAGCCCTGACGATACCGAACTGGCGGGTGGAGAACGCCTCGTCGCTGCTGCTGAACTCCCGGGCGCAGTCTTCCGGCGTCGCCCCTGCAGCCAGCAGCTCGAGGGCGCGCGGACCGTAGCTCATGTTCGACCGCGCCTGGGTAGCTATGGCGCCGACACCGGCCCTGGCGAAAGGCACTACGGCGCCGACCGCGAGGTACTTGCTGGCAACTGCCACGGCCAGGTCGCCCGTATCCGGATCGCGGGCTGTGAGCGAGAAAGTGGCTATCAGAGGGTCTGTCATGTTCACTGAAGTGTATCGCAACAGGTAAGGGCGTTATCCTCTATGTAATGAACCTGCCCGATCTCAGTCAGTTCGACGCGGTCCTGTTTGATCTGGACGGCGTCATAACCCCGACCGCCGATGTGCACAAGACGGCCTGGCAGACGATGTTCGACGCCTGGCTGCATCAAGAGGGGCTGGACCCGTACCGCGACGGTGATTACGAGCTGTACCTGGACGGCCGGCAGCGTTACGACGGCGTCAACGCTTTCCTTGAATCCCGTGGGCTGAGCCTGCCCTGGGGCGCGCCCGACGATCCGCCTGAAGCCGAAACCGTCTGCGGCCTGGGCAACCGCAAGGACCGCGAGTTCAACCGCATCCTGGCCGAATCAGGCGTGAAGCCGTTCCCCGGAGCGGTGGCGCTGATCGAAGCTGTCCGCAGCGCCGGGCTTGCCATGGCTGTCGTGTCCAGTTCGCGGAACGCGCGGCCCGTACTCGAAGCCGCTGGACTTCTGGAGCAGTTTCCGCTCATCGTGGGCGGAGTCGAGGCTGCGCAGCTGAAACTGCCTTCCAAACCCGCCCCGGATTCGTTCCTGCATGCTGCGCGGGAACTGGGCGTGGACCCGGCCCGGGCGGTCGTCATCGAGGACGCGATTCCGGGCGTGCAGGCCGGCAGGTCC
>CALDPK010000240.1 GCA_937911855.1 uncultured Trueperaceae bacterium | reverse complement strand
CCATCGGTCCGTAAACCGTGTAGCTGTGACCGGTGACCCAGCCGATGTCGGCGGTGCACCAGAACACATCGTCAGGCTTCAGGTCGAAGACGAGCTTCGCGGTGTGCTGCGTGAACACCTGGTATCCGCCGGTGGTGTGGAGGATGCCCTTGGGCTTGCCGGTCGAGCCGGACGTGTACAGGATGAACAGCGGATGCTCGGCGTCGAGCGGTTCGGCCGGGCAGTCGCCGCTCTGTGCGCTTACGAGCTCGTGGTACCACTCGTCACGGCCTTCCTGCCAGCTGATGTCGTTGCCCGCACGCTTCACGACCACGACCTTCTCGACGGTGTCCGTGCGTTCCAGCGCCTCGTCCACGGCCGGCTTGAGTGGCAGTACGGCGCCGCGCCGGTAGCCGCCGTCGGCGGTGATGACGAAGCGTGCGCCGGTGTCGGTGATCCTGTCGGTCAGCGCGCTGGAGCTGAAGCCGCCGAACACGACGGTGTGCGGGGCTCCCAGGCGGGCGCAGGCGAGCATGGCAACTATCGCCTCGGGGATCAGCGGCAGGTAGATGGCTACCCGGTCACCCTTCTTCACTCCGAGGGATTTCAGCCCGTTGGCGAAACGCGACACCTCGTCCAGCATTTCCGAATAGGTGAGCGTGCGCCGGTCACCGGGTTCACCTTCCCAGTGGAAGGCGACCTTGTCGCCCAGGCCGCGCTCCACCTGCAGGTCCAGGCAGTTGTACGAGGCGTTCGTCTGACCGCCGCTGAACCACTCGGCGAATGGCTCGTTCCAGTTCAGGACGCTGTCCCAGGGCCTGAACCAGTGCAGCTCGCGGGCAGCTTCGGCCCAGAAACCTTCCGGATCGTCCAGGGAACGCCGGTACTGCTCGCGGTACTCTTCCATGCTGCTTACGTGTGCTTCTTCGCTGAACTCCCCGGCAGGTTCAAAGACGCGCCGTTCATCAAGGACTGATTGGATCGAATCGGCCATGGTTCCTCCAGACGGCCGCCCGCGCCTGGCGGGACGGTCATGGTTTGGCAGAGGATACCACCGGCCTGCAAAAGTGAGCCGGACTTCAGTCCCGGTTCTGCTGGCCGCTGCGTGAGTAGTCAGCCTGGCGGGGCAGTTGCCAGAAACCAGGCACAAGCAGCACCGCCAGGGTGACGATCTCGAGGCGGCCGGCGTACATGTCGAAGATCAGGATCGCCTTCGCAGCCGCGGACAGGGAGGCGAAATCAAGCAGCTGGCCGTCGGCGCTGAAACCGAAGCCGGTCAGGCCGACGGTTGACAGTGAAGCGCTGAAGCCAGCGACCGGATCAAGGCCCAGGAACACCAGTGCGGCAGTGCTGGCCAGGACCAGCACCACGTACAGGACGAAGAACGTGGTCGTGGAACGCAGCACCTCGCCGGTTATGAGCCTGTGGCCGATCCGGAGCGGCAGGGCGGCGCGGGGGTGCAGCAGCCGCTGGACTTCCTTGCCGGCACTCTGCAGCAGGATGAGCCAGCGCATGATGCGGATGCCGCCTGCTGCGCTGCCTGCCGAGCCGCCGACGAACATCAGCGTCACCAGCAGGAGCTGGGCCGGCTGGGGCCAGTCAGCCAGGCCGCTCACCGTGAAGCCGGCCGTAGTAATGACCGAAACCACCTGGAACAGCACTGCCGAGACGCTGCCGCCTGAAGCGAGAAGCAGGATGAGCGTGCCCGCCGCGATGACCAGCAGGTAGCTGCGGAATTCCGCGTCGCGGGTCAGTTCGCTCCAGCGACCCGAGAAAGCGCGGTGCTGCAGCGTCAGGTTGGTGCCGGCGAGCAGCATGAACAGGACGCCGACGAAGGTGAACACCGGCTGGCTGAACGGAGCCGCTGCCGGCTGCGTCGTCTCGAAACCACCTGCCGACATGGTCGCGAACGCGTAACTGGCTGCGTGCAGCGGATCCATGCCGGCCAGCCAGTAAGACAGCATGCTCAAGGCCGTCAGGGCCACGTACACGGCCAGCAGTGCCAGGGCAGCGTGCCGCAGCCTGGGTGCCAGGCGGTCCTCCCGCGGACCGGGCTCCTCGCCCATGAACAGCTGCCGGCCAGCCACGCCCAGCTGCGGGAACACGGCAGCGAATACGACGATGATGCCGATGCCGCCCAGCCACTGGCTGAGGCTGCGGTACAGCAGCAGGGATTCAGGGATGAGCTGCAGGTCGGCTATGACGCTCGCGCCGGTGGTGGTGAAGCCGCTCATCGCTTCGAAGAACGCGTCGAGCGGTCCCAGGTAACCGCCGGCCACCCACGGCACCGCCGCGAAGGCAGGTACCAGCAGCCACAGCAGGAGTATCGCCAGCAGCGAGCCGCGCCGGCTCGGTTCCGTGCGGAAGCGGGAGCGGCGCAGCAGCGGCAGTGCCGGGACCCCCGCGAGCGCAGCTCCTGTCAGGAACGGCAGGTACGGTTCGCCGAGCAGCAGCGCCAGGCCCGTGAACAGTACCAGCAGCAGCGCCAGGCCAGCCAGGGCCCAGCCAAGCATGAAGGTGACGAACCAGGCGCGCAAGGTACTAGCTGTTCCGTTCCGCGGTTGCCGTCAGCCACTTCTCGATCGCTTCCACGTTGTCTTTGGCCGTCACGACGAACAGGTGATCACCCGGCAGCAGTTCCGTGTCCCCGCCGGGGATAAGAGCCCGGTTGCGGCGCAGCACGGCGCCGATCAGGCCGCCGGGCGGGCTGCCTATGTCCCGCAGGTTGCCGCGGGGAGCTGTGAGCGGGTAGATGAGTTCCATCACTTCGGCGCGGTCCTCGATCGAAGCCAGGTGGTCGACCTCATCGAGCCGCAGCCAGTTCAGCACTTCCTGTACGGCTGCCTTGCGCACCGTGAGTGGTGATTCAATGCCGACCCGCTCGAACAGCCGCCGGTTCTGCGCGCGGCTCACGCGGGTGATTACCTTGGGAATGCCCAGCTGCTTGCCGAGCAGGGACGCCAGCAGGTTCTTGGCGTCGTCGTTGGTTATGGCCACCAGGACGTCGGAATCCTCAAGGTGTTCCTGTTCGAGCAGTTCCAGGTCGGTGCCGTCTCCACGCAGGACGAGCGCGCGGGGGAACCAGAGCGCGAGTTTCTCGGCGCGTTCCTGGTCGGTTTCGATGATGACGAGCCGCGTGCGGTCCTCGTGCAGCTGGCGCGCGACCATGAAGCCTACGTTGCCTCCGCCGATGAGCGTGACGTTGAGCCGCGCCTGCCTGGGGGTGAACTGGCTGGCGAGTCCGCGCATGCTTTCCGCCGTGCCCATGAAAACGACCTTGTCGCCGGGCTCCAGGGTCGAGTTTCCGACGGGAACGGTGAACACGTCGTCGCGGATGCGGCCCACGACCAGCACGCTCTCCGGCAGCGTCAGGTTGGTGAGGGTGTCACCCGTGAACGGATCGCCCTTCTCGATCCGGTACTCCAGCATGCGGATCTGCCCGCCGGCGAAAACGCCGCTGTCGATGGCTCTTGGCACGCGTACGATGTCGACGATCTGGTTGGCCAGGGTGCGCTGCGGCCAGATGAGCCGGTCGATGGCCAGGCCTATCGACTCCATCGCGCCGCGTGGCCTGAAGGCGTCCACGTATCGTTCGCGCGTCACGAACGCCATCGTCTGCTCGGCACCGAGGCCCTTGGCTGCCAGGCAGGCGAGGACGTTCACGTCGTCGCTGGTCGTGCAGGCGATGACTGCGTCGGCAGCACCCACGTCGGCCTTGCGGAGTTCTTCCGGGTCTGCGCCGTTGCCGGTCAGGAAACGTACGTCCAGGCTTGATATCTCCTGCCTGCGTGCCTCGTCGTTGTCGATGACCGTCACGTTGTGGTCCCGGTGAAGCTGGAGTGCGATCTGGTAGCCCGTTTCGCCACCGCCGACGATGACAATATTCACGGTTCCAGCATAGCCGCTAGTCTGACAGGCCGTACAGCACGGCTCGCCCTGCAGCGGCGATCACGAGCCAGGCCAGCAGGACCCAGATGAGCAGTCCGCCGTACCTGACATACGGCGTCAGGTCCTGGCGGGGAGTGAACTCGGCCAGCAGGGTGCTGGCTACGTTGCGGGGCAGCTCGGCGACCGTCCTGCCGTTCACGTCAACCACGCCGGTTATCCCGTCGAGGCCCGAGCGCAGCACGGTGCGGCGGGTTTCGATGGCGCGCATGCGGCCCATGTCGAAGTGCTGACGGGCGCCGTTGCCGCGCGCGAACCAGGCGTCGTTGGTGATGGTCACCAGCACACCGGCGCCGTTGCGCACTGCGTCGGCCGTGACCTGCGGGAACACCGACTCGTAGCAGATGTAAACACCGGCATTGAAAGGCCCGTCAGCACTGACGGGCAGTGGGTTCCGGTCAGCGCCGGCGACCGTGTTCTCGAGCATGCCTATCTGAAGCAGGCCGAACACTCCCCGGTACAGGCCGGAGAGGCTGTCCATGAATGGCCAGGTCTCGCCGAACGGAACCAGGACCGTCTTGTCGTAACTGGCTGAAAGCTGGCCGTCCTCGAGCAGCCAGGCGCGGTTGTGGCTGCCGCGTTCGCTGCGTCCCCGCCCGCCCACGATCAGCGCGCTGTCCGGGGCTGCCCCCTGGATGGTGCTGCGGACGTCTGTGCCACCCGGGCCTTCCACCTGGAGGCCGATGACGGAACCTTCAGGCCAGACCACCAGGTCAGGAGGGCTGGCGAGCGCCGCGACGGCATCTCCCGTCAGCCGCGTCTGGATCTGCAGGTCACCCGAGGGGGTTCCGAGCCGGCCGAACGGATCAAGGTTCGGCTGCACCAGCAGGGCGCTATGGGTCGGCGCACCCGGCTCCACGAGCCGCAGGTTGCCGGTGAACCACAGGGCGCCCAGCAGCAAGATGGCGCTCACTGGCGCAACAACCCTTCCCAGGTCGCGGCGCGGCCGGTTGACCGGAGCGACGAACGGAGTGGCCAGCAGCGCGACGATCACCGCCGTCAGCAGGCTGAGCCCGTTGACCCCCAGGACGTCCGCGTACTGCGCCACGGGAGTGTCCAGCCACATGTAACCGAGCGTTCCCCACGGGAAAGCGAAGTAACCCATGTGGCGAAGCAGTTCAGTCAGCACCCAGGCGGCCGGCAGCAGCAGCAGTGTGCCGCGGCCGGCGCCGCCAGCCAGTCTGGCCAGTCCGGTGGCGAGGCCCCAGAATGTCGCCAGGAGCAGCAGCAGGGGCGGGTAGATGAGCCAGAAGAACGGGCCAAACCAGTCAGGATGCGACAGTGATGCGGGCAGCCACAGAAGGTGCAGGCTGAAGAAGCCCGCCCCGAACCAGAACCCGAGTGAGAACGCCCGCCGGAAACCACTCGCCTGAGCGGTCATCACGAACAGCACGGCCAGTGCCAGCCCGGCAGGCCACAGACCGGCAGGAGGCAGCGCCAGGGTCAGCAGCACGCCGCTGGCAGCAGCCATGAGTGCGGGCAGCAGCCCGCCGTCCTGCCGGGTCTGGCGGTACATCAGCTTTCTTCTGTGCCGGCCAGGAACGCAGCGAGCAGTTCAACGCGCTGCAGGGTTCCGGGAACTTCGATGTGCTCGTGCCGGGCGTGCGGTCCTGCGCCGACAGCACCCATGCCGTCGATGGTGGGAACGCCGACTGCGGACGTGAAGTTGCCGTCCGAACCGCCGCCGACTACGGCGCCTTCGAACTCGAGGCCGAGTGACTGGCCGGTTGCCCGGACCTGCTGCCACAGTGCGTCGTTGGCTTCGGTGAGTTCCAGGGGTGGACGGTTGAGGCCGCCTTCCACCCGTACGCTCACCCGCGCGTCGCGGGGCCGGTACGTGCGCAGTGATTCATCTATCCGGTCCGCTTCGCTGGTCTTCAGGACGCGGCAGTCGATGCCGGCCGTGGCGTGCTCGGCGATCACGTTGCGGGCGGTTCCGCCCTTCGCGGTGGTCACGTTGAGCGTCGTGCCCTTGCTGTCATCGTTGAGCGTTTCAGCGAACAGCAGGAAGTGGGCGAGTTCGCGCAGGGCACTCGCACCCAATTCGGGCGAGTTGCCTGCGTGGGAGCTGACGCCCTTGAAGTGGATGGTGTAGTCGCCGACTCCCTTGCGGCCGATCTTGAGCGCGCCGTCGTCCCGGGCGGGCTCAAGCACGACCACCCGGTCATGCTTCCGGGCCAGTTCCTCGATGAGGCTCCTGGACTGCAGGCTGCCGGTTTCCTCGTCGGATGTCATGAGCAGCGTGACGTCACCGGCGGGAGTGCGGCCGGCTGCCCTGAGCAGATCCATTGCGTGAATGGCGGCGGCGATGCCGGCCTTCATGTCGAGAGCTCCGGGTCCGTGGAACCTGTCGCCGTCAGTACGGATCGGCATCTCTTCGAGCGTGCCGACGGGCCAGACGGTGTCGTAATGAGTGAGTAGCAGCGTGGACGGACCGCTGCCGCCAGCCACCGAAGCCTGCAGGTGGTCACCGGCCGTGTTCTGGGCGTGCCGGCGGACCTGCCAGCCCCGCTCGTCCAGCAGCCTGCTCAGGTGCGCTGCCAGTGCGTCGAGCGCAACCTTGTCATGCGTAGGGGTCTCGAACCCGACCAGGCCGGTCAGCAGTTCCAGGAATTCGGCTCTGTCAGCTTTGGGATGGAATGCCATGGGGCATGTTACTCCAGGGTGGTTGAAGACCGCTGTTGCTGCTGACGCCACAGTTCCTCGGCAAGGATCCTCACGTGTGGCTCGCGGGTAGTGCGGGCGTACGAGTACCCGAAGCGCAGGCTGGTCAGGGCGCTGGCCGGGTCCTCGTCACGGCTGGCCAGGTGGCAGGCCAGGTACACCTGCGCCAGCAGCACGTCGCGGTTGCGCTGCGGTTTCACGGCGTGCAGATCCCTCAGCGCGGATTGCCAGGCTTCGAGCGCCTCACGGCGTCTGCCGGCCGCCTCGAGTTCCTTGCCCCGCTTGTAGTGCGCTGCAGCTTCATAAAGAAGACCCGTCATCGCCATCAATCTTAACCGGCCGTCTGCTTCAGCGTGAACGGCGTTTCCAGGCCGTCCCTGGCGGCCTCAGCGGCTTCTGCGGGGGCCCAGGAGAGTGCGAGTACGCCGCGGTAAGCCTGCAGCGCCAGGCTGCGCTTGCCCGCCAGGTCACGCAGCTGACCCAGGCGCGCCAGCAGGAAGCCCGGCAGGAAGTAGGGAGTTGAGAAATCTTCGTGTGAGACCTTCTCGAGCAGTTCCAGCGCTTCCAGGTAATGGCCGCTCGACATGAACAGGTTGGCGCGCGCGTAACCCGCTTCAGCGCTGCCCAGCTGTTCGAGCGCGTCCATCAGCGCCCGGATGTTGCCGTCCGGACCGGTGAGCATCGCCTGGTCCAGCAGGACGCGCTCACGGGCTTCGGGCGACACCGCTATCTGGTCGGGTAGGTCAAGCAGCTCGGCTCCGGCTCCCTGAAGTGCTTCCTCGAGAGCGGGAACGTGCTCGAGGCTGGCGAGAACGGCCACCGGCCTGTCTGTTTCAAGGGCCCTGATCCGCGCTGCTGCCACCGTGCTGCGCTGCCAGATCCAGGCTGTGGCAGGACCGTCACCCGCCTGGCGCCGCAGTTCCTGCTGCATGTCGCGTGCCAGCGGCAGGATCTCCTCCCGCAGCACTTTCAGGTTGAGCTGGCTGTCGAGTGCCCGGGCAAGCTGGCGTTCAAGTGCGCCGAAGTTGCCGAGTTTCTCTTCGAGGGCCGGCATCTCACCTGCGTAGCGGAAGAAATCCGCCTGGGCCGTGGTGTCCTTCGGGGGCTCGATCACCGGGATCAGTTCCTTGCCGCCCTTCCTGAGCCAGGGTGCGACCGCCAGCGGCAGGGCCAGTTCGAACGTGTCCTGCCAGCTTTCGCTTCTCAGCTCGTCCTGGGAGAGCACGGTGGTAGTGACAGAGCCCGGGTCCAGTTCGGCGAGGATGTCACGCACGGTGACTGCGTTCAGGGCGGGGTAACGGAGGTGCAACGGACCCAGGAGGGGCAGCAGGATGACGGCCATTCAGTCGCCGGTTGCACCTTCCAGCTTAAGGAGGCGGGCGGGACCCTGCGGGTCAAGCAGATCGCTGAGCGCCTCAAGCGGTATGAGCACCGTGAAACTTCCGGACGACCATGGTCCCACCTGGTAAGGCGCCAGCACGAACTGCAGGCCGACCGGGCCGACCACGAACACCTGCAGGTCGGTTTCGGTAACTTCGGTGATGGTGTCATCGACGACCCAGTCGGCACCCTGTTCGCGCAGGTCAGCCAGCACCAGCTCGCCGAGTGTCTCCAGCCAGGGGCTGTCGTCCAGGAACAGGTCGCTCAGGTCGAACGGCCTGAGGCGCGTGCCGACCAGTGCAAGGTTGTAGGACCAGTAGTTGAGGGTCGGATGCGGGCCGCCCGTGTAATCACTGACCGTGACGAGGCTGCTGAGCAGTCCGGGAGCCGCGTACTCGATTGTTGCGCGCGAGTCGAACCACCAGCCGTTCAGGATGTCGCCGCTCACGCCGGCCGCCTGGGCCGACTGCACGAACTGGATCTGTTCAGCCATCAGGTCGGGCTGCACGTGGTTGTTCAGTTCCTGCAGGCGCGGGGAGGTGAAGAACGGGTAGGTGCTGGTCGCCTGGATCAGGTCCTGGCTGTAGGTGTAATCCACATACACGGCCACCTGCTCGAAACTGAACGGCTCGATTCCGTCCGCGGTCAGGAACGTACCCTGGAACTTGCCGAACGGATCGGGCTCGCCGAGCATCGTGCCAACGAGTTCGCCTTCGGTCAGGCCGAAGCGGGCGACGACCGAGTTGTCGTCGCTGTCGAAGCTGCCGCCCGCTTCCAGCTGCAATGGCAGGTAATCATGGGTCAGCCGGCCGCGCACCGCGTTGCCGTCGATGCTCAGTTCAAGCTGCCACGGCTCGTCGCCGATGAATCCGCGGTAGTAGTTGGCGGCAGTCGCCTGGCTGAACGCCAGGGCAACCAGTACGGTGAGCTGCAGGAACCGGCGCAGCCTCACGTCAGACTCCGACTGCCTGAAGTGCTGCCGGGGCAAGCCCCTCGGTCTCCAGCCAGTTACGGAAGGCGTCGAGGCCCACGGCGTACGCAGCTTCCCGGCGTTCCTTGCGGCCCACTCCGCGCTTCTTGGGCTGTGCTGGCACGAGGCCCCAGTTGGCGTTCATCGGCTGGAAGTTGTCGGGGTTGGCGCTGCTCAGGTAGCGCACCAGGCCGCCCAGCATGCTTTCTTCGGGCGGTACGACCGGCGGCAGGCCCAGAGCCTGGCGGGCGGCGTTGGTGCCCGCGAGCCAGCCGGTGGCGCTGGACTCCAGATAGCCTTCGGTACCGGCCAGCACGCCGGCGGTGTATAAGCCGGGGTGGTCCCTGAACTGCAGGTCACTGCCCAGCAGCGCCGGGGCGTTCAGGTACGTGTTGCGGTGCATGACGCCGTAGCGGACTACCACGGCATTCTCGAGGCCGGGCATCAGCTGCACGAGTTCCTTCTGGTCGCCCCACTTCAGGCCGGTCTGGAAACCGACTATCGAGTACATGCGGCCCGCGGCGTCCTCCTGGCGGAGCTGCGCGACGGCGAAGAACCGCTCGTCCGTCTCGGGATGCTCCAGCCCGACCGGCTTGAGCGGTCCGAAACGCGGGGTGTCGTAACCGCGGCGTCCCAGTTCCTCGATGGGGATGCAGCCTTCGAAGAACTCCAGGTTCTCCCAGTCGTGTGGCGTGTGGCTGCGGGCCACGGTCAGCCGTTCGAACCACGCGTCGTACTGCTCCTTCGTGAAGGGCAGGTTGATGTAATCCGCCGACTGGCCGTAGCGGCCGCGCCGGTAGGCGATGCTCATGTCGATCGAGTCGGCTTCGATTACCGGCGCAGCAGCGTCGTAGAAACCCAGGAAATCCCCGCCGATACGCTTGCGGATCGCTTCTGCCAGCGCGTCGCTCGTGAGCGGGCCGGTGGCCAGGACGACGATGCCTTCAGGTATCTGCGGCAGTTCGCCGCGGTGAACCGTGATGAGGGGGTGACTTGAAACCTCGCGCGTCACCTGTGCTGACAGAAGTTCGCGGTCAACCGCAACTGCGCCGCCGGCGGGCAGCCGGTTCTGGCTTGCGGCAGTCATCACGACGCCACCTGCGGCCAGCATCTCGGCCTGCAGCAGGCCTTTGGCGTTGCTGGCGGCCTCGCCGCCGAAGGAGTTCGAGCAGACCATCTCAGCGAAGCCCTCGGTCTTGTGGGCGGGGGTCATGCGCTCGGGTCTCATCTCGTGCAGATCCACCGCCACGCCTGCACGGGCGGCGGCCAGGGCGGCGTCACTGCCAGCCATGCCTGCCCCGATAACGGTGATGCGCGCCTTCGCGCCAGTATCGATGTTCACGGCGTCAGTGTAGCAGCAGCGGCGGTACAATCCCGTATGCAGACTGCAGATTTCCGCTCCGACACAGTCACCCGTCCCGACGCCGCCATGCGGCAGGCGATGATCGATGCACCCGTCGGCGATGACGTTTACTTCGAAGACCCAACCGTTGCCGCCCTGCAGGCCGAACTGGCTGAGATGACCGGTTTTGAGGCCGGCCTGTTCACACCTTCCGGCACGATGGCAAACCAGATCGCCCTGGCCGTTCACTGCCGGCCGGGTCAGGAAGTGATCATGCCGCAGGGTGCGCACGTGTACGAGTACGAACCGGGCGCGATGGCCGTGATCGGCGGGCTGCTGCCCCGCTTCGTGCCTGCGCCGCTCGGCGTGCCCGCTGCAGCGCACGTCGAGGCTGCCATCCAGGATTCGATCCACAAGGCTGAGACCGGGCTGATCAGCCTCGAGAACACGCACAACGCTGCCGGCGGAACCGTCGTGCCCCTGGAACGGTCCCGCGAGATAGTGGAAGTCGCCCGCCGGCACGGCCTGCCAGCCCATCTGGACGCCGCGCGCGGTTTCAATGCAGCCGCTGCACTCGGTGTTTCCATAGCAGACGTGTGCGGGGGCTTCGACAGCGTCTCCATCTGCCTGAGCAAAGGTCTGGGCGCCCCGGTCGGTTCCGTGCTGCTCGGCTCGGCGGAGTTCATAAGAAAGGCCCACAGGCTGCGGAAGATGCTGGGTGGCGGCATGAGGCAGGCCGGGATGCTCGCAGCTGCGGGCCTCGTGGCCATCCGCGAGGGCCCGGCCAGGCTGCTGCGCGATCACGAACAGGCACGGCTGCTGGCCGAAGGGCTGGCCGGGATACAAGGCCTGGAAGTCGACCTGGAGGCGGTGCAGACGAACATGGTCTACGTGGCCCTGGACGACGCTGCCGCCGTGGCCCGCGAACTGGCGGAACACGCTGTGCTCTGCAACGCCCTGGACGGGAAGATTCGTTTCGTGACCCACCATCAGCTGCCGCAAGGCGCGGTGGATCAGGCGCTGGCCGCTGTCCGCACCGTCCTGAACGCCCGCCATGGCTGAGCTGCAACTGCTGGCCTGGCCTGCCGGCCACAGCCTGAGTCCCGTCATGCACACTGCGGCACTGAAGGAACTGGGACTTACCCACACTTACCGCGCCGTAGCCGTACCGCCTGAAGAGCTGCAGGGCGCCGTGAACGGCCTGCGAAGTGCCGGGGTGCTGGGCGCCAACGTCACCGTGCCCCACAAGGAACGGATCATGCCCCTGCTGGACTCTGTCAGTGACGCTGCGCGCAAGGTTGGCGCAGTCAACACCGTGACGAACTCGGACGGCCGGCTGCACGGTGATAACACCGACGTGCACGGCTTCCTCGCCCTGCTGGAATCTGCCGGAGTGAGGCTGGCTGGTGACGGCGGCCTGTCAGTTGTGGTCTTGGGGGCTGGCGGCGCTGCTCGGGCCGCCGTCTACGGTCTGGCGGGGCACGCCCGCCTGACCGTCATCAACCGGACCGTGGCGCGCGCTGAAGCGCTCGCTGCCGCGTTCCCGCAGGTGGAAGCTGTGGCCCCTGCCGCCAGCGAAGAGCTGCTTGAAGAAGCGGACGTACTCGTGAACACGACATCGGTCGGCATGGAGTTGGAAGGCCGCGATCCCGACGAATCACCACTCCCGCCCGGCGTGCTGCCCGCGCGGGCAGTGGTGGTTGACATGGTCTACAGGCCGGAGCGCACCCGCCTGCTGCGTGACGCCGCGGCTGCCGGACTGCCTGCTTTCGGGGGTCTGGAGATGCTGGTTCAGCAGGGAGCGGCGTCGCTGCGCCTGTGGACGGGGCTGGCTGACGTGCCTGTGAGTGCGATGCGGTCCGCGGCCAGGGCGGCCCTGTCAGGCGACTGATTTCTCGACTGTTGCCGCCACGGCCTTCTCGAGCAGCCGCAGCAGCACTGCGCCTGCCTTGCCCCTGACTGACGCGGCGACGAGTTTTGTATCCGCGAAGGTGACCACGGCGACCGACAGCCGCTCGCCGCTCACGAGCAGCGACTGTGGCGCGGCTCCCAGGATCCCCCGGTTGCCGTTCAGCAGCGAGACAGCCAACGCGAACAGTCTGTCAGCGTCGCCATGACCGGCGTCGGGCTGCTGCGCCAGGTGGTAGCCGACCGCGATGGCCGCCAGTTTCGGCTGTTCGCGCAGCAGCAGCTGCACGAGCCTGCTGTCGCGGCGGAGTTCATCGGCAGCCTGAGCGGCTTCGCTTACCGCGCCGGCGACAGGACGGTTGATGGTGGTTCGCGTCGGCGGCCGGAACTCCTCGACTGCGAAATCGGTATCTGCCATCGTCATGAGTTCGGCCAACGCCTTGATTCCCGTCTGCACCACACCCGCGACCTGGTGACTGGCGTGCAGGACAGTGCCGTTCTGCAGGTGCACGAAACCGCGACCGCCGTGCAGGCGGACGACGGCGTCGCGGCCGGAGAACTGCAGCATCTCCAGGAGCTGCTCCAGCGACATGAGTCCGGTCGTGCCGCTCAGCGGCACGTCGTCACCGATCAGGTCCGCTTCCGTGGGTGCGATCGTTCCGGGCGCAACCGGCAGTTCGCTGCGGATCGGCGGCCAGGACAGGAAACCGTCCGGGCGCAGGTTGCCGCGCCAGTCCTGGGGACTTCCGAAAAGATAGAACTGGGCTTTGGGCTGTTCGCGCCTGGTCCAGGCCAGGAATCCGGCCGCACTGGCTCCGCGCAGGACTTCATCGCTGAAGACGGCGGTCACCGGCGTTTCCTTGAGCTGACGCAGGGCGTCCTGAACATTGTCGCCGACATGGACGCGCCAGCCGACAGCGGCGAGTTCCTCGCGCATGCGGATCAGGCGTGACTGGGCAGTGCAGATGAGCAGGGCAACTGGCGGCATGGTCGCCTGTAGCCTATATCATCGCCATGTGATGCCAGATGACATTTCCTGAATTCAGGGAGACACTGCAAGAGATGGTCGACGAGATCCCCGCCGAGTTCATGAAGGGGCTCCAGGCCGTGCTCGCCCTCGAGGAGGAGCACCCCGAACCCGAGTTTGAAGACGTCTGGCGGATGGGCGAATACCTTGACATCGGCCCGGACGCGTTCCTGGGCGGCTCGGAAGGTATCGGCCGCCACGTGGTCCTGTACTGGGGCTCGTTCCGGCGCATAGCGGAAGCAGATCCGGATTTCGACTGGGAGGATGAGATCTGGGAAACGCTGACGCATGAGCTGCGCCATCACGTGGAGTCACTTGCGGGTGACGCAAGCCTCATCGATCAGGATGAGATCGACGCCCGCAGCTTCCCCAGGCGCTCAGGCGAGTGACTCAGGCGGCGCTGGCCACTGCCCGGCGGTCGGCGTACGCCTTGATGCCCAGGATGACCGTGATCAGCGTGAAGGCCGTAAACGCCAGGAACGGGATCGTGATGAACCCGGCCCAGTTTATGTACTCGGTGGTGCAGGGGACGCCGCCACGGCATACGCCCAGCGGGAACAGTTCCGGAAACTTCTGGCCGGCGTAGTGCCAGGCTGAGACGCCCATGCCGATCACTGAGAAAGGCAGCGCGTAACGCACCACCTTCTGGTCGCCCACGTAGCTGGCCACCCCGAGTATCAGCACCAGCGGATACATGAAGATGCGCTGCCACCAGCACATGGGGCAGGGCACGAACAGCGCGACTTCGCTGAAG
>CALDPK010000239.1 GCA_937911855.1 uncultured Trueperaceae bacterium | reverse complement strand
GATCACGTCATATGACTGGGCCAGGGCGAAGCTGAACGGTGAAAGCAGGCCGAGGGCTGCCACGAGTGCGAAGAGCAGGCGTTTGGGTTCGAATCTCATGTTTACTCCAGGTGCTACCGGAACTGGTGACACCAGTATAAATGCCGAAACGTATTCAGTTTGGTATGCCGGGCGCAGTCAGCGCGGTCTCTTGGCTCTCAGGCGCAGGAACAGGCTCCCCGAAGGCGGTACGGGACAGCGCATCGGGCCCAAGGACGAGTTCGAACTGGCGAACTTCACCTTCGATGCTGCCTATCCGGTTGACCTGCTGCACCCCGGCATTGAGCAGATCAGCGTAGTAACCGGCTGAATCCCAGCCGCTTATCGTGGCCCGCAGGCGTGTCGGGTTCAGGTCAGCAGTCTCCGTCCTTACGATGACGCTACTTTCGTCAACTCCAACCGCGGTGAGCCAGCGGAGGTACCAGTCTGCTGCGCTTTCGACGCCGCTGCGGTCAGTGAGCACCAGCGTCTCCTCGGGCGCTTCGGTGAAAGCCCGGGCTTCACCCCCGAACACCGATGCCAGGAACCATTCGACTTCGGCAGGGTCGGTTATCAGCCCGTCAGTGCCGGAGCGCATCTCCGAATGGGTTGGCAGCGTGGCTACTGAACCAATGCGCACGCTGGACACCCGCGGCAGGAGCGCCGTGATGTCAGCAGGTACGACGTCAGTCTCGACGTCGGCAAGGAAGGTGTTGATTATCGCGGGAAGGCGCGTGACCGTTCCGACGTGCAGGTCCTGCACGCGCCGGATCATGGCCATCGCGACCGATTTAACGTTCTCGATGCGGTCCAGATCCCCGCGCGGCAGCTGACGGTAGCGGATGAAGCCGCTCGCCTGCTGGCCGTCCAGCACCTGCAGGCCGGGCTGGAGGTTGATGTCCAGACCGCCGGTGCAGTCCTGGTAGTACATCCGCTGCGGCACGTCCACTTCGATGCCGTCCAGCGCGTCGACCAGGTTCTTCAGGATGTCCATGTTCAGGATCACGTAATGGTCGATGGGGACGCCCAGGATGCCAGCGATCTCGTCCTTGAGGACTTCGGGACCCGCGGCAATACGTTCGTTCAGCTTCCTGGTGCCGTCTGCGGTAACGAACAGGTCCCGTGGAATCCAGATCAGCGTCAGTTCGTCGTTGCGGAGCCCTGCATAGATCATGTTGTCGGTGTTGGCACCCATGACACTGCGGGTGCCGTTGGGCCGCCAGCAGATGATCGTGCCGTCCTGAGCGTAGACCGGAGCTGCCGAGCTGTACGCGTAGGTGATGTCCCTGCCAGCAATCAGCGCGCTCACATGGAAGTCTTCAGCCGTGACGCCCAGCAGGTTGGCGTGAACGGTGCTCAATTCGGTGGAATCCGGCCTCGGCCACAGCCAGAAGCCGGCGAGTCCGACAAAAGCGATCAATGTTCCTGCAAGCAGAATGAGTCGAGCCGTCAGCAGCCTGCCACTTTTCACGCCACCCAGTGTCGCACCTGGGCATGAGATTCGTCGACTCGCGGAACACGCACATCCCGGGCCACTGCCGCGCATTTGTACCGCCCCGCCCGCAACCTTATTGACATGCCCCTGACAAGTTCCTAGGCTTACTTCTGTAAGAACTTTGCAAAAGGGGCATCAGAACGGGTTCTCCTGGCTGGATGCTCCGGCAGACTGCTGCCACTGAGAGGGGGCAAACGCGACTGTAATTCAGGTTTAGCCACCGGAAGCGTAAGGGGAAACTCGTTTTCAGAGAAAGTTGGGGAACAACGACTCATGCAAACCAGAAACAGAAGCCGCGCCAGAAAATCACTGGCCGCCGCCCTCATAACCAGCCTCCTGCTGGGCATCAGCACCAACGCGTTCGCACAGAGCCGCACCGACAGCCGGGTGGTTGAACAGGAACGCCACCGCGGAATCGTCCAGCTGTACGAAGCACTCACACCACTCAAGTCCGTCGCCAGCTTCATGACCGTCGGCGCACACCCGGACGACGAACGCTCCAGCCAGATCGCGCTGCTCTCCCGCGGCATGGGCGTCCGCAGCGTCACAATCACCGCAAACCGCGGCGAAGGTGGACAGAACTCCATCGGCACCGAATACCTGCAGGCACTCGGCGTACTCCGCAGCCGCGAGATGGAACAGGCCTCATCCGCCTTCAACGTCGAACTGTTCTTCCTGAGCGAAAGCTTCGACGACCCCATCTTCGATTTCCGCTTCTCCAAGTCAGCCGAAGAAACCCTGAGCATCTGGGGCGAGGACGTCATGATGGAGAAACTCGTCCGCGCCATCCGTGAAAGCCGGCCGGACGTCCTCTTCACCAACTTCCAGGACGTATTCGGTCAGCACGGGCACCACCGCGCCATGGCCAAAGCCACGGTCGACGCCTACTACCTGGCCGGCGACCCGGAAGCCTACCCTGAGCATGCCGAACTCGGCCTCGAGCCATGGCAGCCCAAGAAGATCTACCTGACCTCAGGCACGGGCGGCGCCCGCGGCGACGACGCCGAAGAACTGCCCGTGACGCTCACGCTCCCGACCGGTGACTTCGACCAGCTGTTCGGCGCCACCTACGAGCAGCTCGGCCAGCAGTCCCGCGCCTACCACCGCAGCCAGGACATGGGCTCGTGGCGCGCCGAAGGACCCGGCAGCTCCAACCTTTATCTGCTCGACTCGCACGTGACCACGGCAGAAACCGACGATGAACTGTTCGCCGGCCTGCCCTTCACCGTCGCTGACCTGGCAGAAGGCCTCGAGGCCGAAGCCCTCGCCGGCCAGCTGAACGACATCCAGTCAGCGATCGACGCTGCGTTCGAAGCCTACCCGGACTTCGTCGCCGTACATGAAGCCGTCGCTGACGCACTCGTGGCAACCCGTGCAGCGCGCGAGACCCTGGCTGAGTCCGACCTCGAAGAAGACGTGCGCTCCGACATCGACTTCCGCCTCGAGACCAAGGAAGCTGAACTCCAGTACGCAAGCCAGGCAGCCCTGTCGCTCATCACCCGCGTCATCGCCGAGACCCCGGAACTCATCCGCGGCGGCAGCACCGAAGTGACCGTCAGTGCCTACCTGGGCGGCCAGGTTGATGCTGACAGCGTCGAGCTCGACATCGTCGCCCCCGACGGCTGGACCGTCACCGCCAGCGGCGAAGAACAGACCGGAGCCGGTGTCACGCGCGGCGAGACCGTCAGCGCCACCTTCACTGTCACCGCACCCGAGGACGCCCCCTTCTACAATCCGTACCGCCGCAACGTGCACCCGTTCCGCGCCAACGGCGACGTCTACGGCGTCGTCCGCTATGAAGTTGACGGGGTTCCGTTCGAAATCACCGTCGACTCCGCCGAGATCATTGGCGTGCTGCCGGACGTATCACTGCGCGTCACCCCCGATAACCTTGTCCTGAACACGCTCAGCGACACCGAGGAACTCACCGTCAGCGTCGCAGCCACCAGCTACAGCACCGAACCCGCAAGCACCACCGTGTTCGTGGACGCCCCGGACGGCTGGATCGTTGAACCCGAATCCGTCGACCTTGAGTTCGCCAACAAGGGTGCCGCAGCCGGTGCCACCTTCACCCTCACCCCGCCCGAAGGCCTGCCAGAAGGCAGCTACGACTTCACGGTCCGCGCCGAAGGTGAACTCGAGTCCACCGATTACGTGCAGCTCATCGATTACGAGCACATCGGCCGCACTTACCTGGTTACCCCGGCCGTCGCCAACCTCCAGAGCCTGCAGGTTGCCTTCGACCCGAACATCCGCATCGGCTACGTCGACGGCGGCTCTGACCTGGTCTACGAGGGACTGCGTCGCATCGGCATGAACGTCGACCTGATGACCGAGGACGACCTGACCACCGGCGATCTCAATGACTTCGACACGATCATCGTCGGCATCTACGCCTACCGCACCCGCCCTGACCTGCTGGCTATCAACGCCCGCCTGCTCAACTGGGTCGAGAACGGCGGCAACCTGGTAGTTACCTACCACCGCCCGGTGGACGCCTGGGATCCCGAGAGCGTGCCGCCAGCCTTCCTGGACCTGGGCAGGGTCTCGATCCTCTCCCGCGTCACGGACGCTGCGGCCCCCGTCGAGTTCCTCGCGCCCGAGCACCAGCTGGTGACGACGCCCAACGAGATCACCGAAGCCGACTTCAACAACTGGGTCAAGGAGCGCGGCCTGTACTTCGCGAGCGAGTGGGATGAGACCTACACCTCACTGTTCTCCATCACCGACACCCAGTGGCCTGATACTGCTGAGGAAACTCCGTTCCTGGGCAGCATGCTGACCGCTGATATCGGTTCCGGCCGTTACACCTACACGAGCCTTGTCCTGCATACGCAGATCGACAACAACGTGCCCGGTGCGTACCGGATCTTCGCCAACCTGGCAACCCCGCGCTGGGCCGCTGAGTAAAACTCCGGCACAGCTGAGATGACAGAAGGGGCCCGCTTGTTTAAAGCGGGCCCCGGTTCGTTCAGGTGAGTGGCGTTGCGGTCAGCGGGCCATCCGCATCGCTACGGCGCGGCCAGTGGGCGTGTCTGCCACGCCACCTTCACCGGTCTCGCGCAGCTCTGGCGGAAGCATGCGGCCCACTGATGCCATTGCGCTGACGACCTCGTCGGGTGGGATGAACGACTCGACGCCGGCCAGGGCCAGTTGCGCCGCCGCGACGGCGTGCACGCTGTAGAAGGCGTTGCGGCTAACGCATGGCACTTCGACGTAGCCGCCGACCGGGTCGCAGACCAGGCCGATCGTGTTCATGAGGGCCTGCGCCGCAGC
This sequence comes from uncultured Trueperaceae bacterium, assembly GCA_937911855.1. Classification (GTDB taxonomy): domain Bacteria; phylum Deinococcota; class Deinococci; order Deinococcales; family Trueperaceae; genus CALDPK01. The sequence continues at coordinate 9,173 of CALDPK010000239.1, read as the reverse complement.
GTGAACCGCCTGCCTGGCGTTCCCGCCCAGGAGTTCCGTCACGGCGGCAGCTGCCATGGCTGCGGATGAACCGATCTCCGCCTGGCATCCGCCGGTGGAGCCGGCGATGAACATCTTCTTGCTGATTATCTGACCGATGCCGGCACTCAGGATCACGGGAGCCACCAGCCTTTCGTCCGGGATCATCAGCTCGTCGGCCACGCCGAAGAGTGCTCCCGGCAGCGTACCGGCACTGCCTGCGGTCGGAGCTGCGACGATGCGGCCCATGCGGGCGTTCTCCTCGTTGACCGCCATGGCGTATGACTGCACCCGTTTCAGCAGCGGGCTCTGCAGTGGATCGTTCGCCTCCCACATGGTCTTTGCGTTCCAGCCGACCATGCCGGTGCGACTGGGCGCGTCAGACTCCAGGCCACGCCGGATCGAGTCGCGCATCTCCTGCAGACGGTCGTACATCTGGCTGAACAGCTCGGCGCGTGCCTCAGCGTCCTGACCGACCTCCTGATTCAGGATCGCTTCGGAAGCAAGCCCGTCGTATTCAAGCAGTTCGTTGAGTGTCATGATGCGTCGGCATTCCTTTCCAGGATGGAGCTGGCCGGCGTGCGACTGTCCATGACGACCGGCAGCAGCCGCACCCACGAGGCGTAGGGAACACGCTCCAGGTAATCCAGTACGTACTGGTCCAGGGGTTTGTCGACTTCAACGGCGAGCAGTGCGTCCCCACCGCGGCGACTGCGCATCGAGTAGATGGTGGCGATGTTGCCGCCGTTGTCCGCTATCACCCGCGACACGTTGGCGATCACCCCAAGCTGATCCTGATGCAGTACCAGCAGGGTGTTGTAAGAGCCTGAGAAGTTGGTTTCCAGGTCGTTGATCATGAAGACCTTCACCAGGCCAGCGCCCAGGCTGGAGCCGGTCATGTGGATCTCGTCGTCGCTTGACCGCATCTCGATTCGCACGCTGTTCGGATGCACGTCACCCAAGTCTTCAGTCACGAACTCAAAGCTGAGCCTAGCGCGCTCGGCCTCCTCGAACGCGCTGCGGATGCGGCCGTCATCAGGCTGCATGCCGAGGATCCCGCCGACCAGCGCCAGATCGGTGCCGTGACCTTGCGCCGTTTTCGCGAACGACCCGTGCAGCGCGAAGCGAACATGTTCGACAGGCTGCAGCAGGAGGTTGCGCGCCAGTAGCGCAAGCCTGCACGCGCCGGCGGTATGTGAACTTGACGGCCCGACCATCACGGGCCCGATGACATCCAAGAGGCTCATAGTTGCGCTGATTCTACCCGCACGGCGGGATTACGGCAGTGTCCTGCACCGGGGTCTGCTCAGCCGCCGGACACGCCGGACGGTTCCATGATCACTTCGGGTGACGGCAGGCTCACCAGTCGCCAGCCTTCACCGGCGTTCACGGACATCAGCAGGCTTGGTGCACCACCCGAGAACAGGATGGTCGAGCCGCCCACGGCGCCGTCAACGCGGATGCCGTCAGCCAAGGGGCGCACTCCCGTTTCGGACACTTCAGTGAAAGAAGCCATGCGTCTGACCTGGTCGTCACCGACGTTCATGGCGAGAACGCCACCGGCGTACACCCCACCGGCTTCGTCAGTCACGACTGTCAGTACCTTGTCGTCATCGTTGCCACCGAACTGCTGCAGCCAGAGTTGATCACCGACTGCCGAGTAGCGGGCCACGAACACGTCGACAGCGCCGCTGCTGGTTCCCAGGGAACCGGACGTGTTGCCGAACAGGACAAGGTCAGAGTTGGCAGCGACTGCGAGCCTCACCGGAACATCGTCGCCTTCAGAGCCGAACTGCACTTGCCAGAGCAAATCCCCGTCAGGCGCGAACGTGAGCAGGATGACATCCGACGATGCTGTCGTACCGCCATTGACGTCCTCGTAGGTGAGGCCTGCCACCGTGATGCGGCCGTCAGCGTGAACGGCCACGTCAGTGAATGAGGTATTCGCACGGGTCGACGTCTGGTAACGCCAGACTTCCTGGCCGTCACGGTCAATGTGCACCAGGAGCCCGTCAGGCTCGGTGGGCACGTCCCGCAGCGGGACAGTGAAGCCGGCGATGACCGCGCCGACGCCGTCGATCGTAGCTACAGCATTGGCCTGCTGGACGCCCTGTTCCTTGTACTCTTTAAGCCACTGGACGCGGCCGGTGTTGCTGATCCTTGCTGCGAAGATGTCCGGCTGTCCCTCTGCTGGCCAGCTGCGGCCGACCGCTATCAGGTCACCCGAAGACGGCTCGTAAGCCAGCTGTGCGAACTCGGCGCTTCCCTGGGCGTTCAGGGACAGGTTCCATCTCATGCGGCCATCGCCGCCGTGTGACTGGAGGAAGACCCTGCGGAATGGCGAGGAGCCGTCGGAGGCGGGCGGGACGCGTAACCTGTCGCCGGCCACGACGAGACTGTGATCGGGGCTCAGTGTCAGTGAGCGCACGAAATAGTCGTTGCCGAGGCGCAGCTGCTGCTGTGACCAGTAGGCGGCATCATGCTCCGCTGCTGTCGTTCCCCACAGGATGAACGCAGTGGTCAGTAACGTGATGAGTCTCAGCTTGCCCAAGGCGCCTCCCGGACCTTTCATCTTCTAATCTAGCACTCAGAAGACGTAAGCGGAGCATAATTTTTCGCTGCTAAGTCTGTATACCTTCACGAGACATATTAAGGGTTAAGGCAGGTTAAAGATGCAGTTGTATCGTTCACCGCGTCGTGCGCCCACTGGACGGCCGGAAAAGCCGTGCAGCACACAATGTTTGATGAGAACTCACAGGCGTTTGCCTACAGTCTGCGCACGCCAGCCGCTGTAATTTACCAGCATGAAAAATAACCGGAAGATCCTATATCCGCTTGCAGCCCTTCTTCTCTCCATCGTCCTCGCCGCCTGCGCCGGTACGCGCAACATCGAAAGCTTCTCTATTGTGGCTCATGATCCTGACAGCGGCGAACTTCAGGAAGGCGTCCTCACGCTGGGCGTCGGTGAGACCTTCCAGCTCGCCGGCCGCGTTCACTTCGACAATCAGACGACCGACTCCGTGATCGGCACGCTTGTCACCTGGTCCAGCGATAACGAAGAATACGTGACGGTTGATGCAAACGGCTATGTTACTGCTCAGGACAACAACGTGATCCTGCCCGAAGGCGCGACCATCACCGGTGAATATCGTGGCGAAAGCGATACCATCACGGTATTCGTTGAACCTGCAATCGCGGACTAACTATCCCGCCTGAATCAAGGCTGTAACAACACGCTTCATTCACCTTTCAGAGGGAGAGATCAGCCGCAGCCCACGCTGCGGCTGATCACTGTTTGGTATCTGTCAGACCCACGTGACCACGCTAACTGCAGCCTCTCCGGGCGATAATGAGCTCGATGCGCAAATACGTACCTCTTATCGCCGTTCTTCTCGCTTCTTTACTTGCTCACACTGCTTCGGCGCAAACCGAGCCGGTTGGCGTGCTCCACGGACCGGTCCCGGTCCTGAACGTCATGGACGGTGACACGCTCGTCCTCTGGTCCAACCTGGGTCCCCGCACCGTCCGCCTGATCGGCATCGACGCCCCGGAGCTCGATCGCCGGGACCCCAGAGGACAGATCGCATCTGAACTACTCGCCGCCAGGCTTCCCATCGGCACCAACGTGTGGGTGGAAACCGACATGAACCTCGAGGACATCTACGGCCGCCTGCTGGCGTACGTTTACGTAGAGGATCCAGAGGGCGCATGGCGGATCGGACCGCACCGCGTCACGCAGGTCAACCTGCACATGGCGCAAGCGGGCTGGGCGCGCACGATGGACATCGCGCCCAACAGCACCTACTCAGACCTGTACGAGCATGCTCAGACTGACGCCATGACAAGCGGCATCGGCATGTGGGCCGCGGATGAGCCGGCAACGGTCTTCACACCGACCGGTGCCATCTCGATCGCCTGCGTGCTGTACAACCCGGTGTCGCAGAACGACTTCAACTCCGAGATCGTTTTCCTGCATCTGGCGCAGGACATGGACACGCGGGGCTACTTCCTTTACGACGAAGGCTCAGCTGTCAGGCTGCCACTGCCGCTGGGAACGCAGCCGGCCGGGGAGCTGCAGGTGCTCAATCCCGGCCAGGGCATCTGGAACAACGGTGGTGACACAATCTTCCTGATGGTGGGAGACACGGTCGTGGACTCGTGGACTTACGAAGGCGGCATGCACCCGACCGACACGGTCCTGTGCCGCGACGGAACCGTCCGCTGAACGGTCAGACGTCCTCCTGGAACTGAGCCTGCTGCAAGTTAAGGTAGGCCCCGCCGAGCGCCATCAGCTCGTCATGCGTTCCCTGCTCGACGATGCGGCCCTGCTCCATCACGATAATCAGGTCGGCATTGCGGATAGTGGACAGGCGGTGGGCGATCACGAAACTGGTGCGATCACTGCGCAGCTTCATCATGGCGTCCTGCAGCAGCAACTCGGTACGTGTGTCAACTGAACTGGTCGCTTCGTCCAGCACCAGGATTGACGGGCGCGCCAGGAAGGCGCGGGCGATGGTGAGCAGCTGCTTCTCGCCGACGCTCACGACGCCACCCTCGTCATCCACCATCGTGTCGTAGCCGTCTGGCAGACTCTGGGCGAACCGGTCGACGTAAGTGGCGCGGGCTGCTTCCATGATCTCCTCGTCGGTGGCGTCCAACCGGCCGTAGCGCAGGTTCTCGCGGATCGTGTCGTGGTACAGCCATGTGTCCTGCAGAACCATGCCGATACGGGACCGCAGGTCGTCGCGCGACAGGTCGGTGATGTCGATGCCATCGATCAGGATCCGCCCTGAATCAATCTCGTAGAAGCGCATGATCAGGTTGACCAGTGTCGTCTTGCCAGCGCCGGTAGGTCCGACTATGGCTACCGTCTGCCCGGGTTCTGCTACGAACGACAGGTCCTCTATGAGCGGCTGGTCCAATTCGTAGCGGAAGCTGACGTTCTGAAACTCGACGCGGCCTTCGATGACCGGTGCGAGCGCTGCAACCGGCTGTTCGGGTTCCTGCTCGTCTGCATCCAGCAGTTCGAACACCCGCTCAGCTGACGCGGCGCCTGACTGCAGCAGGTTGACCATCGCAGCGATCTGAGTGACGGGCTGGGTGAACTGGCGGGAGTACTGGATGAACGCCTGCACTTCACCCAGGCTGATGGTGCCGTTGGCCACGCGCAGGGCACCCATCACCGCGATGAGGGCGTAGTTGAGGTTGCCGATGAACATCGATGCCGGCATGATCAGGCCCGACAGGAACTGCGCCTTGAAGCTCGATTGGAACAACTGATCGTTCTCGGTTTCGAACTGCGCCTGCACTTCACGCTGCCGGCCGAACACCTTCACCAGCGCGTGACCGGTGAACGCTTCCTCCACGCGCGAGTTCAGCGTGCCGGTCGTGCGCCACTGCTCCATGAACTGAGTGCGGGACCGGCTCATGATCAGTCCGGCAACGACCATCGTCACCGGGATGGTCAGCAGAGCGACGAGAGACAGCACCGGCGAGATGGAGAACATCATTATCAAGATGAAGATGACCGTCAGCACAGATGTGAGCAGCTGACTCATGGTTTGCTGCAGGCTCTGCTGGACGTTGTCGATGTCGTTGGTGACGCGGCTGAGCAGCTCGCCGCGCGGCTGCTGGTCGAAGTAACTGAGCGGCAGGGCGTTGAGTTTGTCCTCGACGAGACCGCGCATGCGGTAAACCGTTCCCTGCACGGCGTCGTTCAGTAACCAGCCCTGGAAGAACTGCAGCAGGCTGGAGATCAGGTACAGGCCGAGCACGAACAGAACTACCGTGCCTACAGCGGCGAAATCGATGCCCTGTCCCGGGACGAAATCGACGCCGGTCAGCAGGTCAGCGAACTGCTCCTGACCCTGGGCGCGGGCACCCTCGATGGCCTGCTCACGTGTGACGCCCTCGGGCAGTTGCCGGCCGAGGATGCCGGCGAACAGCAAGTCGGTGGCAGTGCCCAGCACCCTGGGTGCAAACGATGACATGGCCACAGCGATAACGCTGAAGATGACGACGAAGGTGACGCGTACCCGTTCGGGCCGCAGCATGCCGGCGAGGCGCCTGATGGTGCCGCCGAAGTCCATGGCCTTGCCGCCCATCATGCCGCCGGGGCCCATGCCCGGTCCGCCGCGGGGCCGTTCGGTTTCGCTGATGCGTGCGGGCTGTTTCCTGTTCGCGCTCATGCTTCCACCAGCCGCTGGGATTCAACTATCTCCTGGTAGATGGGCGAGCTCAGCTGCAGCTCCTCGTGCGTACCGCGGGCCTTGATGACGCCGCTTTCGAGCACCAGGATGAGGTCGGCGTCCTCGATGGTCGCCACGCGCTGGGCGTTGATAATGACGATCGAGTTGCGGGTCGCGGGTTTCAGGGCTTCGCGCAGGCGGGCGTCAGTCGCCATGTCGAGCGCGGAGAAAGAGTCGTCGAACATGAAGATGGCTGGCTGTTTGATTATGGCCCTCGCTATCGCCAGTCGCTGGCGCTGACCGCCGGAGAAGTTGGTGCCGCCCTGTGCGACCGGGGCTGACAGGCCGTCGGGCAGCCGCTCGACGAAATCGCGTGCCTGAGCTGTTTCCAGGGCCTGCCACATCTCGGCTTCCGTTGCGTCCGGTTTGCCGTAACGCAGGTTGTCGGCGATGGTGCCGCTGAACAGGTACGCCTTCTGCGGCACGAAGCCGATGCGGGCCCACAGGTCGTCAGGGTCGTATTCGCGCACGTCCACTCCGTCTATCAGCACCTGCCCCGTGGTCGCGTCGAACAACCGCGGAATCAGGTGCATCATGGTCGATTTGCCTGAGCCGGTCGGGCCGATGACCGCGATGGTCTGCCCGGCCTGGGCGCTGAAGTTGATGTCGCTCAGCACCGGCTGGTTGGCGCTCGGGTACTGGAAGCCGACTTCCCTGAACTCGACCGTGCCGGTTACGGGCACGATCCTGCCGTCTGTGGGCATGACGACTGATGATTCGGTTTCCAGTACTTCGCCCACCCGGTCTGCCGACACGGTTGCGCGCGGCAACATCATGAAGATGAAAGTGGACATCATCACTGCCATGAGTATCTGCACCATGTAAGCCAGGAAAGCCGTAAGCGAGCCGATCTCCATGAGTCCCGCGTCGATGCGCAGGCCACCGAACCAGATGACAGCCACCTGCGACAGGCTGAACACGAACATGACTATCGGGAAGAACAGGGCCATATGCCGGCCTACGTAAAGCGCGGTGTCGGTGAGGTCCCGGTTGGCAGCTTCGAAGCGACCGGTCTCGTGTTCTTCCCGCACGAAAGCGCGGATGACGCGCACGCCGGTGAGCTGCTCGCGCATGACCTCGTTCACCCTGTCAAGTCGGGACTGCAAGGTGCGGAAGGCTGGCACGAGCCTGACGATGATCAGGCCGATGCCGACGCCCAGCAGGGGAACGGCCACAGCCACGAGCCAGGCCAGGCCGGCGTCCTCGCGGAGTGCCATGAACACGCCGCCGATCATCATGATCGGTGCTGTCACGAGCATGTTAAAGGCCATGAGTGTGAACATCTGGATCTGCTGGACGTCGTTGGTGTTGCGGGTGATAAGTGACGGGGCGCCGAACTCGGCGACTTCGCGGCTGGAGAATTCAGACACGCGGTGGAAGAACGCAGAGCGCAGGTCGCGGCCGAACGCCATCGCGGTCCGCGAACCCAGGAAGACGGCTGCGACGGTTGCTGCGACCTGAACGAACGAGATACCCAGCATCCAGCCGCCGCGTTCCAGGATGAACGGGATGTTACCAGCGACGATGCCGAGGTCGATGATGTCGGCGTTGATGCTGGGCAGCAGCAGTGAGGCAATGGTTGCGATGAGGTGCAACACCACGAGGATCGTGATGGGGCGGCGGTACTGGGGCAGGTACGTCCGGAAAAGCTTAAGCAGCATCGGTCACGTCTTTCTTGAGGATTCCGTGCTGAAGCAGGTGGACTGCGTCGCCGGTGCTCAGGTGCGGTGCGTCCTCGCCGTAAGGCCGGCTGGCGGCCATAAGCAGAGCCACGAAGGCGTCGGTGGCACGCTCAGGGCTTGTAGCCAGGAGGGCGGAGTTGCGTTCGAACAGCTCCCGGATAGCTAGGGTCATACCTTCCATCCAGTTGCGCATCAGGTTCTGGTGCTCATGTCGTTCGGCGGCGTCAGTCGGGGGTAAGGTCCGCAGGATGCCCAGCAGCGTAACGACGTCCTTGCTTTTGCTGACGATCACGTTCGCTGCCGCAGTCAACTGGTCGCCCAGTGGCAGTTTCGGTGCGATGGCCTTCAGGCCTTTCGTGATGGGCTCGGGGTTCAGATGCAGTTCGATGGCGGCGACGATTATGTCGCGTTTCGTGTCGAAGACGCTGAACAGGGTGCCCTCGGCCACCCCGGCTGCCCGTGCCATGTCGCGTGTGGTGGCGGCGGCACCGCGTTCGACCAAGACCGGCAGGACGGCGCGGGCGATCGCCTGGCGCCGCTCGGCTGGTGACATTGGTTCGGCTCGACGGGGTCTGCTCACCGGCGAATGGTAACTGAGTGAGCGCTCACTTGGCAAGGGGGGTAGCTCCACAGGCAGAACCAGTCTGTGTTTACTGCCGCGCGACCGGCCTACACAATATGCTTGGTACCAACTGGAATCGAGGGATACCGTTATGGTCATTTGCTGTTGCAGCCCAATCACTGCCGGCCCCACATGAGCCCCGCCACCGTAGAGCAGCTGCTGACACTGCCAGTGCGCGTGGAACGGCACCGCGAGGTCGATGGACTGCTGACCGCCGCGGCAGGAGAGCTCGCAGAGCTGCTGGAAGCGGCCGGCGAAGTCACGTGGCTCACCGGACTGAATCAGCGAGCTGCTGATGCACAGGGGCGCGCAGCCACGCTGGAAGTTCACGACCGGGGCACGCCGCTCGCGAGGATAGTTCTTACGCGCCAGCAGGTTTTCAGCGAAGACGAACTGCGCCTCCTCGGCCACGTGGCGAAGGGACTCACACAGCTGTTGTCTGCCCGCTCCGAAACGGTGCAGCGCCGCCTGCTCGAAGAGCTCAGCATGAGCCTGCCGCTCAGTGCGTCGCTGACAGAAGTTGGCCAGCGTGCGCTCGAGGCGCTGGCCGGGCACCTTTCCGCGCAGGCCGGAGCGCTGCTGTGGGCTGGCGCTGCCGGCATC
>CALDPK010000238.1 GCA_937911855.1 uncultured Trueperaceae bacterium | reverse complement strand
CGAGGCGCAAGGCGAGCCACTGGGCGTAGAATTCGCGCGGGGCGGCAATGGTGTAGAAGTGGCTCGACTGCCCGGCCTGCATCGCCTGCTCGTATTTCTGTTTAAGTCCGTGGCTGACCGCTTCCGGGAAACGTTCCCAGCAGTTGCTTCCCAGCAGCTCCTCGCGTGATGCACCCAGCAGCTGCTCTGCCTGACTGTTTACGAGGGTGAAGCGCCACTCGTGGTCCAGTGCATAACAGGCGTCACTTATCTGGTCGAGCAGAAAGGCGGGGTCGGGGATGGTGGGTCGAATCGGCATTGTTGACCTGCGGGTTGAGCCTGTGGACCTGGTCTTTAAGTAAAACGCCTCGGGGGCGCTTCCATCTGTAAGCTCCGCCATGCTGGACCTTTGTGGGTCGCGGCAGGACAGAATCGCCTCAGGCGAGTTTACCGCAGGCTTGCAGGCGCACTGTATTGAGCGGCCTGTCGCGGATAACACAGATGAGACCACCAACCGCCATGACGCCGCCCGTTACGCGCGGGAACAGGGCTGGATCTGATATCCACAGCCTGTGGGCAAGCTGTGCATTACTTTTTAAGGTATCGGGTGCCGCTGGCTAAAGCTGCCCGAACTCCTCCAGTACCGCCGCTATGAAGACCTTGCCCGTTACGAGCATCGAGCGCTCATCCACGTCGAAACGCGGGTGGTGGTGTGGGAAAGTGGCTTTCAGCTCTTCGTTGCCGCCGCCGGTGAAGAAGAACGTGCCGGGGACTTTCTGCAGGTAGTACGCGAAGTCCTCGCCGCCCATCGACGGGGCCTGCGCCAGGGTGTTCGCCGGCCCGACGATCCGCTCGGCGATTTTCCTGATGCGCTCGGTCTGTTCGCTGTGGTTCACGTTTGCGGGATAGCCGCGCGAATACTCGAGCGTGCCTTCGGCTCCGAAGGCGGCGCACACCTGCTGCACGATGCGCTCCAGCGCCGCCTGCGTGGCGTCCTGCACTTCCGGATCGAACGTCCTGACGGTGCCTTTCAGGTCGACCGTTTCGGGGATCACGTTGAAGGCGTTGCCGCCGTGAATCGAGCCGACGGTGACCACTGCGGACTTCAGGGGGTCCGTCTGACGCGAGACGATCTGCTGCAGCGCCAGGATCAGGTGGCTCGTGACCACGACCGGGTCGACCGTCTCGTGCGGCGAAGCGCCGTGGCCGCCCTTGCCGCGAACCGTGACCGTGAACGAGTCCGAAGCTGCCATCGCCGGACCGGCGATGGTTCCCACGGTGCCGTACGGTTCCGGCGAGTGGACGTGGGCCCCGTAGATGACGTCGACACCGTTCAGGCAACCGTCCTCGATCATCGGCAGGGCACCACCGGGTGCCAGTTCTTCTGCGAACTGATGGATGAAGACGACGGTGCCGCTCAGCTGCTCACGTACTTCGCTCAGCACCTTGGCGACGCCCAGCAGACCGGCCGTGTGGATGTCATGGCCGCAGGCATGCATCACGCCGGGCACGGTGCTGCGGTAGGGCACGTCCTTCTCGTCGTGGATGGGCAGGGCGTCAAAATCGGCGCGCAGCGCCACCGTCCGTCCGGGCTTGCCGCCGCGCAGCGTGGCGACCACGCCGCGGCCGCCGACGCTGGTCCTGACCTCGAGGCCGAGCGCCCGCTGGTAGTCAGCGATCAGCTGTGGCGTCCGTACTTCCTCGAACGACAGCTCCGGGTTCATGTGCAGGTCACGGCGGAACTCGACAAGTTCCGGATAGATCGCTTCAAGGCGGGCGAAGAGTGATTGTTCCATGCACGAGATTACCTGACTGCGGTCCTGAACCCGCTGACCGCCCTGCAGCGTCACGGTCACTGCGCAGAAACGGTGTCATCCTGAGGTCATGAACATCGTGATCCTGACGGGCGCCGGCATCTCGGCGGAATCGGGCGTGAAGACTTTCCGGGACGATGGCGGCCTGTGGGAAGGGCACGACATCCAGGAGGTCGCCACGCCCGAGGCCTTCCGACGCAATCCGGAGCTGGTGCAGCGGTTTTACGACGAACGGCGTGCCCAGGTGCTGTCGGTGGAGCCCAATGCCGCTCACCGTGCGCTGGCCCGCCTCGAGCGTGAACACCGTGGCAGCGTGCTGGTCGTAACCCAGAACGTGGACGACCTGCATGAACGTGCCGGTTCGAGGCACGTGATCCACATGCACGGCGAACTGTTGAGCGCACTCTGCCAGGCGTGCGGCGAGCGCTTCGAGTGGCGCGAGCCGCTGTCCTTTGAACCGCCCTGTCCGAACTGCGGTGAGGCTCAGCTGCGCCCGGACATCGTCTGGTTCGGTGAGATGCCGTACCACATGGACCGGATCGAGCGGGCCTTGCGCGAGTGCGACCTGTTCGCTGCCATCGGCACTTCAGGGCAGGTGTATCCGGCCGCAGGGTTCGTGTCGTTCGCGGCAGGCCGCGGCAGCCGGACGATTGAACTGAACCTGCAGGCAAGCGCGGTCACGTCTGCATTCGATGAAGTCAGGGAAGGGCCTGCGAGCAAGATTGTGACGGCCTGGGTCGAGGAGCTGCTCAGCGGGGCTCGCTGAGGTTCGAGACGTTCTGCAGTGTCGAATCGTCGCCGCTGCCATGCTGCGTCAGCACTGAGAACGTGCCGTCTGTTTCGAGCACCACCGCTTCGACACTCCCGAGTGAACCGACGCCTTCGTTGCGTATTGCGGAGAGCACCTCGTCTTGTGTTACGCGAGCGGCTTTCATGGCCCGCGTCAGAAAACGACCGCGGTGCATCATCAGAGTGGGCTCGGCTTTCACCAGGCGGCGCACAGTTCCGGAGCGGACTGACGACCAGGTGATGAGGTACTGCAGCGCAAGGAGCAGGCCGAACGCGACGAGGCCCTCAGCCAGCACTACGTCCTGCGACAGCAATATCGTCGCGAGGATGGAGCCCAGGGCAACGGTCACCACGAAATCGAACGCGTTCATCTGGGAGAGCGCCCGCTTGCCGGAAACACGCAGCATAACTATCAGCGCGGCGTAAGACAGCACGCCCACCACGACGATCCTTATCAGTCCGTCCCAGCCGTCAAAAAACATCTGCTGGCAGCGTACTACACTCGTTGCGGCCGCCGGGCCGGCTGCCGCGGACGTACAATCACCCCCATGCAGCCGGACAGAACAGGCGACGGCAGCCTGACACTTCACAGCGACCGCTACGGCCAGACGTTCCACTCGCACCACGGGGCGGTGGCCGAATCGAGGCATGTGTTTTTAGAAGCTTCGGGAATCGGTGAACGCTTGCGGGACGGTGTCGCCAGCCGTGTCCTCGAGGTCGGTTTCGGCACGGGCCTGAACTGCTGGCTGACAGCTGACCTGGCGGTGACTTCCGGCGCTGCGCTCGAGATCATCACCCTTGAGGGGGATGTGCTGCCGGGCGACACCGTGCGAAGTCTTGGTTACGGGGAATATCTTGTGAATCCGGAAGTCCTGGCGCGTTACCTGGCCTTCCGGGACACGCTGCCAGTCAAGGTGCCGCCTGGAAACCTGCAAATGCAACTTTCTGAAGCGGTTTCAATGACGGTCATCGTCGGTCAGGCTGAGCAGGCGGTTCTGTCTGAAGCCTGGGCTGACGCGGTCTATCACGACGCGTTCAGTCCCGAAGCGAACCGGGAGCTGTGGAGCGAGGAGTTCATGCGGAAACTGCTGCGCTGCCTGAAGCCCGGCGGGCTGCTGGTGACGTACTCGGTCAAGGGTGAGGTCCGCCGCAGACTGCAGGAGCTGGGTTTCGAGGTGCACAAGAAGCCGGGTCCGCCCGGCGGCAAGCGAGAGATGCTTGTCGCACTTAAGGGCGGACCCGGTTGAACTCAGCCGGTTGCGGTTTCCGGCGGGCGCTGGTACTGACGTCGTACTTACGAGGTCAGTACCAACGAAGAACTAATTATTCAATCCAGCTCTGCACGACGTCGGGGGGCCACCGGAACGTGCGGGGACCGAGCTCCACCGGCGGAGGGAAGGTCGGGGCGCTGGGCAGATAGCTCTTCGCGTGGTCGTTGAACAGCGTGTTGATGGCAGGAGGGCGCACCAGCGTGACCGAGATCGGCGTGCCTGATTGCGCCAGTTCCACGCGCAAGGCGTCTGTCATGCCTTTCACCGCGTGTTTGCTCGCGCTGTATGCGGCATGCAGGGGCAGGGCTGCCGCGGATTCCAGGCTGCCAATGTTTATCAGGGCGCCCCCCTTGTTGCGCAGGTGGCGGATAGCGATGCTCGATCCGTAATGGGTGCCCCAGAAGTTGGTTTGCATGACCCGGTAGACGTCTTCATCGCGCACTTCATCCATGCGGCCCCAGACTGAGCTGCCTGCATTGTTGATCCAGGTATCAAAGCCACCAAACCGGTTTATCGTTTCGCTGGCAACGCGTTCGAGGTCTTCACGCTTGCCCACATCGGCCACTACGTGCATGACGTTTTCGCCAGCTGCAAGCTCGCGCTCGACATCTTTCAGGGCCTGCTCATTGCGGGCAACCAACGTCATCCTGGCTCCCGCCTGTGTGGCCAGGCGGGCAGTTGCGAGGCCTATTCCGCTGGACGCGCCGGTCAGCACCATGACCTGCTCGTTAAGAGGTTTCAGTTTGATTTTCATTGATCCTCCTGATGCGCCGGGTGACGGCGCCCGATGGGCTTCACGTATAGAAGCCCTGGCCCGGGAGGCGGTTCCTTTAAATGGATGAGTGGCTGAGCCGTGCGACGCGCATCTTAAACGTCAGGATAGAGCGTTCCGAGTGGATCGACAGGTGCATCGGCGGCACGCTGGCGGCTCTGTATGGTCATCCGAACGGCACGCCAGAGCGGTTTCCCGCGCCAGGGATGTTCTGTCTGGCCAAACAGGCAGGCATTCAATTCGTCGAGCGCGTCGGCCAGCTCCTGGTTGTGCTGGGTCAGGGCGATCAAGCCTTCGCTGTGCTGCTGCCTCGCCCAGGCTTCAAGCGCTTTACGCGCTTCGGCAGGATGGTTGCCACGGCAGGCGATTTGCAGATCACCGAGGGGGTTACCCTGATGTTCTTCGCCCAGAATTTCCTCTTCTTCAATCACTTCCCCTTCGCGCAGCGCACGGCGCGCGCGGTATAACAGCAGCAGACAGGCGCTGAGCGCAATGCTCAGCAGCAGGCTGGCGAGCTGCCAGGGCCAGACGGCGGGTACGAACAGGCTGGGCTCCGTTACGCCCCCCTCGTTGATCGAAGGAGCTGCGGTATCCAGACCGCTGACATTGAGGGTTACGCTTTCCAGTGTCTCTGTGCGCAGCTGGTCATTTGTGGTGTCCCACCAGTGCAGACGCAGCTCGGGAATACGAAACACCCCATCGGTCTGTGCGACCAGCGCGGCGCTGTCCTGGCGAATGCCACGAATGCCGCTGTCGCGGGTGCGGTTTTCCAGTTTTGGCTGATCGGTGTACTGGCGCAGGTGTTTTTCACTGCCCGGCACCAGACTGTGCAGAATGGGTAGCTGGCTGGCGCTCAGCCCTTCGGCTTCGACCGTCAGCGTGCGGGTGAGGGGCTCGCCGCTGATCAGATCAGCGCCGGGGTCAGGCTGCCAGTGTTGAGACAGGCTGAGATCACTGGCCGGAATCCAGGGCGCGCCGGAGGGATAATCATCCGGTACCGGCCGCACGTTGAGCATGATGCTCGGAGATCGCACCTGAACCAGCCGTCCCGTACGCGCAGAGAATCGCGCCGAAGGGTCGACTGCCTGAAGTGTGGTGGCGCTGAACAACTGGGAGGGAATTTCCAGCGTGCCGCTCTGCTGCGGGTAAATGGCATAGCGTACTTCAATGACCCCATGGCGCACGCCATTGATCAGCTGCTCCGATTGTTCGGCCGGGCCGAGGCTCTCGACCCGTGCGTTCGGAATCTCCAGCCCGCTCAGAGTGGAGTCGTCATATAGCGATACCGAATGGTAGATCCTCAGGGTCAAGAGCACCTGAGCCTGAACGTAGGGGTTTTCCACATCGACTTCACTGTCGATGAAGATCGGTGCCAGCTGGGCGACGCTGTCCTGGGCCGCTTGAGCTGCGGTGAGGACCTGCAGGCCGATCGGTTCACTCTCCAGGTTACCAAGCCGGATAGGGGGAATGGCGACGAAGCCGGTGCGTTTTGGTCGCAGGTTAACCACCCAGCGCGTGGTGCGCTGGGCGGTCCCATCGGACTGACCTGCCAGATTGAGTTGCCGAGTACCCTGGACATGGAAATGCTCCTCCAGCGGGCCGAAGTCGGGGCGCACAGACCGGCTGGCACCCGGTGCCTCAAGGGTCAGTTCCACCGATTCGCCTTCTATTAGCCTGGTGCGGTCGACACTTGCCTGCAGCGAAGCCTCTGCCAGCGCCGGGATCATCAGTAGCAAAAACCAGAAGATGAATCGTTTCACGGCTGCGCTTCCTTACGCTGCTGGTATTGGTACAGGAACTTGCGTCTAAGCAGTTCAGCCGGCTCATCGGGAATGGCTTCCAGCCACTGATCCAGTGCCTGTTGCTGTTCGTCGTGCTTCATATTGCCAATAGTACTCGCCGCATCGCTGGCGTTCGCCGGCTCGGCCCTCAACCCCCTCACGCTCGCGCTCCTGCCCGTCGCGCTGGCGTTCCTCATCGCCTACCCGTACACGAAGCGCATCACGTGGGCCTGCCACCTGTGGTTGGGAGTGACCATCGGTGCCGCGGCGGCCGGCGGGTTCATCGCGGTCACCGGTTCCTTCCACCTGGTGGCCGTGCTCCTCTGGATCGCGGTAGCGGCCTGGGTGGCCGGGTTCGACGTCATCTACGCGTTCGCGGACTTGGGGCACGACCGCGAGCACGGGGTTCACAGCCTGCCTGCCGACCTGGGAGAGGACCGCGCGGTCTTCGCGGTGGGCGCGCTGTACACGGTCTCCGTGCTGGCGCTGATGGGCGTGGGCTCGGTCACGGCCTTCGACCCGAGCTGGCCCTACGAGGGCCTCGGGCTCGCGTACCCACTGATGTGGGCGGTCGTCGTCGGCTTTCTGATACAGCAGGTGAGGGCGCTCAGGCGCTACCGGAACGCCCGAGCCCTCGACGCGTTCAACGTGAACCTGGTGCTCGGGCCCCTGGTGCTCCTGGGGACGATCCTCGGCCTCGTCTGGCGCTGAGCCTGCGCGACCCGTGCGGCCCGAGCGACCCTCAGGGCCCTCCCTTCGCGAAGGAAAGCTGAAGAACCATGGTGTGGGGGGCGGCAGACGTCCTCGCTGCCCCCTGGTACCGTTGGGTCGTGGGAGAGGCCATGGACGAAGCGAAGCCATACGGCGCGGAAGCGCTACCGGTTCTGCCGCTCGACGTCGTGGTGTTCCCCGGCATGACGGTGCCCGTCACCGCCACCGAGGAGCGCTACAAGCACCTCGTGAAGCTCGCGCTGGCACAGGAGAGCGAGCCCAAGCGGTTCATCACGGTCTTCACGCCACCTACAGCACCCATCCGCGACACCGAGGAGCAGTTCGAGCGCTACGGGACCCTCGTGCACCTGCTCAGCGTCGAGGAGACGGACGAGGGCTTCGACCTCGTGCTGCACGGCCAGGAACGCTGCGAGGTCGACATCTCGCACTCACAGGACGTGGCCGACGGCGCGGGAGACAAGCGGCCGCTCTACTTCGCCGACTACCGCCCTGCCCCGGTCGTGCGGGGCGACCCCAACGCAGAGGCCGTGGCCGCCTGGGACGCCATCGACACGTTCCGTGCTTACGCCGACACCCTCTATCGAGGCGACACCGACATCGACGTCCACCTGCCTGAGGACCCGCTGTACCAGGCCTCCTTCGTCTGCGCGAACATCCGGGTGCCCGCCGCGAGCAAGCAGCCGTTGCTGGCGGCGCCGTCCCTCACCGAGAGGTTCGACCTTGCCCGCCATCTGATGCTGGAGCGCATGACCAAGCGCCGGACGCGTTCGCGTCGGCAGCGAGCTTGACCCAGGAAGACGGCCGCGAGGCCGACAGGCGCGAGCTACTCACGTTCAGCTGGGAGCGGCTACCTTTCGTCACCGCCGAGGTGGCCGGCACCGGCGGCACCATCCGCGAGCGACCCGAAGACTTCGTCGTCGAGGAACAGCCTCTCTACCTGCCGGAGGGGCGCGGCTCTCACCTCTATCTCCTCGTCGAGAAGCGGTCCCTGACGACCCGTGACCTCGTCACCGCCCTGATGGGACATGGCGTCAGCGAGGCCTCGATCGGTGTGGCGGGCCTGAAGGACAAGCACGCCCTCACCACGCAGTGGCTGAGCCTGCCGAAGCGTGACGAGGCGGCAGTCGCAGCGCTCGAGGGGTTGCCCGGTGTGCGCGTGCTCGAGCGCTCCCTGCACGGCAACAAGCTGGGTATCGGGCACCTGAAAGGCAACCGCTTCGAAGTGACCGTGAGGCGCCCGGACCCGGGCGCGACCGAGCGCGCGGAGCGCGCCCTCAACGCTCTCGCCGCTCGCGGCGCTCCCAACTGGTTCGGGCCCCAGCGCTTCGGCCGCTTCGGCTCCAACGCCTACGATGGCTGGCTGGTCCTACGCGGGGAGCGCGTGCCTGGCGGCCATCGCCTCAAGCGCTTCTTCGTGTCCGCCCTGCAGTCCCTGTTCTTCAACGAGGTCCTGGCAGACCGCGTCCGTGCGGGCCTGTACGAGACCGTGATCGAAGGCGACTGGGCGCGCAAGCACGACACCGGCGGCACCTTCCTCGTCGAGGACGAGCGAGAGGAGGCCGGGCGGGCGTGGTCGCTCCAGATAAGCGCCACCGTGCCCCTCTACGGGCGCAAGGTCAAGCCCTCACCCGCGAGAGCGGGGGAGTTCGAGGCTCAGGTGCTGGAGAGGCTGGGGCTGTCTTGGGCCGGCTTCGGCTCGCGGCGGGGCGACAGGCGCCTGACGAGGATCATCGTCTCCGAGCCGCGGGTCGAAGAGGTCGAGGGCGGGTACGCGATCAGTTTCGGCCTGCCGAAAGGCTCCTACGCGACGTCGGTTCTGCGTGAGGTCATGAAGGTCGACGTAGACGAGCCGTCGACCAGCGACCACGAGGACTGACCGGGGTAGCGGAGCGAGCGGCCGTGGTCGTGGCCGGCGCGAGCCTGCGCCATGCCAGCTCCGCGATGAACACGGCCACCGCCGCGGTGAGGAACCACTGCCAGATCGACCGCCCGCCGCCCGCCAGCTCCGGCTCGTACGTCTCACCCGTCACGACCGCTCCACCGGTGCGCTGCGCCACCGCCTCGAGGAGGCGGGCCCCGTCGATGTCCGCGAACTCCGGGTCGGGACCCGTGACGGAGGCCCGGGCCACGACGTCTCCGTCCCTAGCGACGACGACCTCCTGGCCGGCGCTCTCGATCCACGGCACACGACCCACGTAGCGCCCGGGCCCGACCTGGTCCAGCTGGACCGTAGCTCCGCCGAAGCGGGCCGAGAGCCTCTCACCGTTCACGTACTCGCCGGCGAGCACCGCGTCCACTACCACCTCGAGCTCGTTGCCGTCGCGGTTCGCGGTCGCGTCGTACCCAGGCGGCACGGCCTGCAGCCACCGTCCCAGCGTGCCGAGCGCCCCGGGAAGACCCTGCCAGGAGCCGAAGCTGCCCGCCCAACCGTTGAGGTCGGTCGTGAGCGCGGCGGTCCGTCCGAGGCCCGCCCTCCTCACCGCCAGCAGCGGCTCGCCCTCCCGCCCCGAGAGGAGCTCCTGAGCGTCCGACTTGATGCTCGTCGCGACGTAGGCATCGACCGGAGGAAGCGCAGCCGGGAAGTCGTAGAGCTGGTTGGGCCTGCCGCGCGGCACGGTAGGCTCCTCGACGAGCAGCGCGCGCGTGGCGGTCAGCGCCTCATTGCTGAAGATGCGCGGCAGGGTGCTCACGTCCAGCGCCTCGTAGTACCGCCCTCCACCCGCACTCGCGATCTCTTCCAGGCGTTCGAAGTCGGCCTCGGAGCCGATCGCGATCGTCGAGGTCGTGATGCCGGCGGCTTGCGCCTCGGCGGCCAGCGCCTCGAAGTCATCCGATGCGGTGAATTGCTCGCCGTAGGACTTGGTGCCGGACTCTTCCTCGTCACCGCCACGGCGGGCCAGCTTCTGCTCCAGGTCCAAGACGCGGGCCTGCATCTCGTTGCCGTCCTTCGACAGCAGATCGAGCGCCGCCTTGGTGTCGGCGGCGACCTTGCCGGTCTCGGCGATCTCGGCGTTGGCCTTCTCGACGAAGCCCTTGATCTCAGCGTCGCGGGCGGCTAGGGCCTCCTGCAGCGCCTTCATGTCGAGCTGGTCGTCGGCACGATCACCGGCTTCCTTGCGCTGCATGGTGCCGCGGATGGCGGCGGAAAGATGGTTGCGGTTCATTTCTTTGCTCCTTCGAGCTTGGGGAGTGGTGCGCTGATCTGCTTGATCAGTGCGGTGATGTCTGCCGGATCGCTCCCCGAGTCCCCTCGGTCGAGCATGTGCTTCAGGCCGCGGTTGGCAATGACCGCCGCCTGATTTTTCGAGAACCCCTGCTCCCGCAGAAGCTGCTCAAATTCGCGCAACGTCGGAAGCGAGCCATGGGCCAGCTTCGACTTGATGGCGTCGATTCGTGCGTCGTCGTTTGCCGGGAAGGTCACTAGGCTGATTTCGACAAGGTCGAGCCTGGTCAACGTCCGGATGCCGGTCTTCTCGTCGTAGCTCGATTCGCGCACGTAGTAGCCAATGGACAGGCCCGACACCGCGCCAGCCTTCATCAGCGCGTGGGACTCCTTGGCGCG
>CALDPK010000237.1 GCA_937911855.1 uncultured Trueperaceae bacterium | reverse complement strand
GTTCCGCCGGCCAGGTTGACGGCCACGCCGCTGCTGAATGCGACCCGCGACGCTTCGATCGTTGCGCCCGCCGATCGACGCGAACGCTCGACCATCTGCGGCGACCACGGGAAGCCGATGCGTCGAACCTCGCCCTCGCTCAGCAGACCGTTCGCGACGCGGTGGATGTAGTCCGCCGTATGCACGCGGCCGAGCTGTTCGTCCGTCGCGGCTTCGGGCACACGCAGCTCGTGCGGCGGCACGAGTCCGGCCGCGACACGCTCGCGCAGACGTCCGTACTTCTGCATCGGAAATCGATGGCCTGCCGGCAGCGGCAGCACGAAATGATCTGCGTAGAAAATCAGCAAGGTGATGCTCCTGGTGCGAACCTCTGCGGCATCGGCCGCATCGCACAGGATAGATCACAGACCGCCGGGAGGCGAGGTGACGGTGCGGGAGAGTGTCCGAAGCGGACGGTACGCAGGGTGAATCCGGGTCGCCCGGGCACAGCGCCGCTCTGGAGTACCTCAGCAGCTGCGGTGGTGCGATGACATGCGAGCATCGCGAGGTCGTCGTCGTTGGCGGCGGGCCTGCCGGTGCCGTCACTGCACTTCTGCTCGCCCGTGCAGGGCATGACGTGCTCCTGCTCGAGCGCAAGTCACTGCCGCGCGCGAAGCCCTGCGGCGACTGCCTGAGCGCAGGCAGTACACGCGTACTTTCCCGGCTCGGACTCCTCAGCGCAATCGACGCACTCGCCCCCGCTCGCCTGCGCGGCTGGCGCATCATCGCGCCGGACGGCTCGTCATTCGTGACACACTTCGACGAGATCACAGCGGAAGGCGACACCTCCGCATACGCCATCTCACGCGAGCAGCTGGACATGGTACTGGTGGACGCGGCCATTGCCGCCGGCGTCGAAGTACGTGCTGGCGCACGCGTCACGGAGGTCGCATGCGACACTCATGGATGCACGCTGCGTCTCCACGGTGACCAGCACCGCCTGCATGCGCGACTTGTCGTCGGAGCCGACGGGCTGCGCTCCATCGTCGCACGTGCAGTACATGCCGTCCGCCGGCCACCGCGGCTACGCAAGCTCTCGCTCAGTACACACGCTGCAGTTCCCCGACACATGTGCTCAGACGAGGCGCTCGGCGAGATGCACCTGACCGCCGGCGCGTGCGTCGGCATTGCACCGGTCAGTGCCGCCGGGGATGCCTGTAACGTGACGCTCGTCGTGTCGTCACGTGCCGCGCAGGGAGCGTTCGAGAACGGCCCTCGCGAGACGCGGCTGAACGCCTTCGTCGATCACTGGCAGGGTCGTTTTCCACTGCTCGCCGACGACGCACCGATGCGTCCACTGGCCGGCGAGGTGTGGATGGCATCGGGTCCGTTCGACGTACCGGTGCGCGACGTCGCGTTCGATAGCGTTGCACTCGTGGGCGACGCGGCTGGCTACTTCGATCCATTCACCGGACAGGGCATTCACCAGGCGCTGGCGGGTGCCGAGCAACTGGCCGTCGTTGCGGCGCGAGCATTGCGGCAGCCCGGCTGTGTCAGTCGCGAACGCCTGGTCGGCTGGGCAGAAGCGCATGCGGCGCTCACACTCGGCGCGCGACGCGTGCAGTGGCTGATCGAGCATGTTCTCGCACAGCCGGTGCTTGCGAATGCCGCGATCCGCGCGCTCGGCCGCAGCAGTCCGGCGCGCAATGCGCTGCTGGGCGTTACCAGTGACCTGCGCGCGCCGGCCTCACTGCTGGACCCGCGACTCGCCACAGCCACACTCCACTCCCTCGCGAGGGCATCGTGACCATACTCGACGAACACCGGATGGAAGCACCTCCCAACGTCTGCTTCCAGGTCGCGGCAGACGTGGAACGATGGCCCGAGATCCTGCCGCACTACCGGTGGGTCCGCTTCCATGAACAGCGCGACTTCGGCACTGGCCGCGTCGAGATGGCCGCATGGCGCGATTTCGGAGGACCTTTGCGCTACCCCACCTGGTGGGTCTCGGACATGCGCGTCGATCCCGACGAGCCTGCCGTGTACTACGAACACGTCGACGGCATCACGCGAGGCATGCAGGTGAAGTGGAGCTTCGAGGCGCACGATGATGGCTCGACCGACGTGAAGATCACGCACGCCTGGGACGGTCCGGCCTGGCCGCTGATCGGCCCGCTCGCCTGGGACCTCGTCATTTCCCGCCAGTTCGTCAGTGTCATCGCGCAGCGCACCCTCGCCGGCGTCGCCGCCCAGGCTTCTCGCAATCACAGGGAGGTCCGGCGTGTCTGAACACCAGCTCAACGGAAACGGCGACCGCAACGGGCCCGGCCACGCACGTCCGGCCGGACATCGCGTGGCAATCACGGGGATCGGACCGATCACCGCGGTCGGCACGGGCAAAGAGAATTTCTGGGAAGGTCTGCGTCGCGAGCGCTCACCGATCCGCAGGATCACGCGGTTCGACGTGCAGCCGTGGCGCACGCGCATCGCGGCGGAAGTCGATGATTTCCAGCCCACGGATTATGTCGAGCCGCGCACGGCGAAGCGGATGGATCGCTTTGCCCAGCTGGCGATGGCCGCCTCTCAGGAGGCGGTCACCCAGGCAGGCCTCGACAACAAGCCGGCCCACGTGGATTTCGACCGTGTCGGCGTCCTGATCGGCAGCGGTATCGGCGGCATCTCTACGTTCGAGGAACAGACCCGCGTCATGATCGAGCGGGGACCGAAGCGCATCAGTCCCTTCTTCGTACCGATGTTCATTCCCGACATTGCCGCAGGTCACGTCTCGATGCGTTACGGCATGCGGGGGCCGAACTACTGTACGGTCTCCGCGTGTGCATCGAGCGCACACGCGCTGGGCGATGCATTGCGCATCATCCAGCGCGGCGAGGCGGACGTGATGATCACCGGCGGCACGGAGCAGGTCTTCCTGAGCTCCCGGAGCTACTACGACGCCGCCGGCAAGCACGCAGCGCGGCACCGCGCATCGGGCAACCTCAGACTCGACAATCTCTACCTGCTGCCCGGAACGCATTACTTCAGGGTTTCGGGCAGCGACACCCCTTATACCCTCCGTCTGCTGCCGATCGGGCCAGCCTCAGCCATGCCGGAACCCGCAGCAGCTGTGGCCGACCCCGCCGAACAGCAGTCAGCAGCCCCTGGAGCTACTGAACCTGACGGAGAAACTGAAACGTTGTCGCAACGGGACAGGCCGCCAGGACTGCCCGAACGCGAGCCCAACGACGCTGGAACCACGGCAGAGCTACTGCGTTTCGGTGAGCCTCGCATCGGCCTGCTGACCACCCATGATGACAGCGATTACTTCCGGTTCAACCTCCCGGCGCCCCAGCACGTGCGTCTCACTGTGACGCCTCCAGCGGACGGCAACTTTATCGGTGTCCTCCGTTGGGGCTCGTACTCCCTTGGCCGTGCCTTCGCCGGACCGGACGGCCTGATCACCGGGCAGGAGTGGCTGCCTGCCGGCGAATACCATTTGCAGCTGTACGCTGAAGTTCCGAGCGAGGACTGGTACCAGGTGACACTTGAGCGGCTGAGCCCGTTCAGTGTGGCGCCGGGACGGGACAGCGATTTCCCCGAATGGTTCGGTCGTTATGAAGACGAAGCAACGCTATTCGAACCCGCTTCCCTGGACCTTTCCATGGCCCTGCGACCAGACAGCGTCGACGCGGTGGCGGCGTATTGGCCCTACGGGCAGCGGTTCGATCTGGAGCTTGCCGTGAGCAACCCGCACGCCGAGGCGCTCGAACTCACGTTCGACGGGCACGCATCGGACGGCCGCTGGCAGCTTGAGGTGCCAGGCAGCCTGTCGTTGGCTCCCGGTGAGGAACAGGCCGTGCGCGTCCCTGTGGTCATCGCTTCGGAAGTGCCTGACGAGCCGGTAGTGCTGACCGTGAGTGCCCGCAGCGCCGACGGGCGCCAGTCGACCGCGGACGTAACGTTCGCTCCGGATGCAATGGCGAGCCCAGTGGGGAGTCACCTGTGGTACCCGTTGCCACAGGCGCTGCTCGGTGGCCTGGACGCAGCCTGGACTGGCTTGGGAGCGGAGATCTTCAGCTCCAGCCCGGATGAGGAAACACTGGTCAGCCGCTTCGACGTGCCCTTTCTCTTTGACGGCATGGCGCCACTGCATCACGACTTCATGGATTACCGCATGTATGACCGTGTTCCCCAGGACCTGGGCATGAGCGAGTTCCCGCTGACCGTCCGCCTGGCCGGGACGGAGCCTGTTGAGCTCGCAGGATTCCTGCTCAACCCAACGTCTACAGACCATCCAGCGGCTGCTCTCAAAGATTTCGCAGTGAGCGTGTCGCTCGATGGCCAGGAGTTCACGGAGGTGCTCCGCGCCGAACTCTCTCCGATTCAGGCGGAGCAGGCCTTCGTGCTGCCCGAACCCGTCATGGCACGCTACGTGCGGTTGCACCTGCTGGCCAACCAGGTAGCCAGCGCCACTCCCCATCTGGACGCGATGCGTCTCGGTACGTTCAAGGCCGTCACCACCCTGGAGTCGGCGGCGTTGCTGACCGGTGGCGCTGGCCTGAACATCGCCGATCCGAGGGTCGGTGGCCACCCGATCTGGTCCGATCCCGGTTCCATGGCACATTCGAACCGGATGCTCCGAGCTGACGAGTACGTCGAAACCATACGGCTCGGCTGGGAGCAAGAGCAGGCGCACTGGGTCGTCGGCTTCCACCATGAGCGCGCCGCACAGATCGAGCAGTTCGAGTGGCTCGAACATGAAGGCGAAGCTAACAGCTTCCAGCTCGTGGAGCTCAGCGTGGCAGTCGACAGCCCCACCGGCCCCTGGACGCCCATCGGCACCTGGGACGTTGCAGAGAACCCAGCGCACTTCCAACTCGAGGAACCCGTCTGGGCCCGCTACGTCCGCTTCAGCGCGATCAACCTGACGCCCAGGGACACGTACCGGCTGCCTGAGGCGATAAGCATCATCGAACGCGCCACCGGCGCCGATTACAGCTCCGCCGTAGGCGAATGGGGCCATTACAGCCGGCTTGGACCGCTTGAGCAGCAACATGCCGATGTGCTTCAGGAAGCGCAGACTGCAGGTGACAACGGCAGCCGCGAGACGGCCGCAACTATTGCACCCGGTGAGCGACTGCAGGGCACAGTCGAACTGGGTGAGCAGGAAGCCTGGTACCGCCTCTCAGTGCCCGCGGGTATGAATCACCTGAGCGTCACCTTGAGCGGTCTGCCGCATCGTGGGTTCGATTACGAGCTGTCTGACGCAAGCGGCGAGGCCGTCGCGGTACAGGAGGAAGCGACCTCCACAGAGATCACCATCGCTGCAAGCGTGCTGCCGGGCGATTACCTGCTGCGCATCTTTGAGCCGCCCCGCTCGATTGTCATCACCTGGGACACCAGCGGCAGCGTGGCAGGTGCGCTGCCCATCATCTACAAGGCGCTTGAGACGTTCGCGCAGAGCATCTCCCCCGGGGTCGAAGAAGTGAACCTGCTGCCGTTCGACAGCCCGTTCCTGCTGCGCAACTGGTCAGGAGAGCCGCTGCGAGTGCTGGAAGCCATCCAGGCTGACCCGCGCAACACCAGCTCCAGCTCCGGTGAGGCGGCACTGCTTCAGGCCACTCAGGCGCTGGCAGAACGGCCGGGCAAGAAGGCCGTCATCCTGCTGACTGACGGCGCAGTCGTCCGCACCAGCGAGCTGTGGGCCACGCTCGCAGAAGTCCAGCCGCACATTTTTGCCAGCTCCATCTCCTCCGCCGGCGCGTTCGGTCCGAACGCTCCAGCTGAACAGGACCTGATGCAGAGCTACGCCAGCGTCAACGGCGGTCACTACGAGTACGTGCACTCGCAAGGTGATTTCGACGTCAGCTTCCGTCGCGCCGCCGCCTGGCTCAGGCGACCCTCGCACTACACGCTGTCCATGGAGGTTGACCAGCGCTGGGAGAACGCCTCAGCCTGGGCGGTGCCTGAACTGCAGCGCGCCGCCGATCACGGTCTCATTCCCGCGGTTCTGGCCGGCGCAGACCTGACCGGTTCCATCACCCGCGCGGAATTCGCCGCCGTCGCAGTCCGGGTCTACGAGGCACTGACCGGTGAAGAAGCCGTGCCGGCAGCAATCAACCCCTTCACGGACACGGATGACTCCGAGGTGTTGAAGGCCTTCAACACGGAACTGGCGGTCGGCATCTCCTCTACCGAGTTCGCACCGGATCAGCTGCTGAACCGCGAGCAGGCCGCGACCATACTGACCCGCGTGTTCAAGAAGGTGAACCTGCCCGACTGGACCTGGGCAACCGACGCACAGTTCCCCCTCGAGTTCGATGCGCCCGAGCCGTTCACCGATCACGAACGCATCTCGGCCTGGGCCAGCGAAAGCGTGTACTTCATGGCGGCCAACGGCATCATCACCGGCACCGGCAGCAACCAGTTCACCCCGCGCGCCGTGACGCCCGAGGAGCAGGCCAGCGGTTACGCCAACGCCACGCGCGAACAGGCGCTGCTCCTGGCGGTGCGACTGGTGGAGAGCAGGTAAACCCGCGATACGCACAATCATGCACCATGAAGCGACACCTTGGAAGGCTCCGTGTTCCACTGATCGCGTTGTTGCTCCTGTTGGTCCTGGCGGGTTGCTTGCCCACGTTCCAGCGGGCGGACGTAGCCGCACAAATCAGCTAATTCCTCATCCGGTCAATGTCCGCATGCTAAGGTGCGCCCACTTTAAGGCTGCACGGGAGTTGAAATGCACAAACTGACCTGTCGTTTCTTCATGTTGACCGGCCTGGCGGTCATATTGGCTGGCTGTCCGGGTCCTGGCACGTCGCCCGCAGTCATTTCCGTGGTCATCAATCAAGAAGACACTGCATTACTGCCAGGTGACACGCTGCCACTGACAGCCACCATCATGGTCGTGGCCGGCGCGTCCGAGGCAATTGAGTGGTCGAGCAGTGATGA
>CALDPK010000236.1 GCA_937911855.1 uncultured Trueperaceae bacterium | reverse complement strand
ACCAGGATGCGCACCAGGCTTGACCAGGTGTGGCCGAGCAGCGGTCCCTGTATCTCCTGCCAGAACGTCTGAACTACCGTCAAGGGGGTGGGGAGGAAGCTGCGGTCCATGTTCACCGCCGCGATGTGCCATACGGCGACGAGGATGACCAGGTCGATGACGAGCGCGACGCGTGGGTTGAGCCGGAACCCGTTCACAGGCGCAGCCGCTCCCTGATCTCCTGGCAGAACTGCAGGAATTCCGGCTCGGTGCGTGCGGGAATCCTGTCCGGGAAGGGCGTGCGGAGTACTTCGGCCGACGTTATCGGCCCGGAGCCGGTTATCAGCAGGATCGAGCTTGCCAGCAGTACGGCTTCCTCGATGTTGTGGGTGACCATGACGGTCGTGCCGCCCGACTCCGCGGTCAGCTGGAAGAGCTGTTTCTGCAGGCGCTCGCGTGACAGTTCGTCGACGGCCGAGAGCGGTTCGTCGAGCAGAAGCAGTTCGCTGCCCAGCGCGAACTGGCGGGCCAGAGCCACGCGCTGCCGCTGCCCGCCGGACATCTCCGCCGGGAACTTGCCGCCGAGTTCGCCCAGGCCCAGGCGGCCCAGCCATTCCTCTGCCTGTTCGCGCGCTTCAGCGGCACCCGCTCCGCTGATGGCCAGGCCGACCTCGATGTTGCGTCGCGCGGTGTACCAGGGCAGCAACCCGTAATCCTGCAGCATCAGGCCGACCCGCCTGGATGGGCCTGTGACCGCTGCACCAGCCAGGTTCACCTGACCGGCCTGCGGCTGGCGGATGCCGGCTGCCAGGTAGAGGAGCGTTGTCTTGCCCGATCCGGAGGGGCCCAGGATGCAGCAGAACTCGCCGGCTTCAAGCTGCCAGCTGAAGTCGCGCAGTACCAGAGCGGCGCCGCCGTAACCGAAGGTCACACCGTCCAGTTCGAGGAAGGGGCGGTTCAAACCGTCAGTCAGCCATGAAGCGGCCGTCGACAAGGTCTTCAAAGGCGACAGCTTCGTCGATCATGCCGACCTCAAGCATCCACTCCTGAACCAGGGCGATCTCGGCTTCAGTGGGCACGCGCGGCGCGGCGAACGTGGGGACCTCGTACGTAGCCATGACCGGCTCGGGAATGCGGATCTGGTTCTCACGGTAGGCCTCAGGGTCGGCGTTGATGGCTTCGACCGCCTGCTGGTACGCCGCCAGGAACGCGCAAACGTCGCCGGGCCGGTCGTCGATGGCGACCTGGGTGACGGTCAGTGCGACGGGCACGAACTCGGTGGTGCTGTCCTGCAGTACTGCGTGGCCGCCCTGGAGTTCGCCGAGGGTCGTAAGCGGCTCGGGCAGGAGGGCAGCGGCAACCGCGCCCTGGGCCATGTTCTCCAGGCGGAGCGGGATGGCGCTCACTTCCAGGTAGTCGCCTTCGTTCGGTTCGTAGCCGGCGTCGCGCAGCAGTTTGCTGGCCATGTACTCCGTGACAGTGTTGTGGCCGATGGCTATCTGTGCTTCGCCGTCCTCGAGGGCGGCGATCAGCTTCTCGGCGTTATCCAGTCCGGTGTCTGCGCCGGTGACTATCGAGAAGAAACGCACGCCCTCTTCGAAGGTGTCGTGCCGGACTATCTTCAGCTCATCGCCGCCGGCGATCTGAAGGATGGCGCCCATGACGTCGTTATTGCCGACCTCGAGCTGCCCTGTCTGCAGGCCGATGGAACGGTCACGGGCACTTTCGAGGGGCACGAGTTCGACGTTGACGCCCTGTGCCTCGTAGAAACCTTCCTGTTCAGCCACGAACAGCGGCAGTGTATTCATGACCGGCAGCACTCCGACCCTGAGCGGTGTGCCCGTGAGCGGTTCGCACGTCTGGGCGAAAACGGATCCGGCCAGCAGCAGTGCGAGCGGGGCAAGCATTCGTTTCATCGGGTAAATCCTCCTGAGGCATACTTCGCTTCCCTCAGTTTACAGCCACCTGCCCGGAATGCCCTGCAGGACGCGTTTCATATCGGGCCGATAGATGACGCTCGTCATGCTTTCAGTGCCCAGGCCTCCACCGAAGCACCCGCCTCCGCCTGGTCGAAGCAGCGCACGTCGAACTGCACGATGCCGGATTCACAGGCTGATTCAACTGCCAGCTGGCGTGAACCGGAGCTCAGGAACCAGTAGTTGAACTTGCCGGACAGCGGCAGCAGCAGTTCGCCTGCAACCTGGCCGGGCGGCTGGTCAGGCGCGAGCGTGGCGACGACCTCGTCGTCGAGCATCAATCGCAGCGGAACGGCATCGCCGTACAGGCCGATGCCGTGGTTGTTCTCGATGCGTGCTTCCCCGCTGATCTGCAGGAGCACGGGTTTCGAGGGCAAGGTCAGTTTCACCCCGGAAGGCGTGTGGCTCCTGCCATGGCGGACGAGGGCCGCGGTGGTGCCGTCCTGTTCGACGCCTTCGCCGTATGTCCTGTCGGCCTCGATGTAGTTCTCGCGCTTGCTGACGCTGACGTGCCGGGGGGCGAGCGGCTGCAGCCTGCTGGGTAACTCGAGCCGCCGGCTCATCGCTTCATGCGCCCACGGGGAGAGCTTGCCGTCGAACCCGGAGCCATCGACGGATTCGCCTGCCATCAGCCGCTGCATGAGGGCGGGCACCTGCTTGCCCAGCTGCTCGAGGACGGTGGCCTGCTGGCGGTGGCCCGCCTGACGCAGTCCGTCCTGCAGCGAGCGGAGCAGGATGTTGCGCGCGAAGGCAGAAGTGAAGCGCCAGCCCGAGGCGGCGTATTCCAGCCAGCGGTGTTCAACCAGTTCCGCCAGGCACTCCATCGTCTCCGGGAACGCAGCCGTGCTCTCGGTACTTGAGCGGGACCGCACTGCCAGGCCGACCAGGGCTGCCCTGCAGGTGGGGCTGAGCTTGCGGATCTCGAGCTCGATCGCTGCGCGGTACTTCTGCAGCAGCGGCAGGTGTTCCGCTGTGGCGAACGTCAGCAGTTCGGCAAGGTACCCGGGGGGACCGGTGGCCGCAAGAAAAAGGCGCGCTGCCGTATCGAAGTCGAACTGGCCGAGCCGTCCGCTCCGTTCCCGCAACCAGCTGTTGCCGGGCAGCCGAAGGTAGCTGATCTCTGATGACTGCAGGTGGGCACGCAGCTCCAGCAGTTCGGATGGATCGTCGCCGAAGAACGGCCGTTCGAACAGCCAGATCGAGCCGCGCTCGGCCTGGATGCGTTCGATGAGCCCCGGCGGATGCGGCGGAGCCGCGTAACGCAGTCCTTTGCCGGCTGCCGCAAGGGGCAGGAGTGGCAGTCGCAGCCGCTGTGAGAGCGCCTCGGCGAATGGCAGTGCAGTCTCGCACGGCTGCGGTTCGACTACCAGGAGGTGCGGCGCCCGCAGGGTTCCGGTGAGTGCGTCGAGCTCTGCGCCGAAGTCGAACTGGGCCGGCCGCGAAGTGCGCAGCCTGGTGCGACGCCAGTCGAGCCATTCCTGGAACCCTTCGCCCAGGCCGTCGAGCCCGTCGAGTATCTCATCTTCGTGCCCGGGGCCACTCATGTCCAGGTGAAGTTCCCTGGGTAGCTCGAGCGGATCCTGATAGCGGTCGCAGAAAGTTATTCCGAAGTCCTTGAGCACCCGGTTGATCGCGTTGAGTTCAACCCGCAGGTTGGCGAGCGGATCCGGGCTGTCCCACAGCAGGTCGGCCAGCCGTTCGCGCCTCGTAGGCCCTTCGAATGCAAGGTAGTACAGGATGGCAAGCGCCTTGCGCCGCAACTGCAGCCTGCCGCCAGGCCCGTAGAGCAAAACCGGGCCGCGCGTACGCAGATGCAGGGTAGCTGACGCACCCCCCGACAATTCGGATGTCAACATAACTGAACCCCCCAGGTTCCATAGTTAACGCTACCGTTAAGTGAACCGTTTAGCGGTCTCTCATTTCGTGAAGCGGTTATACACCATTTTCTCATTCCCTGCACAGAACCGCGTAACGGCGCTTCACGCTTGCTAAATGGCGCGTCCCCTAACCTCATTTCGAAGTCAAAACCCGATCCGGTTGCCCTTCGGGCGCCGGGCCAGGAAAGGAGGATGTTCCGGGAGACCCCCTGGATTCAGTCTGCAATATCAAGTTCTCTTGCCTCTGAAAGGTAAAACACATGTTCAAAAAAGTCAGCATTGCCCTTCTCGCAGCATCTTTCTGTTTCGCCCTGGCTCAGCCCCTGGTCAGCCCGACCGAAGGTAACGGCCCGGATCAATTCGCAGCCGGCGAATCATCCGCATCAGTCGAGCAGAACGTCAACCTGATCCTGCCGCCCACGGTCGCCCTGCACCTGGACGTCAGCGAACTGGACTTTGACCTCTCACTGATCGGTGATGACGACGCGCCCTACGTCTGCGTCTACGGCGCCGGCTTCCGCGGCACCGACACCGACGGCGGCGTGTTCAACGGCCAGCGTCAGTGGCTGCCCCTCGGCACGTCCTACGGCGTTGCCAGCCAGTGGACCGCCACTCAGGATCCGATCATCAACATCCGCAATCACGGCGGCGTTGCTGATACCTACCCGCCCATCCTGTTCGACGAAGCCGGTGAACTGGTTGAAGGCTCGAAGAACTACTTCGTCTGCTACCAGACCTTCATCCTTCAGAAGTTCAGCAACTACTCCGACTGGAACCTGAGCGTCCAGCGCGGCGGCGATGCTGAATTCGACATGTACATCCAGGACAACACGCTGTGCTCCTTCCGCGCTGGCGCTGCCACGGGCTTCTTCCGCATCCTGGGTACCGACACCGTCAACCTCCTGCCGTCGCAGTTCACCAGTGACACCACTGGCAACCTGTCCGACCGGTGCGCACATGAAGGCACCAGCTGGCTCGATGACCTCGTAGTTGTCGCAGTCAAGGTCAACGGCGACACCTTCGGCACCAACACTGCCACGCTGACTTACACCATCTCCGGCGAAGTTCCTGCTGCCGACTGATTGACGCAGGAAACCTGAGCCACGCTCGGATGCGGGGAACCTGGGGGAGGTTTCCCGCATCCATCAGCCCTTACCCCGAAGGGAAAACGCAATGAACGTAACAATGAAGCAACTCATTCTTTTGGCAGCAGGATTGTTCTGTGGTGTGACTGGTGCCCAGGGTGCCGTTTCGGTTCAGCCGAACGCGATCATCCACACGACCAGTCCCGGCGGGAGCGTCACCCAGCAGTTGCGTCTCGACAATCCCGGGACAGCACCACTTAACATCAGTATTTATCCGGGCGACTGGCAGCACGACAGCAGTGGTCAGATCGCCTTCTTTCCAGCGGGAACGCTCGATAACAGCGCCGCCAACTGGCTCTCGTTTGACGTGGATACTCTGGAGCTGGGCGCGAACAGTCAGGCCACCGTCAGTTACACCGTGACCGTACCCTCTGATGCAGCTCCCGGTTCGTACTGGGCTGCGCTGTTCGCCGAAGGCATTGATCCATCCATAGATCAGAGCCGGGCGATTACAACTTTCCGGTTGCGCACGGCACACATGCTTTACGTGAACATTCCACCCGGTACGTCGGGTGGGCGGATCACCGGCATCCTGGGCCAGGCGCCGGTCACGGAAATCGATCCGTACACGATGCAACTGACATATCTGAACGAAGGAAACACGATCCAGATACTCACGGGCACGGTGGAAATCCGCTCTGTTACCGGTGAACTGGTGGAGACGATCACGATGGACCGCCAGATGGCGCTGCCCGGCGTCAGCAGGAATTTCACCCTGCAACTGTTCGGCCCCGTACCGGCAGGCGACTACCTTGCACTTGCCCTGCTTAATTATGGCGACATCGGAACCGACGTGGCCGGAGAATTCGTCTTCCGGCTTGATCAGGCACTTGCCGAACCGGATTTCCGGTTCGAAGAAGCCGCCGAACGCGTACGCCGCCTCGAAGAGGAACAGGCAGCGCAGGAGGGCGACCAGTGAGGTCACTGCTGATGCTCCTGTGGTTTTCCTGCGGATTCGCGTTCGCCCAGGCCAACTGGCCCGTCGAAGTACTCGTACCCGAGCTCGTCAGCGTGCGGGCTCCTGCAGATGCCATCGCCTTCGACCTGCGCGCCCAGGGCTTCCCGCCGCTCAAGTTCCCAGCCCGCTACCAGGGTGGCATCCTGCCGGTACAGCTGTATTCGAGCTCGGAAGGTGCCTGGTCTGTAAGCCTGCAGATCAGTGACATCGTGAGTGAAGCCGGCTTGCTGTTGGTGCCGGCACATCAGATCCACTACCGCGTGAACGGTGGCGCCTGGCTGCAAGGTAACGGCTTCCCGCAGGTGATACATGCCCAGAACGGCCCGACTGGCGGCTGGCTGGAGCTGACTGTGGAGCTGGAGCTTGAACTTACGGGTACAGAGCACGCCGGTGAGTACATGCTGTCAGCAACATTAACGGCAGAGACTGAAGCGTTCTGATGTTCACGCGGCTTACGCTGCTGCTAGCGCTGCTGCTTTCTGCAGCAGCGCACGCCAACGTGGGCTTCGGCCCTGCGCCGGAAGTATCAGGCCGGCCGGGCGACTACGTCACGTTCGCAGTGCCCGTTCATGGCAACGGCGACGTGACACTGAGCCTTGAATCACCAGCCGGCTGGCCTCTCGTCAGCAACAGCCGGCACGTTACGCTCGCCGGCCCCATGCAGGTCCCGTTCACGCTCAGGATCCCGCCGGCAGCCCTGCTGGGTACCACTGCTGAGCTGATCGCCACGGCAACTACCAGTGCGGGCGAGATGACGACATCAACAATCAACGTGACTGTTACCGGCAGTACCGGTACCGGACTCGCCGAAGCCGGTGAACTGCAGGCTGCACCCGGCCAGGAACTGGTATTCAAGGTAACCATCACCAACGAAGCCAACCAGCCTGACACCATCGTCCTGAGCGCCACGAACTCCAGCCGTCAGGTTCACGTGAGTCCTGACCGGCTTGAACTGGGGCCGTTCCAGAGCGGCGAGGTGACCGTAACAGTTCCGGTGCAGGGCACTACCAGCGACGGTTACCGCTTCCGCATCGACCTGAGCGCCTGGTCACGCGTGGCTGACGCCACCACGGTCCGGACCGTCTACGCCACTTACACCAGTGGAAGCGACTTCCTTCCCCTGGCGGAACGTGACCCGCAGCTCACGCTCAGCATCACAACCGCAGCCAACGCCGGGATAGAAAGCTCCGACGGTGAAACCAGCCCTGTATTCAACTGGAGCATCACTCCGGGCCTGAGCGGTGAACTGTCGGACTTCGTTGACCTGCGCATCCGGACTGGCGCATTCCGCAACACGCGCGACGCCGCCTTCACCGTGCCGCGGAACACGAGCATCGCGCTGACCGGGGAAACCTGGGAAGCCAACCTGGATCTGGCACCGGGATCGGTCGGCCTGGGGGGCAGCCTCCAGGCTGCCGACTGGCGCTTCAGCGTTGGCGGCAACTTCATGCGCTTTCCCGACGCCAACTTCTTCGGCCTCAATGCCACGGCCAGCAGCCTGAATCCCGAGCTCGACCTGCAGTTCAGCGGCAACCTGTTCCTGATGGGCGGCACGCACAACGAATCAATTTCGGCGCTGTACCGCCGGCAGCTGACTGATACCCTCGGGCTGGGGGTGGGAGTCGGCCTGACCGGTACCAGTTCTTCTGAAGGTTTCCGGCTGCATGCCACTTTCAGTCAGTCACTGAACTGGATGACCCAGTCGTTCAGCCTGACCCAATCCGTAAGTACCAGCCCGAGCCTCGGCCTGACCAACATCAGTTTCATCGGTGGCACCCGCTCGGCCAACCCGATAGGCGTGCGTTTCATGAGCCGTTTCTCCTTCACGCCGCTGGTGAGCAGGATGACGAACTCCGTCCAGCTGTCCAGCCAGCCGATCCCCGCGCTCCGGCTCAGCACCGGGATCGTGCATCAGACGACCAACTTCGGGGACGGACCCGGTGTGTTGCGGTTGCAGTTCGGGGTTGCGTGGCGATTCGGCGCCAGCACTTCCGTCCAGCTGGCGGCCGAAACGTTCCGTGCGCTGGACGAGAACACCCAGTCCGGCAACCGGTTCCGCGTTGGCTTCACGACTGTGCTGAGCAGATTCACCTTTGGCATCGGCTTCGCTGGTGAGTGGCGCGCGGCGTCACTCACGGAAGAGGCCTCGCGGACGCTCGCGCTGGATTCACGGGCGGCATACCGGTTCGGCGAAGGATCCGTGCTTGAAGCCAGGCTGGACCTCGAGCGGTCGGACCGGAGCGGCTACCGTTTCGCCGTCCGCTGGCAACAGCGCTGGTCGCACCACATCGACTCTGACCTTACTGTCGCCTTCAGCCACATCGGCCAGGATTTTGCGCTGGGCATTGCCGCCCGGGACGTTTTCACGTCAGGCCTCCGCTTCGGCCTGGGCTACGGACTCCAGCTGCAACGGGGAACCGTGACCCACCGGCTCACAGCCGGTGTCAGCTACACCTGGCTCATACCGTTCAACACCCCGCGTCCGGTCGTGGAACTGTTCGGCGGCCGTGAAACCGGCAGCATCAGCGGGATCGCCTACTCCGACCGGAACCGCAACCAGGTCCGTGAGGCCGGCGAAGAACCGCTGGCAGGCATCCTCATCCAGTCAGGAGATCACAGCACGGTGACCGCCGAGGACGGCAGCTTCACCCTGCGTCTGCCCGCCGGCCATCACGCCCTGCGGTTCGGCGGCAACCTGCCTGCCACTCTGGGTTTCATCGGCACGGACCAGGTGGAGATCCAGCTCGGTCAGAATCAACCGCTGGACCTGCCCTTCGCTCCAGTCAGCGTGCTGCAGCTGAGCGTCTTCCTTGACGGCGACCGGGACGGCAGCCGTGACGCAAGCGAGCCGCTCGTCCCGGGCACGGCAGTGATGCTGGAAGGCCCCATGAGCCGGCGCGTGTTCACGAGCCAGGACGGCAACGTGTGGATCAGCGGACTGATCGAAGGCACCTATCAGGTCACCGTGGACTTCGCCAGCCTGCCAGCCGGCTTTGAGCTGACCCAGCCAATTCTGCCAGTGCAGGTGACCCCGCCGGCCAACGCCGGACCGCTGCTCATCGCCGTGGCACCACGCGTTCGTGACGTCGTGACGACGTTCACCGCCAGCAACATGGCAGTCGTGGCGCATGTATCGCAGGCAAACACCCGGCCCGGCAACGAGATCGAGGTGATGGCAACCATCCACGGCGACGCCGAATCCGTCACGGTGGAACTGTTCGGGCAGCGGATCAGCCTTGAACACGACGGCTCGCTGTGGCGGGCGCTCGTAACGGTACCC
>CALDPK010000235.1 GCA_937911855.1 uncultured Trueperaceae bacterium | reverse complement strand
CTGAGAGCCTGCCTTGGCCAGCGGCTCAGATCGCCGCTGATCCGCGCTTCGCCGTGGCCATCGTCCACAACGTCTATCGCGGCTTGACGGGCCATCAGCTCATCAACCCGCTGCCTGACAGCATGGCGGCTGATGACTACGAGGCGATGCTGCTGGCCCAAGAGGTGCAACAGCGCCACTTCGATGACATCGCCGCCGACTTCATCGCCACCAACTACAACCTCAAGACGATCATCAAGCACATCGTCAAGAGCCCCTACTTCCGCGCCGATGGCACCCCCACGGTCGAGGTCGAGCGTCAAGATGGTCGCTACGCGGGCGCGGGCACCGGGCGCCTGCTCACCCCTGAGCAGCTCAACCGCAAGATCACCGCCGTCACCGGCTCGCCGTGGACCGAGGAGTTCTCGCGCAATAACGCCTACCTGCTGCGCAACCACAGCGACAGCCTGCCCGCAGACGTGCTCGACGTAGTTGAATTCGTCCAGAGCCGCGGTTTCCTCAAAGGCATCAACCAGACCGTGAGCAGCAAGGTACTCAAACTCCTCGAACAGGAACGCGACTGACTTGCCCGACAATCAGGAACTGAACGTCGTCAGTGTCTCCATCGGCTCCCCCAGCCGGGACACCGACCAGCAGATCGAACTGCTGGGCCGCCGCGTCAACATCCGCCGCATCGGCACAGATGGCGACATGAACAAGGCTGCCAGCCTCATCCGTGAACTCGACGGCAAAGTCGACGCCATCGGCCTAGGCGGCATCGACATCTACCTGCAGGCAAGCGGCAAACGCTACTACCTGCGTGACGGCGTGAGACTCGCCGCCAACGCCACTCAGACCCCGGTTGTCTGCGGCGCAGCCCTCAAGGACACTCTCGAGCGGCTCACTGTCGAGAAACTTGAACCCGAGATCTCCTGGCGCAACCGGCGGGTCCTCGTCGTGGCCGGCGTCGACCGCTTCGGCATGGCAGAAGCCTTAGACGCTCATGGCGCTGACGTCCTGTACGGCGACATGATCTTCGCACTTGGCCTGCCGATCAGGTTGCGAAGCCTGAAGGCGCTCGACCGCGCCGCCAGGGCGCTCCTGCCCATAATCAGCCGCGTCCCGTTCAAATGGATCTACCCCACCGGCTCCAGGCAGACGACCAACGAACAGAGCAGCAAAAGCCACTACTTCGAATGGGCGGAAGTACTGGCCGGCGACTTCCACTACATCCGCCGTTATGCTCCTAAAGACCTGAGCGGCAAGACGATCCTCACCAACACCACTACCTCACAGGACGTTGACAACCTGCGTGAGCGCGGCGTGGAGCGACTCATCACGACCACACCGCGGTTCGGCGGCCGCAGCCTGGCTACCAACCTGCTCGAGGCGGCACTGATAGCCGTCGCTGGCAGGCACCCGCTCTCCCCCACTGACTACCGTCAGCTGATCGAAGAAGCGGGCCTGCAGCCTGACATCACAGTTCTGAATCAAGCGTCCTGAGCAGCGCCGTCGCCCGCTCTGGCGGGAGCGCGTGACTGAACAGGTGGCCCTGAACCTGGGTCACGCCGGCTGAGCGCAGGAAGTCGAGCTGCCGGTTCGTTTCCACGCCCTCAGCTATTATCTGCACCCCCAGGTCGCGCCCCAGGTCGACAAGCGCGGACACGACCGGACCCGAGCCCAGTTCTGCGTCCGGGTCATCTGGGGAGGCCCCCAGTTGCCGGGTGAACTCACGGGTGATCTTTATCCCGTCCAGCTGGAAGCGGCGGAGGATCGCCAGGTTGCTGAAGCCGCTCCCGATGTCATCAAGCAGAAGCCGCACGCCCAGGCGCCTCAACTGCATCAGCTTCAGCGTCGTGTCCGTGACGTCAATGACCGCTGCGGTCTCGTCGATCTGTATCTCCAGGAGGTGCGCCGGCAGCGCGTGCTTGCGCAAAATGCCCTCGACTTCCTGGGCGATCAGCGGTGACGCCAGCTGCTGGCCGCTCATGTTGTAAGCGATCGGTGCGTGCAGTCCCTCGTCGAGCCAGGCGCGCGCCTGTCCGCAGGCCTCATCCAGCAGCATCAGGCCGAGCTGCGACATCAGGCCGGCCTCTTCGGCTACGGGGATGAACCGCCTGGCTGGCAGCAGACCTTGCTCCGGGTGCTGCCAGCGGGCCAGTGCTTCCAGCGCCATGAGTCTGCCTGCCATGTTGTAGCGCGGCTGGTAGTGCAGATTGATGTCACCCTGGGTTACCGCAGCACGGATCTCGGACTGCAGGGCCAGTGCCTCCCGCATCTGCTCGTCGAACAGCCGGTAACCGTTGCGGCCGGATTGCTTGACGCTGTACAGCGCTGCGTCGGCGTTCTGCAGCAGATTCTGCGCGTTCCTGCCGGCTTCCGGGTACAGCGCCACGCCCACGCTCAGGGTCACCCGCAGGTTGATGTCATGCACCCTGTAAGTGTCAGTGCCGGCAGCCACCAGGCGCCTGGCGATGTCCTCCACAAGATCGGGACATCTTGCATCAGGCACGATGGCTACCAGCTCATCGCCGCCCCAGCGGGCCAGCGTAGCGCTGGCAGGCAGCAGCTTCGCCAGGCGGTCAGTGACCACGCGGACCAGCTCGTCACCGAACGCGTGCCCGTAGGCATCGTTGACGGCCTTGAACTCATCCAGGTCGATGAAGAACACCGCAGCCGGCACGCCCGTCGCGTCACTTTCAAGCAGCACCGCCTGCAGCAGCTCGTCGAAACTGCGGCGGTTCGGCAGGCCTGTGAGCTTGTCGATGTTCGCCTGCTGCCACAATGCCTCCTCGAACCTGAACCTCTGCAGGAGCACCGCCAGGTGCTGTGCGTAATCCATAGCCAGTGACAGTGATTCCTCCTCGAAGGCGCCGGCGTCCTCGAGGTTGTCCAGGTTGAAGACAGCGACAGGTTCCCCGTCCAGCATGACGGGCGCCACGATGGACACCTTGATCTCGCTCGTCGGTCCGCTCGCCTGGATGGCGCTGCGAGTCTCAGGCGGCAGGTCCTCGTTGTCGCTGTAGCCGTAATGCAAAACCGGTTCGCCGTTGCGGCCCAGCACCATCTGGTCTTCGGTGAAAGTGACCGTGCTCAGGATGTCCAGGTCGCAGTTGATCGCCGCGTGGTAGCGGAACCGGCCGTCATCCGAACGCACGAGCAGACTGGCTGTCTGCGCGCCGGGAATCGTGTCGACGGCCTTCTGCAGCACCCGCTGGTAGAAATCTTCGTCCAGCCCCAGGTTGAGCGACTCGCGCAGCACCTGGGCGAGCACCGACCTGAAGTTGTTGAGGCGCTGCAGCCTGTCCTGGGTTTTCGCAGCCTCGGTCATGTCGACCAGCAGTTCGGAGACAACC
Organism: uncultured Trueperaceae bacterium; assembly: GCA_937911855.1. Taxonomy (GTDB): domain Bacteria; phylum Deinococcota; class Deinococci; order Deinococcales; family Trueperaceae; genus CALDPK01. The sequence continues at coordinate 2,728 of CALDPK010000235.1, read as the reverse complement.
TCCCTGCCTTCAGCGGAGGCCACCTGCCAGCCGTGGATCACCGGCACGTCAGTTCCACGTGATGTGCGCAGCCGCCTGTTTGCCGCAGGTGCTGCGGCCGGGCGGGCCTCGAGGGCACGGGCCCGCTCCGCCAGCGAGGGCCACAGCCCCAGCTCCACGACGGTCATCTGCTGGAGGTCTTCAGGGCTGTAACCCGTCAGGAGGCTGACCTGCCCGTTGACCTGCAGAATTTTGCCGCTCGCCCTGTCACTCACGAGAAACGGCACCAGGTTCCAGGTGCTGATGTCCGTTTCCGGGCTTATGACGGGGTATGTCTGAGCAGGCGAACTGTCCACAGTCCATTCCTTCTTTCTTTCGGCGTCCCCGAGGGGCACTACGGGGCCGGCTGATTCAAAGATATTTCTTCGCGTGTGACGGAATGCTTATTCCTGCGCACTTCCCCCGGGCCAGCCAGACGGTTTATCATTGGGGGCAATGAAAACTTCTGCCGTTGAGGCAGTGGACAGCGTCCCGGCGCTGCTCCACCGTCGCCGGGGTGAACCCGGGGTAGCGCATCGCGTCAAACGGCTCGGCCTGTGGCGTGAGATCAGCTGGCACGAGTACGCCTTAAGCGCGAGCGAACTGGCAGCGTTCCTGATCGCGTGCGGCGTGCAGCCGGGCGACCGGGTGGCGCTGCTGGGTGAGAACTGCCCCGAATGGCTCGTCACCGACCTGGCCGTGCAGAGTGCCGCCGCAATAACCGTCGGCGTTTACGCCACGAGCAGCAGCGACCAGCTGCTGTACTGCATAAAGCACGCCCAGGTACGTGGGCTCGTAATCGAAGACGCCGAGCAGCTCGAGAAATGGCTGGAGATCCGTGAGCGCTGCCCCGAGATCGAGTTCGTGATCGTCATGGAACGCGAATCGCACGAGGGAATCACCCAGTGGGCTGACGCCCTGGCTGAAGGCCGCGAGCACCTCATTCAGCACCCGGACGCGGTCACCGAGCGGATCGGAACGCTGGGGCATGACGACACCGCCCTGTTCATCTACACCTCCGGCACGACCGGCGACCCGAAGGCAGCGATGCTCACCCACGGCAACCTGCTGTGGGCAGTTGATTCGCTCGGCACCTCCATTCCGGTTAACGAGAACGACGAGTTCATCTCGTTCCTGCCGCTGAGCCACATCGTCGAGCGGCTCATCAGCGTGGTTGCACCCCTGTACCGCGGTTACCCGGTCAGTTTCACCGAGAACCTGGACACCGTCATGCAGAACATGCAGGAGATCAGACCGACCGTGTTCTTCGCGGTACCGCGCATCTGGGAGAAGATGTTCTCGCTGGTCGAACTGCACATGAAGGACGCCCACCTGCTCAAGAAGCTGGCTTACCGCTGGGCACTGCGCAGCGTCCGGGGCGGCGGCAACGGCGCCGGAGCGGCCCTCGCACACCTGCTCGTGCTCAGGTTCCTGCGCGTGCGGCTCGGCCTGGATCGCGTGCGCGTCGCCATCAGCGGCGCAGCACCCATCGGCCCGGACATACTTCGTTACTTCCGCGCACTGGGCGTGGACGTGCGGGAAGGATATGGGCTCACCGAAAGCACGGGCATCATCGCCATCCACCAGCAGGACGGCAAACTGGGCACGGTCGGACCGGCCTTCCCCGGTGTGGAGATCCGCATCGCCGCTGACGGCGAGATCCTCTCCAGAAGCCCCGGCAACTTCAAGGGTTATTGGCGGGACGAGACAGCCACGAACGAAACGCTCCGGGACGGCTGGCTGCACACCGGCGACGTCGGCGAACTCGACGCTGAAGGCAACCTGAGCATCACCGACCGCATGAAGGACATCATCATCACGGCCGGCGGCAAGAACATCGCCCCGCAGAAGATCGAGAACCAGCTGAAGTCGAGCGTCTACATCAACGACGCCGTGGTCTTGGGCGACCGCCGCAAGTACCTCGTGGCGCTACTGGTCCTCGACGAGGACAACGTCGCCCACTGGGCCGCCGAGCGGCAGTTGGCCTACAGCACCTACACCGACCTCACGCGCAACCCCGAGGTGCTCGCGCTCATCGACGGCGAGGTGGAGAGGGTCAACGCCGGCCTCGCCAGGGTCGAGACGATCAAGCGCTTCGCGGTGCTGCCCAAGCGGCTTCATCACGAAGACGGCGAGGTGGCCGCGACCCTCAAGGTCAAGCGCTCGAGCATCGCCGCGGCCTACGGTGACCTCATCGAGACGCTGTATGCCTAGCCGGCGGCGCGGGCGTCCGCGGCGCCCGCGAGGGGCGGTGCGCTGCTAGCACCGTGCTGTTCCGTGACCGTTACGAGCAGGACCTCTGGCTGATCCGCGGCGCGCCCGGCTGGACCGTCGCGCTGCTCGGCCTCGCCGCGCTGATCGTGGTCCCGCTGCTGGTCAAGGGCTACGTCGTCTACAACCTCACGCTGTTCTTCGTCTACGCGCTGGTGGCGTTGTCGTTGGCCGTGCTGGTCGGGCTCACGGGGCAGGTGTCGCTTGGTCACGCCGGCTTCCTGGCGGCCGGCGCCTACACGCAGGCCGTGCTGGCCGACCACGGCGTGTCGTTCCTGCTGGCCGTACCCGCCGCCGTGCTGGTGGCGGCGCTGCTGGGCGCGCTCATCGGCGTGCCGGCCCTGCGGCTCGAAGGACCGTACCTGGCGATCGCCACGCTCGGTTTCGGCCTCGCCATCCAGCAGATCCTCAACAACTGGTCCCTGGTCGGCTCATCTAC
>CALDPK010000234.1 GCA_937911855.1 uncultured Trueperaceae bacterium | reverse complement strand
ATAGGCTATACTGAGCACCGGAAGGGTTAGTGATCACCTACGCGGTTAACACCACAGCTGTGTTCGACGCTTGGTGGTCGGAATGCGATGAAGGGCTGCATAGATGCAATCACCGTTCATGTGCGCTTGCTCACAGCTGAGGGACCCCAGCTGGGCCGCCCGTACGTTGACACGCTCAAGGGCAGCAGCATCGTGAATCTCAAAGAGCTGCGCGTGCAGTACCAGGGCGATCCGTACAGGATTCTCTTCGTGTTCGATCCCAGGCGGGAGGCACTGCTTCTGCTTGGGGGTAATAAGCGTTCGAGCAAACGGTGGTATAGAACTGCCATCAGGCAGGCGGAAGAGCTCTATGCTCGGCATTTGCAGGATTTGGAGGAACAGAATGGCCCGACCGTTCAGCGAATTGACTAAAGACTTTCCACCGGAGCGTCGCGCTCGCGTTGACGCTCAGGCAAATGCGCTCATAAAGGAGTACCGCCTCCTGAAGGCACTGCGGCAGGACCTCAACCTGTCGCAGGCGCAACTCGCCGAGCTGATGGGCATCAGGCAGGCAAGCGTGAGCAAGCTCGAGAATCAGGGTGACATGCAGCTAAGCACTCTGAGGAAGTACGTGCATGCGCTGGGTGGTGAGCTCGAGATAAATGTGCGGTTCGAGGACCACGCTGTGAACATTACGGGTCTGGTCGAGACCAGTTGAGGCAGCAGGTGACTGGCCCCAATTTAGTGGACTGAAGCCTGGCAAAATCTGAGCACCGGGAACTCGGCTGGCCCGTGATATCGTCCTGGAAGGACGCGCGCCGCGATAAATGCAGCGCGTAATGCAGAAAAGCAGCCTTCAGCACTACTGGACCAGGAGTCAGACACTTGAAAATCGGATCGCACGTTTCTTTCTCGGGCAACGGCCTGAAGACCGCCGCCACCGAAGCCATCGGTTACGGCGCGACCTCGTTCATGATCTACACCGGCGCGCCGCAGAACACCCGGCGCAAGCCGATGGAGAACCAGTTCGTGCCTGAAGGCCTCGAGCTGATGCGCGCCAACAGCATCAACGAGATAGTCGTGCACGCCCCGTACATCATCAACCTGGCGTCGTACAAGCCGGACGTGTTCGAACATGCGATCGAGTTCCTGCAGAGCGAGATAATGCGCACGGACTTCCTGGGCCAGGACGGCATCGGTATCGTGCTGCACCCGGGCGCCTTCACTGACATGGACCGGGACTACGGCATCGCCCGCATCGTCGAAGGACTCAACGAAGTGCTGAGCCAGCCGGCCGGCGTGAACATCGCGCTGGAAACGATGGCCGGCAAGGGTACCGAGATCGGCCGCAACTTCGAGGAACTCGCGGAGATCATCAGCCGGGTGGACAATCCTGAGCGGATGCGCGTCTGCTTCGACACCTGCCACGTGCACGACTCCGGTTACGACATCGTCAACGACTTCGATGGCGTGATGGAAGAGTTCGACCGGCTGATAGGCATCGACCGCATCGCCGTGTTCCACGTGAACGACAGCAAGAACGCACGCGGAGCAGGCAAGGACCGGCACGCTCCGCTGGGGGCGGGTCACATCGGTTTCCAGGCGTTGCACAACATCGTTCACCACGAGGCAGCAAGCGGCAAACCCGTCATCCTCGAAACGCCGTGGATTGGCGTCGACAAGAAGAAGACCAAGCCGATGTACGAGGCCGAGATCGCTCTCCTGACCGGCCAGGCCCACAGCCGTTTCGGGGACAGCTTCGCAGCTGACATCGAGCAGATCGACCGGCTCGTGACCACCAGTACCGGCGCCGCGGGTCGCGACTTCGTGCTGGGCACCTGGGGCCAGCTGCAGGACAGGAAAGCGCGCTTGGCTGATCCGCGCGAGCCCATGCAACGCATCCACGACCTCGTGGTCGCGAACGGCCTCTTCCCGGAGTACAGCGAAGAACAGATAAACCACCGCATCATCGGCCACTTCGCCAGAACTGTCTGATAATGGTCGCAGCAGGGGTTCGCGCTCCTGCAAAACCTGGGGGTTGAAATGAAACTGAAATACCTTTTGGCAGCAGGTGTGCTGGCAGCCGGCGTGAGCCTGGCCGCCGAGGAAGCGGTGAACATCCCGGGCAGTCAGTACGAACTGCCTGGCATCCTGTCAGTGCCCGAGGGCGAGGCCGACTTCCCGGCCGTACTGCTCATTCACGGTTTCGCAAGCGACAAGAACGAAGTGGGCGGGTTCTACAGCAACCTGGCAGCCCAGCTCGCCGAACGCGGCGCCGGTGAAGTTGAGGTTCTCCATCACCTCT
>CALDPK010000233.1 GCA_937911855.1 uncultured Trueperaceae bacterium | reverse complement strand
AGGCCCGCACCGCACGCGTCGTCCCTGAGCCGAAGACCCCATCGGCACTCCCGGTCAGGAACCCGGTATCCACGAGGAACTGCTGGAGAAGGTCAAAGCACTCACCGAGCAGCTCACTCAGGGTCACGCCGAGGACAACGCCAACGTGGGCGCAGTCATCAACGAGAAGCAGTTCGAGAGCATCAAACGCTACATCGAGATCGGCAAGATGGAAGCGAAACTCGTCCTGGGCGGCGAAGCAGCTGACGGCGACGGCTGGTTCATCAAGCCGACCATCTTCGATGACGTGAAGCAGAGCGCCACCATCGCCTGCGAGGAGATCTTCGGCCCCGTCCTGGCGGTCATGCCTGCCCGCGATTTCGATCACGCCATCGAACTGTTCAACAGCACCAGTTACGCCCTCACAGGCGGCATCTGCAGCCGTGACGCCCAGCGCCTCAACCGCGCCCGGCAGGAACTCGAGTGCGGCAACCTGTACATCAACCGCAAGATCACCGGCGCGCTGGTGGGCGTGCAGCCGTTCGGCGGTTACAAGCTGTCCGGTGACAACGCCAAGGCCGGCGGCCCTGACTACCTGCGCCTGTTCATGCTGGCGCGCACCGTCACGGAAAGGTTCTGAGCGACGAAAGACCAACTGACCCGTCCCGACGCGCCGTGCTGATGCTGGCCGGCGCGGCCGGGCTTGGTGTGCTGCTGGGAGGTGGCATGTTCGCAAGCATCTACCGCTTCCAGGTCACGCGTCACGAGCTGCCGGTGCAGGGTTTGCGCAGCCCGGTGCGGGTGGTGCAGATGAGTGACCTGCACTTCGGGCAGTGGCTGCGGCAGGGCTCGGTGGAGGAGTGGGTTCAGGCGGCACTCGCTGAGCAGCCAGACCTGATCGTGCTGAGCGGTGATTACATCGACAGCCGCTTCCGCCAGGATGCCGGCCCGTTCTACGAGGCGATACGGCTGCTGACCGCCCCACTCGGTGTTTACGCCGTGTGGGGCAATCACGACCACATAAGGCGCTCGCGGACCCGGAAGCTGCAGAGCAACTTCGAGGACATGGGTATGACCGTGCTCACCAACCAGGTGGCGCGGGTGCGTGACGACCTGCAGGTGGCCGGCGTGGACGACTTCCGCCTGGGCTCCCCCGACTTGGTGGGCACGATGGCTCAGCTTCAGCCGGGGGTGCCCAGCATCCTGGTCAGTCACAACCCGGATCAGCTCATCGACGTGCCTGCAGGCAGTTTCGACCTGGTGCTGGCCGGCCACACGCACGGCGGGCAGGTGCGCCTGCCTTTCATCGGCGCGCCGCACACCCAGTCGGCACACGGGCAGCGTTTCGTGCAGGGCTGGGTCGATGCGCCCGTGCCTGCCTACGTGAGCCGCGGCCTGGGCGTTACAGCACTGCCCGTCAGGCTGCTCTGCCCGCCTGAGCTCGTCGTGATCGATCTGTTACCCGCCTGAATCCGTCTTGGTGCCACGCTTCGAGGCCCGCAACACGCTGATCGCGTAGCGTTCGCTGAGCGGTGCGGCGTCGCGGCCCAGGCCCAGCTGCCAGGCCAGGGTGGGCGTATCCACGAGCACCATGCCGGGCATGTTCGCCCGGAACTTCCTCAATGAATCCGCTGCGGCCTGCAGCCGGTCCGGGTCACTGCGACCCATGCCGGCGACCAGCAGCGCGCGGTCAGCTATGTGCGCGATGCCGAGCGTGTCCGGGTACGGCAGGATGGGCGCGGTCTCCAGGATTATCACCTTGAAGCGCCGGCGCCAGCGGCTGATCAGGTCCGGCAGTGAACCGCGCAGCAGGTCCGCGGGCCATTCGGCCGGGCGGAACGAGGGCATGAGGCTGAACATGCGGACGCCGTCGCGCCGGGCGGCCACGAGTTCCAGGCGCTTGTCGGGCTGCACCAGGTACTGCTCCAGCGCCCGCAGCGACGCGTTGGCTTCGATCACGCTGGAGTCGATCCGCAAGATTACACTGATTGATAAGTGGTTTTTGGTACAGATTCAGGAGCCTGTGCTTTTGGAGACGGAATTGAAGCGCTACCAGTTATACAATATCCCGAAAGAGTTTTTCAGGACCCTGAAGCAAAAGGGCTATTCGGACGGTCAGATTGCCTGGATTTTAGGCAATGTATCGGAAGAGGACGTGTATAGCAGACGTAAATCGCTCGGTATTAGCCGTGTATTTAAGATGGTTGATACCTGTGCTGCTGAGTTCCCTGCCCTGACGCCTTATTACTACTCGACCTTTGAGGATGAAAATGAATCGATTGTAAGCGACCGCAAGAAGATTATTGTTCTGGGGTCGGGACCGAACCGTATCGGACAAGGTATCGAGTTTGATTACTCGTGCGTGCATGGCTTAATTGCGGCCAAAGAAGCCGGGTACGAAGCGATCATGATTAACTGTAACCCGGAGACGGTTTCTACGGACTTTAACATGGCTGATAAGCTTTATTTCGAGCCGGTATTCTGGGAGCATGTCAGAGAGATTATTGAGCATGAAAAACCGGAAGGGGTGATTGTTCAGCTGGGCGGACAAACGGCGCTGAAAATGGCTGAGAAGCTTCAGGAGCATGGAATAAGGATTATCGGCACTTCCTATAAGGATATGGATCTTGCGGAAGATCGCGGTTCGTTCTCTGACTTGCTGAAAGAGCTTGATATCCCTTATCCACGTTATGGCGTAGCCGAAAGTGCTGAAGAGGCGCTGGTTGTTGCCAATGAAGTAGGATACCCGGTATTGGTGCGTCCGAGCTATGTACTTGGGGGACAAGGAATGAGCATCGTGATTAACGACGAGGAACTGGAAAACGCGGTGGTTAAGCTATTGCGCAACCTGCCGGGCAACCGGGTGCTTATCGATCATTTCCTTGACCGTGCGGAAGAGACGGAATCTGACTCAATCAGCGACGGTGATGATGTTCATATTGTGGGTCTGATGGAGCATATCGAGCCTGCGGGAATCCATTCGGGCGACTCGCACGCGGTATTGCCTCCGTTCAGTCTTTCCGATGGCGTTATTGCCAAGATGGAGGAGTATTCCATTAAACTCGCCAAGGCGCTGAA
>CALDPK010000232.1 GCA_937911855.1 uncultured Trueperaceae bacterium | reverse complement strand
GATCTCAGCCCGGAGAAACGTACGCGCTACTCGCAGGGACGACTTGTTTACAACGGGTTCAACTTCATGCCGCCACCAGGCCGTCTGCACAGCCCGAGCACGCCATAAGTGCCGAATGCGCCAGCAGTATGGGTGGCGGACAGGCGTTGTGCCAGATCGTGCTGCAAGACGGGCCAAATCACTAATAGACGACCACACGGGATTAGCAATCGCATGGATGCTGATCTGCGGACGCCACCGTGTAACAGCGGGCCAAGCCTGTTCGAGCGCTGACGGCTCAAGGGCGCATCGCCACCATTCGAGCACCGCCCTACGCCGCACCATGGCCCCTAAACCGAACCGAGCTTCAGGACGCTTCTCCATGCCCGAAGTTGGCACGATACTGAGGTTTAACTTAAGGATTCTGCAGACACACCGATCGGCCGGTACCGCAGCAGTTTTACCGCCGCGCCGTCCAGCACATCTGCCGCGGATTCAGCCGCCAGTTTCCGGGATCTCACCGAAGGCACCCGGTATGTCGAGGAGCCGCCAGTTCCACTGGCCGTCACGTCTGGGCGGCCAGATGACGGCCGAAACCCGACCGGCTATGGAGACAGAAGGCACTGGACCAAAGAGCCGTGAGTCTTCACTGCCTCCCATGCTGCGGTTATCTCCGATTACGAAATAGTGGCCTTCCGGGATAACCAACTCATGAACAAACGGCGTTCCGTCCGGTGCGCTGGCAGGCAGCGGAGCCAGCGCCTCGAGTGTTGAACCGAAATACAGCTGCAGCACGGGGTCGTCGCTAGGTACCGCGGGCGGATAATCTCCCGCGACGGTGTGCCGCGGCACCAGTGTTGGGCCAGCATTGACAAAGGGTACATTTGCGCCAGTTATGTGACCGGCCGCCTGGGTGATCACAGGGAAGTCGAGTGGAGCGATCTCCCCTGCCCCAGGAACTTCCAGCACAGATTGGTCAATGGGATGTCCGTTCACTATCACCTGGCCCTCTTCGATTCTCAACGTGTCACCCGGTACAGCGACGATGCGTTTGATGAAGAAGCTGCGTTCGCCTGTGATCTGTGCGCTTGGCGAGTTTGTCGGTGGGCGGAGAACAACGATTTCTCCGCGTTCATATTCCCCTAGCAAACCTGCCCGGCGTAGCCAGGTGTCGTACTTGGGGATGAACACCCGGTCGCCCGTCAGCAGGCTCTGCACCAGTGCCTGACTGCCTGGTCCCCCGTCGAGGGTAGGCAGCATGGACGCGCCTACCACCCCAACTGTCGTAAACAGAAAAGTGATAACGATGTATGCAATCGCAAGCGCTTCGGCGTAGCCGCGTAGTTCCCTTCGCACCCACGGCCAGGTCCAGCGACGCACCGCCGGGTCGCTTCCAGTTTCATGATTTGTCATGGCTTTACTTTACAGTCCGTATCCACGCACGTGCAGTGGGTCAGAGTTCCGTCGTTCAGTGTGATGCAATGCGCCGGTGCGGCCTGGAAGCCACTTTGTGTACTACCGTTAAGTTACAGGACGTCACAATTCTAGCGACGATCGCTGCGTGCTGGCAGGATGAAAATCTTCTGCCTCCACACTCCTTGCATTAGTTTTAAGGTGTTTGTACGTTGACGCCATGTCCGACCAGCTGACATCCCGCACCAAGCCCGGTGCGCGGTTCGGGTATCAGCGCCTTGTTTGTTACCGAGCGCTGCCCGGCACCTGAGCGGGATCATGGTTGATCGTCTCTGGCCGCCATGCCAGCCGCTCCTGTGTGACTACGATTACGGAGTCACAGCTCTTGACTACCTTTTAGTACTCGCCTATCATGACTACGCATTGGTAGTCAGGAGCTGGTCATGGAATTCACAGGTAAAGTCACAAGTGCCGAGTCGCTGGGACGGATACTGCAGCAAGCTCGCCTTCTCAATGGCCTGAGTCAACGGGAACTCGCTGAGCGCATGGGTACGACGCAACGCTACATCTGGGAGATGGAGGCCGGTAAGCCGTCCATCTTCATGGAGCGGCTGTTCGCGATGATGCGCGAGACCGGGGTGGAGCTGTCGGCCACCATCAAAGCACCTGAGTCGCGTGGCTGACCTGGTCGTTGAATTGTATGGCACCCGTATCGGCAGCCTTACGGGTGACTGGCGCACGTTTGACCTGATGTTCGATTCAGGTGCCGTGAGAACGTTCGGCATTGATAGTCCTGTATTGTCGGTTGCCATCCCGCTGGCGGTGGTGCCTACGCGAGCGAACAGGCAGAAACGGCGTAACTTCTTCAGGGAGCTCCTTCCGGAAGGCCGTATGTTGAAGCGGTTGGCCCAGGAAGCGAAAGTGTCCGAGAGCGACAGCATCGGACTGCTCCGGCGTTACGGTCGCGATGTCGCCGGGGCATTGCAGATCTGGGATCCGGGGGAGCCTGGTGAACCCCGTAAGCCCAGGCTGGAGTCGCTTGATGAGGCGGGGGGGGCGGGGTTGCTCGTGAATGTTCAGGATTTCCCGCTGGGCAACAAGCCCCGGGGCGGCAGGTCATCGTTGGCTGGGGTGCAGGACAAGATCGTCCTGGCTCACGCGGCGAAAGGCTGGCACAGGGCGCTTGATGGTTATCCTTCCACTCACATCCTCAAGCCTGTTCCTGAGGGCCTGCCTACTGTCATCTACGACGAGGAGTACGGTGCCCGTCTGGCCCGCGCTGTTGGGCTGATTCCTTACCGCACCTGGATTGAAGACTTCGAAGGTGTACCGGCGCTGGTCATCGAACGTTACGACCGTTCCACTGAAGCTCCCGAGGCGCGCCTCCATCAGGAAGACTTCAACCAGGCGCTCGGCGCGAGCGGTGACGAGAAGTACCAAAGATACGGTGGCAAAGTCAGTTTGTCGCGCATCGCACGGGTCCTCGAGCAGCACACAGGGCCGCAGGGCCTTGAGATGCTCCTCCGGATGGTGGTGCTGGCCACCGCCATCGGGAACCTGGACATGCATGCGAAGAACATTTCTCTCCTGCATCTTGCGCCAGGGGTCGTGGAGTTGGCTCCGGCTTACGATTTCGTGCCGCAAGCGCATCAGCGGAACGACGGGGAGATGGCACTGGCGATCTCTGGCCAGTATCGCCACGCAGAGATCACACGAACCCACCTCATCGAGGAAGCCCATGCCTGGGGCCTCACTGACCCTGAGCGCACCATCGATGAGGTGCTCGGCACGGTGCTTGATACCGCTCGCGGCGATGAGCCGCACCCTCGAGCCTACCCACGCCTGGCGGCAGACATCTCAGGTTTCACGCGGAATCTCCTTGAAGGCCGTGCAGCTGGCTTGCCAACAGCGTGACCGCCGGCTCGTCGATCGCTTCAGGGATGAGATCCTGTACTTGCTGAGGGTTGTCTTCAAGTTTGATGACGCTGAAGTCAAGGTCGGTGGAGAAGCGGCCGCCTGCTGCGGCCAGGATTTAGCGTCGTGCTGGGATCCGCCGAAGCGTTCCATCAGGGCAGTGTGAATCTGTACGTCGTCATCCAGCGGTCTGTCAGGCAAGCCGCCGGAAAACCTCTTCGTACTGTTCCAGCGTCAGTCCGAACGCCTCCTGGACGGGCATGATCTGATCAGGCTGCTTCCGTTCAGCAGCAAGCTTTACTTCATGCGTGTCGGGCGGTACTGCCCTAATGGGGCTGGACGAGGATGCGGAATGCACAGTAACTGCGGTTCTCCCGCACTCGCCTTGCCGGACCTTCACAGTCTGTTCGTCGTGTTTGGCTGTCTTCTTCTCAGGCATCCGTGTCCCCCTCTTGATGATTGAGAAGCCAAGCTGACCGATTCTGGACCCCGTGCTTTGCCAGGCTATGGATCAGGGACCAGTTGATGTCCCCCCTGTTCGCCCGCACGACTCTCGTTTCAGC
>CALDPK010000231.1 GCA_937911855.1 uncultured Trueperaceae bacterium | reverse complement strand
TGTGGGACCCCATGCTCGAGACGCTCGCGCTCGTACTGAGCGCGCAGCTGCTCATCCTCGTCGTCGGCCTCCCCCTGGGAGTGCTGTCAGCCCGCAGCGACACCGCTGAACGGATAATCAGGCCCGTGCTGGATTTCATGCAGACGATGCCTGCATTCGTGTACCTGATCCCCGCCGTCATGTTCTTCGGCATCGGACGCGTACCCGGCGTGATCGCCACGTTCGTGTTCGCGCTGCCGCCGCTCGTGCGGCTGGTGAACCTGGGCATCAGGCAGGTGCCACGGGAACTCGTTGAGGCAGCCGATGCGTTCGCCGCCACCTCCTGGCAGAAACTGATCAAAGTGCAGGTGCCTGTGGCAGCACCGACCATCATGGCTGGCATAAACCAGTCGATAATGCTCAACCTTTCGATGGTCGTCATCGCCAGCATGATCGGTGCCCGCGGTCTGGGGACCGAAGTACTCCGCGGCATCCAGCGGATTCAGGTCGGTCAGGGTTTCGAAGCCGGCCTCGCAGTCGTCATCCTGGCGGTGATTCTGGACAGGGTTACGGCTTCGTTCGGTACCAGACGGAAACGGTCTTGATTACACGATAGTTTCGTGTTATGGCAATAGTACCGGCGTAACTCGCATTTGCGTCACGTGACCTGAGTGTGCTACCTTATTGGACGGACCGATGGTCTTACCGCGTGCAGCGTTGAAGAGCACGCAGCAAACCGGCCGCAGCGGGCAGTCGCCCGTCAAGGCCCCAAACCCACTCCCTTCAACAAGGAGGAACACATGAAAAACCTGCTAGGAAAAGCATCACTCGCAGCGCTGGCTGCGCTGGGCATCGGGAGCGCAGCTCTCGCCCAGGACGACGCGATTCACCTGGGCTACGTGCTCTGGGACAGCGAGATCGCCTCGACCCACGTGGTCGCAAGCGTCCTCATGGACGAACTCGGCTACGACGTTGAACTGACCGCAGTTGACGCCGGCCCCATGTTCACCGGCCTGGCACAGGGTGACTTCGACGCTGTCGTCGCCGCCTGGCTGCCCTTCACCCACGAAGCGTACCTGGACCAGTTCGGCGAAGACTTCGTCGACCTTGGCCCCAACCTCGACGGCGCCGACCTCGGCTGGGCCGTACCCACCTACGTGACGGTTGACAGCATCGCTGACCTGAACGATGTCGCTGACCAGTTCGACGGCGAGATCGTCGGCATCGACCCCGGCGCAGGCCTGATGGCAGCCAGTGAGCGTGCCTTCGAGGACTACGACCTTAGCAACTTCATCCTTCTCGATGGTTCTGACGCAGCGATGGCAGCAGCCCTCGACCGCGCGATCGGCCGTGAAGAGTGGATCGTCGTAACCAGCTGGCGTCCGCACTGGATGTGGGCCGCCTACGACCTCAAGTACCTTGAGGATCCCGAAGGCTCACTCGGTGAGTCCGAGAGCATCCACACGCTCGTCTCGACCGATTTCGCCGAGAACGGCCCCGAAGACGTCCTGAACTTCCTGGACAACTTCTACTGGACCGGTGAAGACATGGGTGCAGTCATGCTTGACATCATCAACGAAGACATGGACCCGTTCGACGCCGCCCGCAAGTGGATCGCTGAGAACCCTGACACCGTAGCCGGCTGGCTCGAGTAAAACCCGCCTGAACAGGGCGCAGCAGCCGCTGCCGCCCAATCACAGGACGCCGCCCCGTTTGTCAAGGGGCGGCGTCTTCGCTGTATGATTGCCGCAGGGACAGCGCAACTGTCTGAAACGAGGTACTCAACTACATGAAAATCGAACGGATTGAGCTGCGCGAAGTGAACATGCGCCTGCTATTCAACTTCGAGACCAGTTTCGGAGCGCAGCGCGACCGGAACATAATCCTGCTGACGATGTACTCGGAAGGACTCGAAGGTTACTCCGAAGGAGTCGCCGGCGAATACCCCGGTTACGCCTATGAGACCCGCGAGACCACCTACTCGGTGCTGAAAGAGTTCGCCATCCCCGCGCTCCTGGGCAAGGACATCGCGACACCCGCCCAGCTGCTGCACGAACTCCGCTACATCCGCGGCCACAACATGGCAGTCGCAGCACTCGAGATGGCGTTCGTCGACCTGCAGGCCAAAGCAGCCGGGATGCCGCTGTGGCAGTTCCTCGGCGGCGTCCGCACCGAGATCCCCACAGGCGCCAGCCTGGGCATCCAGCCGTCGATACCGGAAACGGTCGAGTACGTCCGCAAGCACGTCGCTGAAGGTTACAGACGCATCAAGCTCAAGATAAAACCCGGCTGGGACGTGAAGGTGGTCCGCGCTGTGCGCGATGCCGTCCCGCACGCGCTCGAAGCAGCGGCGAGCTCAAGTGGTACCGGACAGCTAGAGCCTCTGTGCGGCTCGACCAGGCTCTTCATTGCTCCCGGCTATCGTTTCCGAGTCGTGGATGGTCTACTCACGAATTTTCACATGCCTCGCAGTACATTGTTGGCGCTGGTGGCCGCTTTTGCCGGCTACGACTTGATGACGGCCGGTTACCGTATAGCCGTCGAACACAACTACCGGTTTCTCTCGTATGGAGATGCCATGTGGGTTCCGGAGTGTCATGCCCGTCCGGCTTGAGGTTATCGCCACCGACGGTCTGGCCAGGGCCGGGGTCTTGTCCACGCCGCACGGGCAGGTGCAGACCCCTTGCTTCATGCCGGTGGCAACCCAGGCGACCGTTAAAGCCTTGTGCCCTGACGAGGTTAGCAACGTCGGGTCGCGCATGCTCATCATGAACACCTATCACCTGTGGCTGCGCCCCGGCGCCGAGGCCATCGACAAACACGGCGGCTTGCACGCGTTCTCGCGCTGGCCGCGTGCCATGCTCACCGACTCGGG
>CALDPK010000230.1 GCA_937911855.1 uncultured Trueperaceae bacterium | reverse complement strand
CAACCAGGGTGTCGAAGCCACTCTTCATCAGGGCGGTGACGCCGCCGCACAGTACGGCCTGTTCACCGAACAGGTCGGTCTCGGTCTCTTCCTTGAAGGTTGTCTCAAGTACGCCGCCGCGGGTTCCGCCGATTCCCTTGGCGTACGCCAGGGCGCGCTGCATGGCCTGACCGGAGGCGTCCTGGTGGATGGCCACGAGGCAGGGCACGCCAGCGCCTTCGGTGTACACGCGGCGCACCAGGTGGCCGGGTCCCTTGGGGGCGACCATCATCACGTCGACGCCTTCGGGCGCCTGGATCTGCTTGAAGTGCACGTTGAAGCCGTGGGCGAACAGGAGCGCGTCGCCGGGGTTCAGGTTGTCCTTGATCTGCTCGCGGTAGATCTGGCCCATGACTTCGTCCGGCAGGGCGAGCATCACCAGGTTGCCGGCGGCAGCTGCTTCAGGGACGGTCTTAACGGTCAGGCCTGCGTCTTCTGCTTCTTTCCAGCTGGCGGAACCTTCACGGAGTCCGACGACCACGTTCAGGCCGGAATCGCGGGCATTGAGGGCGTGGGCGTGGCCCTGTGACCCGAAGCCGATCACGGCGATGGTCTTGCCGTCCAGGTGGCTGAGTTCTGCGTCGCTGTCGTAGTAAATATTTGCCATAAAAGTAGTTGTCTGTCCCTTCGGTCCGCTGCTTTATCAGGCGGTCACCCGGGCGCGCCGGGTGGCTGAGAGGTTGCGTTCTGCTGCCGTGCGGGTGAGCGCGACGGCTCCGGTGCGGATCAGTTCGACGATGCCGAACTCGCTCATCTGGTCGATGAAGGCGTTCATCTTGCGGCCGTCACCGGTCACTTCGAAGATCAGGGTGCTGCGGTCCACGTCGACGATGCGGGCGCGGAAGTCCTGCGCTATCTGCCTGACCTCCACGCGCGCTTCGGGGCTTGATACCGCCACCTTGATGAGCATGAGTTCACGTTCGACGAACGGTGCACCGGAGTGGTTGACGACCTTGATGACGTCGATGAGTTTCTGCAGCTGCTTCTCGATCTGCTCGATCTGTTCGGTGTCGCCCGAGACAACGAAGGTGGTGCGGCTGAAACCGGGTTCCTCGCTCTTGGATACCGAGAGGCTCTCGATGTTGTAACCGCGTCTGGCGATGAGGCTGGCGACGCGCACGAGCACACCGGGCCGGTCACGCACGGTGACGCTTATCACGTGGTTCAAGCCGGGACTCCCTTGTCTTTTGCCGGGGTCGCAGCCACTTCCTCTTCCTGATCGCCGATGATCATCTCGTCGAGGCCGGCGCCGGCGGGGATCATCGGGAACACCTTCTCGCTCTCGTACACGACGAAGTTGACGAGTGAGGGTTTGCCGGTGGCGAGCACCTTGTCGATGACCTTGCGGGCTTCATCGCGGTCGAAGACGTTGTAGCTTTCGATGCCGTACGCCTCGGCCAGCTTGGCGAAGTCGGGGTTGGAGTCAGCCAGGTAGATCTCGGAGTAGCGCTGAGCGTGGAACATCTCCTGCCACTGGCGGACCATGCCCAGGACGCCGTTGTTGAGGATGGCGATGACGATCGGCAGCTGCTGCTTGAATATGGTGGCGAGCTCCTGGATGTTCATCTGGATGCTGCCGTCGCCGGCCACGCACACGACCTGCTCGCCGGGGCGGGCCATTGCTGCACCTATCGCGGCCGGCAGGCCGAAGCCCATCGTGCCCAGGCCGCCTGAGGTGATGAAGCTGCGGGGTTTGCTGGTCGGGAACAGCCGGGCTGCGAACATCTGGTGCTGGCCCACTTCGGTGGTGACGATGCAGTCGCCGCCGGTTGCCTGCTGCAGCATCTGGATGACTTCCTGGCTGACCAGCGGCTTGTCGGTCTTGTAACGCTCGGGGTAGCTGTCGCGCCAGTCTTTCAGGGTGGTCCACCACTCGTCGATCTCGAGGCGTTTGAGCTCCGCCTGCAGGCGCGGCAGCACGTCACGCAGGTCGCCGACCACCGGCACGTGCGCCTTGACGAGCTTGCTGATCTCGGCCGGGTCGATGTCGATGTGCACGATCGTTGCGTTGGGCGCGAAGCGGGAGATCTTGCCGGTGACGCGGTCGTCGAAACGCAGGCCGGCGCCGACGATCAGGTCGGAGTTGGTGATCGCGCGGTTGGCGGTGACGGTGCCGTGCATGCCGGGCATGCCCAGCGCCTCATCCGCTCCGGCCGGGAAGGCGCCGATGCCCATGAGGGTCGTGATGACCGGGATGCCGGTGGCTTCGACGAAGGCGTTCACTTCGTCAGATGCTGACTGCGAGCCGCCGCCGACCATCATCACGGGCTTCTTCGCAGCCATGATGGCTTCAGCGGCCTTGCGGATCTGGCCGGCGTGACCATGGACGGTGGGTTTGTAGCCGGGCAGGTCGATCTCGAATTCGAAGCTGCCTTCGAACTTCGCCAGCTGGACGTCCTTGGGGATGTCGATCAGGACGGGTCCCGGACGGCCGGTCGTGGCGATGTGGAACGCCTCGGCCACCACCCGCGGGATGTCGTTCACGTCCTGGATGAGGTAGTTGTGCTTGGTGATCGGCGCTGTGATGCCGTACACGTCGGCTTCCTGGAAGGCGTCGGTGCCGATCAGGTCGCGCGCCACGTTGCCCGTAATGGCAACGACCGCCGAGGAGTCCATCTGGGCGGTCGCGAGTCCGGTTATCAGGTTGGTGGCACCGGGGCCACTCGTGGCGAAGCAGACGCCTGCCCTGCCACTGGCGCGGTAGTACGCGTCAGCTGCGTGTGCGCCGGCCTGCTCGTGCCGGACCAGGACGTGTTTGATCGGCGAATCGTAAAGCGCGTCGTAGATGGGCATGATTGCCCCGCCCGGATGGCCGAAGGCCACCCCGACCCCCTGACGCTCAAGGGCCTGCAGCAGTGCGGCTGCGCCGTTCATGTTCCGTCCCCCTTCAACCTGATTGAACCCTGCATTTGTAAGACCTCCGCTTGCGCTTACTGGAATGATGCACGTACCTGATATAAAAAACCCCGCCGGATTCAGAGAACGGCGGGGTTGCACGTGTGCGAGCAGCTCAGCTACGCAACGACACCCCCAGGACATAGAATGATGCTCCCGATAAGGGAGCGGTCAGACTGTGCCTGGGCAGTGAACGTCATTAGGGCGGAGTATATGGCGGCACCTGGCGGGTGTCAACCTCTGTGGACCGGTTGTGTACCGTGCGCAGGACTCAGACTGCACAGCTCGCATCTGTTACTTTTATTGCGGAGGGCATGTTGCCAGCCCTCATAATGCAATTAACCTGAGCGTGATATTATCAAGGTTGATTTGCCGCCAGCTGGCTTCCGGGCTTCAGAACCCGCCTGCCTGGCAGGGCAACTCCCCGAAAGGAAGGGAACAGCAGCATTATGATGACGTATTACCTGATCGGTATCATCGCTTTCGCCGGTTCAATGCTCGTGCAGGGCTGGCTCAAGAACACCTACGGCAAGTGGAGCCAGCGAGCCAATGCTTCGGGCCTGACCGGCCGGGATACCGCACTTGCGATCCTCCGCGCCAACGGCATCAACGACGTAACCGTCGAAGCCGTGCGCGGACAGCTTACTGACCATTACGATCCGCGCAGCAAGACCGTCCGCCTCTCCGAAGGAATCTACAGCCGCGCCAGCGTCGCCGGCATGGCCGTAGCCGCCCACGAAGTCGGGCACGCCATCCAGCATCACAGCGGTTACACGGCTCTGAACATCCGCAACGCGCTCCTGCCGGTCGCCAACATCGGCAGCCAGTTCGGCCCGATGCTCGCCATCTTCGGCATCATCATGGGCGCCACCGGCCTGCTGCAGATCGGCGTCTGGCTGTTCGCAGCCGCAGTCGCGTTCCAGCTGATCACCCTGCCAATCGAGTTCGACGCGAGCCGCCGGGCCATCAACCAGATGCAGACCTTAGGCATAGTCACTCCCACCGACACGGGCGGAGCGCGCGCAGTGCTGAACGCAGCCGCCATGACCTACGTGGCAGCAGCAGCAACCGCGATCGCCTACCTCCTCTACTTCCTCTCAGCAAGCCGGGACTGAGCAATCAAGGCTCCTTCCCCGCGTCAGGTCGCACTGGAGACCGTCCGCCGCGTGCAGCGTGGTGCCTTCGCGGCACCTGCGCTGCACGCGGAACTTGAGGCACTACCCGACAAGCGCGACCGCTCGCTCGCAACCGAACTGACCTACGGGACCATCCGCTGGCAGCGGTGGCTCGATAAAGCGCTTCTCCCGCACCTGAAAGCCCCCGACCGCCTGCCGGAACGCGTGCTGGCCGCACTGCAGATCGGCGCTTTCGAGATACTCAGGAAAGGCGCGCCGCGCTTCGCCGTCGTGAATGAATGGGTCGGCATCATCAAGAAGCGCGAGCCCCGCCTGGGCGGCCTGGTCAACGCCGTGCTGCGCAAGGTAACCGAGCCCGAAGACCTGACACCCGCCGAGCGTTACAGCCTGCCTGAATGGCTCTGGGACGAGTTCCAGGCGAGCCTGGGGCCGGAAGGCGCAGCACGCGCTGCGGCCGGCATGCTTGAACCTGAACCGCTCTGGCTCGCTGCACTGCAGCCGCAGGCGACCGAGATACTGCGGGTCGAAGACAACGAGGTGTGGGACGGCCCGGTGAAGGGCAGCCTGGGCACCCGCCTGTCGATCGGCCTCGCTGAGCTCGAATCGTACCTGGCCGGCCTGGTGCAGCCGATGAACCCTACTTCACTGCTCGCGGCCCGCCTGCTGGGCGCCGGCGAAGGTGACCGGGTGCTGGACTTAGCCAGCGGCAACGGCATCAAGGCGGGCGTGCTGGCCGCCATGGGCGCCGACGTGACCAGCGTCGAGGTCGACCGCGACAAGCAGGTGCGCGCCATGCGCAACCAGAAGCGGCTGCAGGTGAACGTGAAACACGTGAAGGCCGACCTGCGCACCGTGCCCAGAGGACTCGAGCCGGCTCCGTTCGTGCTGCTGGACGCACCCTGCACCGGCACCGGCACGCTGCGCGGCAACGCCGAGATCAAACTGCGCCTCAAACCGGAAGCGGTGGCACAGGCAGCTGAACTGCGGCGGCAGATGATCGAGACCGCCGCGGCGCTCACCGCGCCGGGTGGACTGCTGCTGTACGCGGTCTGCTCACTCACCGAAGCCGAAGGCCCCCGGGTCGTCGAAGATTTCCTGGCAGCCCACCCAGAGTTCCGGCCCGAGAGCGTTCCCGCGGCAGCGGCCACGCACCTGCAGGGCGAGGCCGAGGTGGCCCTTGCGCTTCCCGGCCTCCACAACGTGTC
>CALDPK010000229.1 GCA_937911855.1 uncultured Trueperaceae bacterium | reverse complement strand
GTGGGTGCGCGACAACATCGAAAACTTCGGCGGCGATCCGGACCGCGTCACGATCTTCGGCCAGTCGGGCGGCGGCGGCAAGACGACGACGATGATGGCGATGCCGTCGGCGCAGAGGCGCCGGGCGACGAAGGCCAACACGGCGGCTCCGGTCAGGATCGCGTCAGGCCGGCCCTGCTTCTGCTGGCTGCGCGCCATCCGGTCCGGGTACGGTTCGGAATCCTCGAAGTCCAGTGGGTCCGTCGGAAACAGTTTGCCCGACCACTGCTCGAAGGAACCATCGTCGGCGAGGAGTTCGACCCGGGCGCTGGCCGGCATCCGGTAGTGGAAACCGCACTCCGGGCACACGTACCTGTTCGCAACCAGATCCTTGCGATATATCTGTGCGCCACACCCGTCGCACTTGAGCCAGAGACCACTTGGCGCGTTGTCATCATCGCCACGTGTGGGCTTTTTACGCCGGAAAAACCGTTCAAGAGCCATACAATCTCCAAAGCTAACACGGGGGCGTGCCGGCAGTTCGTCTTCCGCTTGTGAATAACCATGCGCTGGCTGTATCCTGAGCAGTATGGATTCAGCCAAGGTAGTTCTCGTCACCAATGTCGGTCAGGGCTACGGCCGTGCCGCTGCGCTGGCATTTGGCGCTGCAGGGCATGACGTAGTTTGCGCCGACCGTGACGTGGACCAGGCCTCGAAGACAGCAGCCGAAATCGAGGAGCTGGGTGGCACTGCCATCCCGGTGCAGGCTGACATGAGCGCACAGATAGACGTACTCAGTACGTTCAACAAGGTTCACGAAATATTCGGGGATCTGGACGGAGTGGTGCATGTAGTGGCCCACGCCAGCAACGCCCCTTTCCGCAATCTGGCGGAGAACGAGTTCACCGAGCTGCTGGAAGAGAACCTCCGCAGCACCTACCTGACCATGAAGACCGCGTTGCGGATGCACCCGGAAGGCATCTGGCTCGTCCTGATCGCACCGCCGCGCAGTGCAGTGGAACCCCAGATGATCGCCGTTCAGGGCGCACTGCGGGGTCTCAGCGAATCATTCGACCGGCGCCACAACCCCAAGTTCCGCAGCAACGTGGTCGTGCCCAGCCGCTCGGCCGCCGATCCCGGCCACGACGTGGCCCTTGCCAACACGGTGCTGTTCCTGGGCCTGCAGGGCAGGGACGGCGTGGGCGGCCAGACGATCGAAGTCGCACTGCCGGCGCCGCCCCGCATCACCGACTCGCTCCTGCCTGAAGTGCGGGCAGCCCTGGACACAAGCGTGCGCCAGGACGACCTCGAGGCCAGCCACTTCAACGGTGATGACGAATCAGCAGACGATCCGGGCGAGGACGCCGCCGATGAGGATCAGGCCGGCACGGAAAGTGGCGAGTACGAGGATTACTACGCCAGTGATTACCCGGACGAGCGGCCGGAGTTCGAGGAATTCATTGACGACTGGGAGCAGAGCTTCCTGTTCGACGCCTCGCGGGAGCACCCGCGCTGAGCCATGAAATGCCCTTACTGCAACGCCACTGACACGCGCGTCATCAACTCCCGTCCCTCGGACGAAGGTTCAGCCATCAGGCGGCGCAGGGAATGCACCCAGTGCGGCCGGCGCCTCACCACTTACGAGCGCGCCCAGTTCGAGGCGCTCATCGTCAGGAAACGGTCGGGACGCACCGAACCGTTCCTGCCCGAGAAGCTCCTGGACAAGCTGCGGATGGCCAGTAACAAGCGCCCGGTCACCGAGAAGCAGCTGCACGCTTTCGCCTACAGTTTCGAGGACGAGATCCAGGCTCCCGAGCTGACGTCCGAAGAGATCGGCCGCCGTGCGCTGCTGTTCCTCAAGGACCTGGATACCGTCGCGTACATCCGTTTTTTAAGCGTTTACAAGGATTTCGATTCGGTCGACCGGTTCATCGAGGAGATCCGCGAACTCGACAACAGCGATCCCGATCAGTCTTCCCAGTAAAGGCTGGAGCCTGAAGCTTCTTTCCTGACCATGAGCCGGGCCGGCATGCGCTGGCTCAGCTCCGGCACGTGGGTGATCAGGCCGACCATCCTGCCGTCGGTGGAGAGACTTTCCAGCACCGAAGCGACCGAATCAAGTGTCTGGGCGTCCAGAGTTCCGAAACCTTCATCGAGGAACAGCGCACCCAGGCGCCTGCCGCCCGCTGCTGAATCCGACAGTGCAAGCGCGAGTGCCAGGCTGACGATGAACGTCTCGCCTCCGGACAGGTTCGTGGCGCTGCGCCGCGCGCCGCCCGCCCACGCGTCGCTCACTTCGAACTCGCGGCTCTCGGACAGGTGCAGGTCGAACCGGTCGCCCGTGACCTGCCTGATGATGTGACTGGCCCGGCGGGCCAGGCGCCGCTGCAGGTCGCCGAGCAGGAAGTCGGTGAAGCGGTCATCCCGCAGGTCGAGTGCCAGCAGACGCCAGACCTCACGTTCGTCTTCAAACTTCCGGCGCTGCTCAAGAAGTTCGGCGCGCAGTTTCACCTGTTCTCTCTGGTGTTCAATGGCTCCCTGCAGGCTGCCGCGCTGTTCACTGTGCTCGTGCAGCTGGGCTTCCAGCTGCGCAACGCGGCCGCTCAGTTCTTCCAGTTCGGCGCGCCTGTCGGGGCGGCCGGCGATCCCTTCCAGCAGCTCGCCATTGCGTGCCCGCAGCCTGCCAAGCTCCTGGTCCAGGTGCCTGAGCAGGTTCTCGACTTCTTCCAGGCGTGAGGCTGGCCGGCTGGCGGCCCGGACGGCTTCACGGTCAGCGAACCTGTTCTCTTTGAGCCTGCGTTCGGCTTCTGCCTGCTGCCGGCTCAGCTCGCCTGACACCCGGGCGGCAAGCGCGCGTTTCGTCTCCAGTTGACCAGTGAGCTGCAGCAGCTCGCGTTCAGCCTGGGCCAGCTCCCGGGCGGCTGCGCGTTCAGCCTGGCTGAGTTCGCGCAGGCGGGCTTCCAGTTCACGCACCGTCCCGGCGGGATCGCCACCGTGCACGGCCAGCAGGGTTGCCAGGGCGGCGACCTGCTGCCGGAACTCTTCCGTTACTTCGTCTTCCAGCGTTTCCGCTGGTCCGCTGAACCCCGCCTCAGTGAACACAGTCAGCTGCGCAGTCAGTTCCGTGCGGACGGCTTCCAGGGAAGTTTGCGCCGCTGTCTTCGCTTCAGCCTGGGCTTCGCGGCGTGCCTCCAGGGAGTTCACCCGGGCACTGGCTGCGGCGTGCAGCTGCAGGAGCTCTTCCCTTTCCTCCTTCGCGGCCTTAACCTTCTCGCGCTGCTCATGCAGGGGACCATGCGAATGGTCTGGCAGTTCATGCACCGTCTGCCCGCATACCGGACAGGCGTCGCCGCTGACCAGTCCCTCCCGCAGTGCCATGGCGGCGTCACCGCCCTGTTTCTCCAGAACCGCCAGTTCCGCCTCCAGTTCGCGGAGGCGGGCGGCTGCAGCCTGGCCTTTCCCGAGCACGCCGGCGACTTCTGCCCTGGCTTCCTGCAAGGCGGCGTCCGTCTCTGATTCCTGGCCGGCCAGGGCTTCGATGCTGCCTATGGTTTCGTCCCGCCGTTTCAGCGCGCTGCTCAGGCCTGAGAGCCGGGCGCGCAGTTGCTGCAGCGTCTCGAACCTCTCCTCGTCCCAGTCGGCTGCGTCTGCCTGCATACCTGCCGGGGCGCCGCCCAGCCGGTCCAGTCGCTGTGCCAGCGGCAGCAGCTGCTGAGCTTCCTGCAGGCGGGAGCGCAGTTCGGGTTCGGACTTCTCCAGGGCCAGGCTGGCCTGTTCCGAGGTTGCCTTCGCTTCATCGAACAGCTTCTGCAGTTCGGGGTGCCTGGCCTCGAGGCGCTCCAGTTCCCGGCTCGACTGCTCCGCTTCGCGCTCGAGTTCGCTCAGCTGATCAAGCAGCGGCAGCAGCGTGGCGGCGCGGCGTCCGGTGTCCAGTTCTGCCTGGAGCGCAGGCGCCTGCTGGGCGGCCTCGAGCTGCTTCTCAAGGCGGTCGTGCACGTCGGCAAGTTCGGCATGCAGCCTGCCGACCTCCTGAGCTTCGGCCAGTTCCGCGCGGTTCCTCTCAAGCTGTTCCCGTTCCGTCATGAGCGTCACCTCTAGTTCCGCGAGCTGCACTTTCAGCTGGTTGAGCCTGGCGGGAGCTTCCTCAAGCCCTTCGCTTTCCAGCCGGCTGGAAATGTATTCACACTGGATGGCTGCGTCGCGGTCACGCCTGCCGGCCTCTTCGCGCATCTGGTCCACCCTGGAGAGGTCCAGGAGTTCCTTCAGCAGCCTGCGCCGCTGTGCGGGTTCTCCGTGCAGGAACTCGTCGAACTTGCCCTGGGGCAGCAGTATCGAGCGGGTGAACGCCTGGAAATCCAGGCCGACGATCTGCTCCAGTTTCGCGTTGGCTTCCTTCAGTTTCTCGGTTTCGGGGATGGGCAGCCAGCGCGCCTGGTCCAGCCGTTCGATCCTGGTGGACTTGCTGACGGCGCCGCTGGGCCTGCGCTCCATCGTGCGGACGACGCGGAACGTGCCGCCGCTGGCCTCGAACTGCAGGTCGACCACCAGCCGGTCACGGCCGTTGCTGATGAGTCCCTCCAGCTTCTGGCTCAGGCGGGGGGTCACGCCGTAGATTGCGAAGCTGAGGGCATCGAGTATCAGGGTCTTGCCGGCTCCGGTGGGTCCGGCTATGGCGAACAGGGTCAGGTCCTCGAAGCTCACCACCTGCCGTTCGGCGAAGCGGGCGAAACCTTCGATCTCCATGCGCAGTGGCTTCATTCCCGCTCCTCCTCGAAGGTCAGGCCGTGCAGTTCCCGGAAGGCGGAGCGCACCCGGTCTGCCGGGTCCTGCTGGCGTACTTCCCGGCTGTAGCGGGCGTACTCGCTTTCAAGGTCAAGCTGCTCGTGCTGCTGGATCACGTCATCGTCCGGCTCATCGCTGCCCTGGATCTCGCTGGTAACGGCGAGCACGCCTGGCAGTTCCCGCATGATGCGTTCGCGCAGGCCCGGTCGCGGTTCGTCCAGGCGCAGTTTTATCTTCAGCCAGCCGTCAAACCCGGCGAGTTCATGCAGCCTGCCTTCCAGGCCGTCAACGTCCAGGCTGTACTCGCGCAGCCGCCGGCCGGACTGCAGCTTCACCTGCTCGACGGTTTCGGCGGGGCGGCCCGGTTCCACTTCCACGATCCAGGCGAACTTGTCCTGGCCGGCCTCACCGAAGTCGAGCTGGATCAGGCTGCCGGAGTAGCGCCCGCGGTTCTCGGGCAGGCCGCTGACCTTCTGCGCTTCGTGGATGTGGCCCAGGGCCAGGTACTGGACGCTGCCGGGCACCAGGCTTGCGCCCAGCACGTAGTGTTCGCTGCTGTGGAACTCGTACTCGCTCTTCGACAGCCGGGCACCTTCCATGGTGCCGTGCATCATCAGCAGGTTGACGCTGCCGTTCCTGAAGTCGCGGCTCAGGTCGGCGATCAGCTGTCCCATGATGTGCCGGTACTCGGGCTTGCGCTGCGAATCATCGAGCTCGCTCTGCTTGTTGGCGCTGAGCAGGCGGCGTTCGGAAGCGAACGGCAGTGCCGCGACCTGAACCTCCTGGTCACGGACCGTGGTCCTGAACACGCCGCCTCTGGCGTGCGTGCGCACTTCCCCGACGACGAAGGCACCGGCCGAGCCCAGCAGGCGGGACACGGCGTCCAGCCGGCGGGGCGAGTCGTGGTTGCCGGCGATCACGACGCTGGGGATCCCGGCTGCCTGCAGTTCACCGAAGAAGTCGTAGACCGCGGATTCCGCTTCTGCGGTCGGGTTGCGGTTGTCGAAGACGTCGCCCGCAACGAGCACCAGATCGACCTCGCGGGAACGCGCGATCTCCGCGAGTTCCGCGAGGGCCGCCCGCACTTCCGCGGTCCTGTCCCGGCCCATGAGCGTACGGCCCGCGTGCCAGTCTGCCGTGTGCAGTATCCGTACCGGCCTAGTAGCCAAGGATGTCATCCAGTTCATCCGGGTCGGGAACCATGAGCGCTTCCTCGCGCCTGGTGGCCCATGCCGGGAACGGGAAGGTCACGAGCACCGGCGCGGGCACGTCCGGCTGGTTGATGACCATCGTGCCGGGCGTCAGTATCGTCGCCCGCTGGCGCATGCTGACGGGCAGGTAACGGTACTCGCTGCGCTCGGCTTCTGCAGCGTCTAGGCGGCCGTTGATGCGCACTGCGGCGTTGCTGACCACGCGCCGTTCAACCTCACTCGCGGTCTGCTGGGCGCCGATGAGTATGACGCCCAGGCTGCGGCCACGCTCGGCGATGTCGAGCATCACTTCCTTGATGGGACTGTCACCTTCAGCAGGTGCGTACTTGTTCAGCTCGTCCAGCACTATGAACACCTTGCCTGATTCCGAGCCCGTCTCGCGCCGTTCGAAAACGTTCCTGAGCAGCACCCCGACGGTGAACATCTGCGCCACCTGCGGCAGCGAATGGATGTCGATCACGTGGATCTGACTGCCGGAGTCCAGGATGGACGGCCGGGCGCGCTTCAGCTTCTCAGCGGACAGGTCACCGCGGACCAGTCGGCCCACGTGCCGGCTGGCACCGCGCAGGCGGCGGACGAGTGCCTCGCACGTTCCGCGCGGCTGCCTGGCCGTCCAGCTCTCGGCTCCCCTGCCTTCGTTGTCGTAAAGCAGCTTGAACTCGATGTACTCGATGAGTTCGCCCAGCGTCTCTAGGCGCTCGCTGCTGCCGCTCAGTTCCTCCGGAGCCTGCCCCGGCAGGTCGAAGTACTCATCCTCAGCGATGCGGCCGCTGTCAGCATCGTCCTGCAGCCTGGTCCATGGTTCGACAAGCAGGTGCGGGCCCTTGCCGCGCATGCCCCGGGCGATGCCCTGCAGCCTCGAGGTCACGTTGTCGACCAGGAACCCCAGGCCGCTCGTGTCGCTGTGCCCGCTCAGCATGAACGGCAGCAGTCCGTCGGCGGCGAACTCGAACAGGCTCCAGCAGTACGGCAGGATGCGCGGATCGTCCTGCTCCTCGGCCAGCAGGTCGCCACCCTTGCTGCCAGCCATGGCCGGCGAACGGAAGACAGGCCGAGCCGTTCGTAACGGTCGACGTCGAAACCGCTGCGGGCCAGCCATTCCTGTTCCTGCTCCTGGAACCTTTCGTTGGGCTTGTCCAGGTAGAAGAGGTCACGGCCCTTGACGTTGAAGATGACGGCCCTGGAGTTCGCTGCGTCGCCCAGGAGCAGTTCGTTGTCAGTGCCGCGGGCGTTGAAGAGGCTGTAGAGCAGGAACAGTGCGTAGCTGGTCTTGGTGGCCACGCCGGAGATGCCGCTGATGTTCACGTGCGCGCCCTTGGTCCCGTCGATGAAATCCAGGTTGATCTGGGCCTTCTCGCCGTTGCGGAGTACACCCGCGGGCAGGGGCCGTTTCATCTGGTCGACGAACAGGGCCTTTGCGAGTGTCTCGCCCCGCGCCAGGAAAACCGGGTCACCGGGTGCAGGCGGGACGAACTCCTCGGGCTCGACCCGAGTGGTGCGCACCCTGGCCACGTAGGAGACATGGGCGGGCAGCAGTCCTTCGGCGACCAGTTCCGTGTCGCCGTCGAACTGCACTCCTTCGAGTCTGCGGGTCACGGCATCGACCACGCCGAAGAACTCGATGTTCCGGTCCGGGTCCGAGGGATCGACCACGGTAACGGCGACGATCTCGTCGAGCTGCACCTTGCGGCCGCTCATGACCGCGAAGTGGAATTCGAGCGGTGCGGCGGCTTCCGTGCCGAGCACGACCCCGAGCTGTTCCATGCCGTCAGCTGTTCTCAGCAAAATAATCCCTCACTATCCTGCGGCGGAGCAACAGTCCGTCGCCCATGTGCCGTTTCAGTTCCGCCTCGAGCGCCCTGACCGGCAGCAGCTGCTGGGGAGCGCGCGGGTCCTGATGCGCGAGGCTTGAGAAGCGCGGCAGTACCGAGCATGACCAGGCGGCCACTTCGCGCACGAAATCCGTCAGCCCATGAGTCCCTGCCGGGACGGCTACCTGGAGCCTGACCGTGCCGGCGAGGCTGTAAAACCAGGGAGCCGGGTCGCGCAGCCGCAGTATCCATT
The DNA here is from genome assembly GCA_937911855.1 of uncultured Trueperaceae bacterium. GTDB lineage: Bacteria > Deinococcota > Deinococci > Deinococcales > Trueperaceae > CALDPK01. Next base: position 9,810 of record CALDPK010000229.1, on the reverse strand, counting down.
CAAAGTGTCTGCTCCCGCCCGTGCCGGCTACGTATATGGGAGTACGTTGGCCGGCCTGCAGCTGGCTGGCGATCTCAAGCTGCGGGGCCGCCAGGCGCTGGATGCTGGTCGTCTTGACGTAACCGACCATGCGGTCTGCGCCCGCTTCGCGCGGCAGCGGACCGTCGAGTACCAGCAGTGCGTCAGGGTGTGCCAGAAGGAGGCTCGCGGCCAGGTTCGCTTCCTGGTCGCGCATCGTGTTCTGCAGTGCCTGCAGGATGGCATCGGGATCGGTGTCGGCCACCGTGACGGGCAGGTAGTGCAGGTCGCCCAGGTGTCCGCCGGCCGCTTTGAGGGTGATGGGCTGCTGCCTCTGCCCTGCGCCGGTGAAACACCAGCGCTCAGCGCGCAGGTCAGGCACGAACTCGGCCCTCTGGCCCGTCCGTACGGCCACGGCTCCAACGGCTGTGGTGCCGAGTCCGCCGTGCGCCCGGAAGGTGCCGTTCTCCGACTCGACCTGCACGCGCGCGTCCATGCGGCGGCTGCCGTCGATGAATATCAGCTCGTCAAACGCCGCTGTGCCGCTGGCTTCCAGCGCGTGCCACTCGCCGCCGGGCACTTCCACGTCGATGTCCACCGGCGCTTCTGCTTCCACTGCAGGATCTGCCACGTACGCGCCGGTGTAATCGGCAGTCCAGGGATCGAACCTGAGGCGGGTCAACGCGAGGCCGGAACCAGTTCAAGAACGTGCCCGTCAGCTGGCACCTGCAGGTCCAGGCTGAGTCCGCGGCCGTCGCGCCAGTCCGTCTGCAGGTCGCGGTAATGCGGCGAGAGCAGGTTGCCGGACTGGCCGGTGGACTGCATGAAGATGCTGCCGGCGGGGTCGCCGAGGTCCATCACGGCCCGGTAGCCGGGGCCTTCCGTCTGCCTGAACGGCGTCTCGCTGCCCATGAGGTCGTAGCGGGCTGCGTTGACCGTGTACGTGCCCCCTCCGTTTGCGATGCTCAGGTTGGCCAGCGGCGCCAGCGGGCTTGCGCCAAGTACGGCGTGTTCCTGCTCGAGGAAGTGCAGCGCGTCCCAGCGCCAGGTGCTCACGTCGGGACCGAGCTGGCTTTCGAGCCAGGCGGCAGCCTGTTCGAAAGCCCGGAGAGCCAGTTCAGCGCAGCCGACCGGCTCGCAGGCACCGTCCGGACCGCGCAGCAGCCTGAGCACGACCACCGGCTGGTGACCCGCCCAGGCACTGAAGTGTTCACCGAGGGCGGTTCCCAGAGCCAGTGGCAGGAACTCCCGCTGCCAGGCGGCGATTATGAGCGGCGCAACCGCGTCGCGCGACATCTCGCCGGACCAGCCGAACAGTTCGGCCTGCAGCTCCTGGTGGCGCGCGTCCCGCAGCTCCAGCTGCAGCAGTTCACCGGCAAGCTCGCGTGCGTACAGCGAGACCTGATCTGCCTGGATCCGCATGGTGCTGCGGACGTTGTGCCGTTCCAGCGAGTCGAGCAGTTCGATGATGCGGTCGGCACGGTAAGGAACCGTCCAGTCCAGGTTGATCAGGTGCGGGTAGTCGTCGGGGGTCACCTGCTGGTTGGCGTTGATGATCCTGCCGCCGGGTGGGTTGAAGGTCCTGGGCAGCTCATCGAACGGAACGTAACCGCTCCAGGAGTACTCGCCCGTCCAGCCGGGTACCGGTGCGAAGCCGTCACCCAGGGGCCTTAAGGGCACGCGCCCGGGTGCCAGGAAGCCGATGTTGCCCTGTACGTCGGCGTACATGATGTTCTGCTGGGGGTTCGCGAATCCTTCGAGCGCCGCGTTGAACGATTCCCAGTCGGTAGCCTGGTTGAGGCGCACGACCGCGCCGACTGTGCCGTCGGTCTCATCCAGGGCTGACCAGCGCATGGCGAGCACGTAACTGTTGCCGTCCAGCTCAGCGATCTCGCCGAAGTCGCCGGCCAGGTCCGAGATGACGGGGCCGTGGCGGCTCTCGCGCACCTCGAGCACCACGTCGTCCTGGCCTTTGACCCTGATCACCTCGGTCCGGATGGTGAAGTCCTCGTAGCCGTCCTCGGTCAGGTAGGCACCGTCATCGGTCGGGCTCAGCTGTTCGATGAACAGGTCCTGCACGTCGGTACCGGTGTTGGTGAGGCCCCAGGCGATGTCGGCGTTGCGGCCGAGCAGTACGGCCGGCGTGCCGGGCAGGCTGCCGCCCATCACGTCAAGGCCGGGCGCCTGCATGTGGACCAGGTACCAGAGCGACGGGGTGCTCATGCCGAGGTGCGGGTCGTTGGCGAGCAGTGGCAGGCCGCTGGTCGTGTGTTCGCCGGACAGCACCCAGGCGTTCGAGCCGGCGTCGTAGGACAGGCGCGGCAGGAAGGCGTCCGCTATCGCCTCGAGGTCGAACTGCCCGAAGATGTTCCTGACGGTTTCAGCGGGAGCTGCTCCGGGTGCTTCATCGTCCGGATCCTCTTCCTCAGGTGGAGATTCAATGGCCTCGTCTTCAGTTGCTTCAGCCGGGTCCGTCCCGGCATCTGACCAGTTGCCGGGGATGGTGACGTGCATGTCGCCCGGCCACTGCGGATACAGGTCCCGCACATCGGGTTCGTCCATAAGGGTCATCAGGCGTGCGCGCAGCAGTTCCCGGTCCCAGTTGCCAGCCAGGTCCCAGGCCATCATCTTGCCCCAGCCGATTATGTCGACCGGCGTGAAAGGTTCCGGCTCATGCCCGAGCAGCAGGAATTCTGGCGGCAGAACGCCGGAGCGGGTTTCCAGGAAACTGTTGACGCCGGCCGTGTACGCCTCGAGCCAGCGGCGCATCTCCGCGTCCTGCAGGTTGGCCCAGGCGCTCTCGGCAGCTTGCCTGACCCCGAGGGTCCGCAGGAACCTGTCCGTATCCAGGCCGGGTTCCCCCACTGCCTCGCTCAGCCGGCCGGCTGCCACGAGCCGCTGGAACTCCATCTGCCACAGTCGGTCCTGCGCGTGAACGAAGCCCAGGGCGCGGTAGGCGTCACTGATCGTCCCGGCATTGATGTGCGCCACGCCGTCTTCGCCGCGCGCGACCGTTACGGGGCCCTGCAGGCCGGCAAGGGTGAGCTCGCCTGAAACCTGGGGCAGGGAACTGCGCAGCACCAGGTAACCGGCGGTGAGTACGAGCAGTACGAGGGCCAGCAGGCCCAGCAGAATGCGGCCGAGAACGCCGGTCACCCTCATCGTTGCGGCGTCCGGCTGGCTGGAAGCGGGGGTAGGGACATGGCTTACATTGTACCGGACGACTGAAGCTGCCGCGGATTCCGGAGGTGTCTGCTGGCGTTTACATGGCGCAGCGTTCCGTGCTACACTCACGTTTGGTTTCGCGACCGCCCGGCCCCGATCAAACCGGCAGCCCAAACCGAACATATAAGGACGTGTAGAAAGTGAAGACATACTTTCCAAAAGACGAAGAACAGACGCACGACTGGCTGCTGATTGACGCCGAGGGGCAGACCGTCGGTCGCCTGGCCACGCAGATCGCGCAGTTCCTGCGCGGCAAGCACAAAGTGAATTTCACTCCGAATCAGGCCGGCGGTGACTTCGTCGTGGTCATAAACGCTGAGAAGGTTCACTTCAGCGGACGCAAGCTCGAGCAGAAGGAATACCAGCGCTACAGCGGCTACCAGAGCGGGCTGAAGCGCATTCCCGCCAGCCGGATGCTTGAAACATTCCCTGAACGGATTATCGAACATGCAGTCAAAGGAATGCTTCCCAAGAACACCCTGGGCCGCAAGCTGATGACCCGCCTGAAAGTTTACAGCGGCAAGGGTCACCCGCACGCCGCTCAGCAACCCAGAGAAGTGGAGCTCAACTGATGGAGCAGTACTACGGTACCGGCCGCCGCAAGGCAGCCATCGCCCGTGTGTTCCTGCGCCCCGGTAACGGACGGATCCTGGTGAACGGCAAGGACTTCCAGGAGTACTTCCGCGGGATTTTCAAAGGCGTGCAGGCACTCGAACCCCTCAAACTCACCAACACAGCGGGTCGTTACGATGCGCTCATCACCGTCGCCGGTGGTGGCCCGACCGGCCAGGCTGACGCCATCAAACTCGGCGTCGCCCGTGCCCTGATCAAGGTCGACCCCAACTTCCGCACTGCACTCAAGCAGGGCGGCTTCCTGACGCGCGATGCACGCATCGTCGAGCGCAAGAAGTACGGCCTCAAGAAGGCCCGTCGCGCTCCGCAGTTCAGCAAGCGCTGATCCAGATCACCCTGGCCGTCTGCTGACGGCACGGTAAAAGCACGAAAAAGCGAGGCCGGAGGCATGCAACTGTCCTCCGGCCTCTTCTGATTGACACGCCCACCTGTCCCCTGCCGGGCTGAAAGGAATCTTGAGCAGATGACCAACCTGGAAGCACTCGTACTGGGAATCGTGCAGGGACTGTCGGAGTTCCTGCCGATCTCCAGTTCAGGCCACCTGGCGCTCGCCAGTTTCTTCTTCGGATACGAGACCGGCGAAGCCAGCATGGCGCTCGCCATCGGCATCGCCACCAACACCGGCACGCTGCTGGCCGTCCTGCTGGCGCTGCGCAGCGACGTGACACTGGCATGGAACGGTTTCTTCCGCGGCCTCCGCTCTGCAGAGCACCGCAAGAGTGAAGGCTGGCGCCTGGCGCTCATCGTCATCATCGGTTGCATCCCCACTGCGCTCCTGGGCCTGCTCTTCCGGGATTCGTTCGGCTTCCTGGCAGCTCCGGTGCCGGTCGCGATTGCACTCACGGTCACCGGCTTCCTGCTGTGGTTCGCACCGCGCGGGCCGCAGCCGCGAACCGAAGTGAAGGACGTGCGCTTCATCGATGCGTTCATCGTCGGCGTGGCCCAGGGCATCGCCGTACTGCCGGGCCTGTCCCGTTCGGGTACCACCATCGCCACGCTGCTGTTCCGCGGCATCAGCGCCGAGCTGGCAGCCCGCATCTCGTTCCTCATGTACCTGGTCGTTTCCGTCGGTGTGGCCATCATCGGAGTGAGCGAGATAATCGAGGCGCAGCTGCAGCTGATGCCGGTCCTGATCATGACAGCCGCGTCGTTCGCAGTCGGCTACGCCGCACTCGTCTGGCTGTTCGCGGTACTGCGCAGGGGCCAGTTCCGGATGTTCTCACCGTACCTGTGGGCAGTCGCAGCAGTCACTCTCATCGCCGTCCTGTTGGGCTAGGCTAACGTTTACTGTCACGGCGCGCTCATGCGAGCTGTGTGAAGCGCCAGCAAGATTTCATCACCTCGGGCACCCGCCCAGCAGACCGGGTGCCCTCATGGAAGGGGTAACTCTGATGAGCAAAGTCACCCGCATCGCCCCCTCACCAACCGGGGATCCTCACGTAGGCACCGCCTACATCGGCCTGTTCAACTACGTGCTGGCACGCGCCAGCGGCGGCCGCTTCATCCTGCGGATCGAGGATACCGACCGCGAACGCTACAACCCGGAATCTGAAGCACGCATACTGGAAACTTTCAGCTGGCTGGGCCTGCAGCCGGACGAATCACCCGACGCAGGTGGCCCCAACGGCCCTTACCGGCAGAGTGAACGCCTGGACTCATACCGGGAACACGTCGACCGGCTGCTGGCAGAAGGCAAGGCTTACCGGGCCTTCGAAACCGCCGAGGAACTCACCGCGATGCGCGAAGAGCAGCGCCGGCGCGGACTGGACGCCGGCTACGACGGCCGCGGCCGCAACGTGTCAGCGGAAGAGAGCGCCAGGCGCGCTGAAGCCGGCGAACCGTTCGTCGTAAGGCTCAAGACCCCGGACGAGGGTGAGACCTCATTCATCGACAGGCTGCGCGGCGAGATAACCATCCAGAACCGCGAGATCCGCGACCCTGTCATCCTCAAGAGCGACGGCTACCCCACCTACCACCTGGCGAACGTCGTCGATGACCACGCCATGGGCGTCAACGTGGTCATGCGGGCCGAAGAATGGATCACCAGCACGCCGATCCACGTGCTGCTCTACCGCGCGTTCGGCTGGGAGCTGCCCGAGTTCGTGCACATGCCGCTGCTGCGGAACCCCGACAAGAACAAGTCGAAGATCTCCAAGCGCAAACTTGATACCAGCGTGGACTCCTACCGCCAGCAGGGCATCCTGCCCGAAGCGCTCCTGAACTTCCTGGCCAACATGGGCTGGAGCATGCCCGACGGCCGCGAGTTCTTCAGCGTGCAGGACATGATCGACAACTTCGACGTTGACAGGATCTCGCTGGGCGGACCGGTCTTCGACCTTCGCAAGCTCAGGCACTTCAACGCCCGCTACCTGAAGGACATCCTGGAGCTCGAGGACGTAGCATCCCGGGTCGCCCCGCTCTTCAGGGAACGCGGCTGGAACTGGGAGGACGAGGACGAACTGCTCGACATAGTCGACCTGCTCCGCCCGCGCGCCGAAACCCTCCAGGACTTCCCCGGGATGGCTGCCTACTTCTTCGACGATGACTTCGAGTACACCGAGGAAGCACTCAAGAAGGTGGCTGCCGGCCAGGCGCACCTTGAAGACCTCGAGCGCGAGATCTCGATGCTCGACGTGTTCGATTTCGACGACATCGACGACCTGCTGCAGGGCTACGTGCAGCGTCAGGGCGTGAACATCGGCAAGGTCATGCAGCCGATGCGCTCGGCACTGACGGGTCAGACCAGCGCGCCCGGCGTGACCGAGATCGCTTTCATCCTGGGCAAGCAGCGGGTCCTGGCCCGCATCGGCCGGGCGCTGCAGAGCATCACCGCCCACCTGCCGGACGACAACCCGCAGAAGGAAGCCGAGCAGCGCAAGGCTGAAGCGGTGGCGCAGGAAGGCAGCCGCGGCTGATGGCCTGGTTCGACCGGCTCAAACAGGGCCTTGACCGCACGCGCAGCATCTTCACGGGCCAGCCTGCCGCCAGCGCCTGGGAGATGGACTGGGAAGAACTCGAGTTCGCCCTCATCTCGGCCGACGTGGGCGCGAAGATCGCCGCCGAAGTGGTGGCTGAAGCGAAAAGCCAGCGGGAACGCGGTACCAGTTTCCGCGAGGCGCTGCAGTCAGCCCTCATGGACCAGCTCGAACCGGACCGGCGGCGGCAGACCCTCCGCCGCGTCGGCTTCACCCTGGACGTCGCGCGCAGCCAGGTGGAACTTGCTGGCAAGGTAGTCATGGTCGTCGGCGTGAACGGCGCCGGCAAGACAACAACCATCGCCAAACTGGGCCAGTACTACCAGCAGCACGGCAAGAAAGTCATGTTCGCCGCTGGCGACACCTTCCGCGCAGCGGCTACCGCCCAGCTTGAGGTCTGGGGTGAACGCCTGGGCATCCCGACCGTCACCGGACCTGATGGCGGCGACCCCGGGTCGGTTGCCTTCGACGGTGCCACCTCGCGCAAGGCCCGCAATTACGACGTCCTGTTCGTCGACACAGCGGGCCGCCTGCACACGCGCCACAACCTGATGGAGGAACTCAAGAAGGTCAAGCGCGTGATTGGCAAGGCCGACGAGGGCGAACCGAAGGAAGTGTGGCTGGTGCTGGACGCGGTCACCGGCCAGAACGGCCTGGAGCAGGCGCGCAGGTTCCACGAGGCTGTCGGCCTGACAGGCGTCATCGTCACCAAGCTCGACGGCACCGCAAAGGGCGGAATCCTGCTGCCCATCACCCGGGAACTCAAGCTGCCGATCAAGTTCATCGGTGTGGGCGAGCAGGCTGCTGATCTGCAGCCATACGACGCCGCGGCGTTTGTCGAGGCCCTGCTGGACATGCCTGCACAACAGGCAGCCTGAAGAAAGCGGCTGCTTTCCCCGCGCTATACTCGGTGCCATGGCACTGAAAACGGGAATGGAAATACTGGCAGCCGCCCGCGAGGGCGGTTACGGCGTCGGCGCATTCAACACCAGCAACATGGAGATCACCCAGGCCATCCTGGCAGCAGCCGAGGCGGAACGCAGCCCGGTGCTGGTATCACTGTCCGAAGGCAGCCTGAGTTACGGCGGCGAAGGCATGGTGAAGATGGTCCTGCAGCTGGCCGATGAAGCCAGCGTGCCCGTCGCGGTGCACCTGGATCACGGCTCGAGCTACGAGTCATGCCTGCAGTGCCTGCGCTGGGGCCTGACCTCCGTCATGATCGACAAATCGGGTGAGGACGAGGAAGTCAACATCCGCGAGACGAGACGCGTCGTTGAAGCCGCCCACGCGATGGGCGTGACGGTGGAAGCCGAGATCGGCCGCCTCAGCGGGATCGAGGATCACGTCAACGTGTCCGCTGAAGACGCAGCGCTCACCAAACCCGATGAGGCTGAGCGCTTCATGGAAGCAACCGGCGCCGACTACCTGGCTGTCGCCATCGGCACCAGCCACGGCGCCTTCAAGGGCAAGGGCCGCCCGTTCATCGACCATGAACGGCTTCAGGGGATCGCGAAACTCGTCTCCCGGCCCCTGGTAATGCACGGCGCCAGCGGCGTGCCCGCTGAACTGGTTGAGCGCTTCAACGCTGCAGGCGGAAGCATGGCCGACGCCGTCGGCATCCACGAGGAAGACGTGCGCAAGGCCGTCAGCCACGGCATCGCCAAGATAAACACTGACACTGACCTGCGGCTCGCCTTCACCACCGCGATCCGCGAAGTGTTCCGTGACAAGCCCGGTGAGTTCGATCCCCGCAAGTACCTGGGCCCGGCCCGTCAGTTCGTGCAGGAGATCGTCACGAACCGCATGCGCATGTTCGGCTCGAGCATAACGGTCGAATTGTTTCCGGTAATGCTGCCGAGCCCGACACGCTGGTGGCGTCGGCGCGGGCCTATCTCAACGCCTATAGCCGGCTCCTGATCGAACGCGGCGCCGCGGCGCCTGATCTCCTCCATCTCCTGCGCGAACGCGGTCGCGGGATGATGGAGCGGGGCCACCGCGGCCTGCAGCGCCTCGCCAACGATCTTGCCGCCTTCCCGTCTCGAGCCTACGAAACGGCGCGCGAGCTGCACGCGGCGCTGAACGAGGGGCAATCGGCCAGCCTGCAGTCACCGAGCTTGCCGTCACCGAGCCTGCAGTCACTCAGCCAGCAGTCACCGAGCCGGCAGTCATCCAGCGTCACGGCTTCGAGTCCCCAGAGCGCCGACGTGACCGCCGCGTTCGCCGGCGTCACGCACGATGCGCCGGCGGGTTGGGGCCTCGCCGAGGCGAAGAGGCCCCTCGACCGACGAACCTGGCGGCGCAGCCAGACCGCCGTACGGCGGGCTTTGCGGCTGCTGGGCACGCTCCCGGAGCGCGACCGCCTCCGGGCCGTCACACTGCTCGCTCGCTCGTTGCACAGGCGCGGCTACCAGGTGCTACTCGTCAGGGACGGCGGGCGCGCCTGGCTCGAGCACGCCGGCCAACCGTTGCGACTCGATCTGCTCGGTCCTCAGGACGAAGAGGGGGCGAGAGCCGGCTTGCCCGGTTGGGACGTGACCGGAGGCGACCAGCGGGCGTCGCTCACCCTGCCTCGACGATTGGCAAGGCTGGGAAGGCGGGGACTGGCTCTGCGCGTCGAGGCCCTACTGCGCCTGCTTGGCGTCAGGTGGCGACTGCGCAGTAGCACCTTCAAGGAGGTCAGGGCCAGCGTGTTGAAGCCGCTTCCCGGTCAGCTCGTTACGGCCGATGCTCGCAGGTCGCTGGAGGTCGGGCGGGCCGTTGAGTCAGCGGCGCGGTTCGTGCCAGGTGCCCAGTGCCTGGCGCAGTCGCTGGTGGCCCAGGTCATGCTGACCAGGCGCGGCGTGCCGTCGACCATCCACTTCGGGTTCTTGCGCTCTGCGGCCACCGGTGAGGTCGAGGAGTACACGCTGGTGCTGGCCGAGATGATGGATTTCGATGCCGGCCACATCTCGTTGGCGTC
>CALDPK010000228.1 GCA_937911855.1 uncultured Trueperaceae bacterium | reverse complement strand
GTGACAGGTGCTGCATGGCTGTCGTCAGCTCGTGTCGTGAGATGTTCGGTTAAGTCCGGCAACGAGCGCAACCCTCGCTATTAGTTGCCAGCACTTTGGGTGGGCACTCTAGTGGGACTGCCTGTGAAAGCAGGAGGAAGGCGGGGATGACGTCTAGTCAGCATGGTCCTTACGATCTGGGCTACACACGTGCTACAATGGCCGGTATAATGTGTTGCTACCTCGCGAGGGGATGCTAATCACTTAAAGCTGGTCTCAGTTCGGATTGTAGTCTGCAACTCGACTGCATGAAGTTGGAATCGCTAGTAATCGCGGATCAGCATTGCCGCGGTGAATACGTTCCCAGGTCTTGTACACACCGCCCGTCAAATCATGGGAGTAGGTTGCACCCGAAGGCGCGTGGCTTCGTTAATGAGGCGCGTGTTTAAGGTGTGGCTTATGACTGGGATTAAGTCGTAACAAGGTAACTGTACCGGAAGGTGCGGTTGGATCACCTCCTTTCTAAGGAGCTTCTTGTCGGTCTTGCAAATGGATATTCAAGGAACACAAATTTGGCGTCAGTACTCGTTTACGGGTGCTGGCGCCATTTTTTATTGCTGTTCTTGCGGCCAGGCAGGCGGGCCCAGTTGATATAGTCAGCCATATGCCGCGGTCCGCTTCATGAGTCTGATTACCAGCAGAACAGTCCCCCGAACAGATGCAAGAAAGCAGGCCAGAACCTGGCTCACTGCTTTCCTGGCCGTGTCCTTCAGTGGACTCGCAGCGATACTCGACCGCTTCGACCTGGTCGGTTCCGGTGCCGGGCAGGTACTCACCGCCACCAACTTCGCAGTTACACTCGCCGCTGCCATCCTGTTCGTGCGGCTGCTCCTCGTTGCCAGGCATGAGGTCCTGGCTTCTGGCGAAGCGGCGCCAGCCGGGGGACTCGTCATGGTCGCAGGCCTGCTGGGTGTAGCCGCTGTCGTCATCGCCACCCTGCGCGTCGCAGTCGAATTCGCAGGCTGGGCGGGCCCGTCCGGCCTGCTCGCGACCGGGGCGGTGGTGCCACCCGTGCTGCTCCTGGGCGGCATGGTGCTTGCCTTCCTGGCCTTCAGGAGCAGACTCAGCGAACTGACCCACACCCAGCTGTCCGGCTGGCTGTTCATGATGCCGGCCCTGATGCTGATGTTGATCTGGATCTACCTGCCGGCAGTCAACGCCCTGTGGATCAGCCTGTTCAAGGACTTCAACTACCTGGGTACCGCCACGTTCGTCGGACTGGAGAACTACGCCATTGCGCTGCGGGACCCGCTGTTCATCAGATCGCTGGTGAACACCGGCTGGTACGTGATCGGCACGGTCCCGGTCAGCATCGCCATCGGCGTGTTCATCGCCATCCTGCTCAACGAGAAGATCCGCGGCCTGGCGATCTACCGGCTCGCCTACTTCCTGCCGTACATCACCGCACTCACCGCTGCAGCGGCCGTCTGGAGCTGGATATTCAACCCCGGCCTGGGCCTGCTCAACTACGTGCTGGGTCTCGAGAACTTCCGCTGGACCAGCAACCCGATGGGCATCTTCAACGTCGTCCTTGCACCGTTCGGCATCCAGCTGTCAGGTTACGCAGCTGGGCCGAGCGTGGCGCTGTTCGCCATCATGGTCATGAGCGTCTGGAACTTCCTCGGATACAACGTGGTGATCTTCCTTGCCGGCCTGCAGTCGATCTCGAAGGAGTACTACGAAGCTGCGGTAATCGACGGCGCCACCTGGTGGCACCAGCTGCGCTACATCACCTGGCCGCTGCTTCTGCCGACCACTTTCTTCGTGCTGATCATCAGCCTCATCGGTTCACTCAACGTGTTCACCCAGATCCTGATAATGACGCCCACCGGGGGAGTCCTCAACGACACTCTCTCGGTCGTGATGTACCTGTACCAGAAGGGCTTCAGGGACTTCGACTTCGGTTATGCCTCGGCACTCGCCTTCATCCTGTTCGTGATCACGCTGGGACTCACCCTGATGCAGCGGCGCATGTTCAGGCAGGCGGACGAATCATGAGTCTGCGCGCAGCCCTCGGGCGCTTCATGATCTACGCAGTACTTACCATCGGGGCGGTGATCATGGTCTTCCCGTTCTACTGGATGATCAGCACCTCGCTGCAGAGCCGCCAGGAAGCCGGGCAGGCGGAGCCGGTGCTGTTGCCGCAGCGCATGCATCCCGACAACTGGGCAGCCGCATGGCGACTGGGACGCGACGGCACGGGCGGCTCGCTGCAGGGTGCCCTGACCGGAGGCTGGTCCCCGGGCGGGACACTCACCCTCGAGGTGACCGTCACCGAAACGGAGCCGGGAGCCGGCCTGGACGTCGTCGTCCCGCGGCCGGCCGGGGTGCTGAGTTTCCCGCTTGGCGATGCCACTGAAGCGGGCGTCGAACCACTGGAGATAGGCGACGAAACCAGCACGTATCTCGTCTCGCTGCTGCATACCGGCACGGCGGAGTTCAACCGGCTGCCACTGCAGCTGCGGCTGCCGCGTACCAGCCAGTACGTGTCGTCATCAATTACTGCTGACGGCGTGCGCAACACGCGCAACTGGCAGGAAGTCAGCTTTGAGAACGTGTCACCCGGCGTGCTCGGCTACGTGTTCAGCAATTACGTGAACGCCTGGCGGGCCGCGCCGTTCGGCTGGTACTTCTTCAACTCCGCCTTCACCGCCATAGTGCAGGTGCTGCTCGGCATCGGCGTGGCGTGTCTGGCTGCGTTCGCCCTGGCGCGGGTGCCGTTCTGGGGTCGTGAGTTCATGTTCATACTCGTCATAGGCACCCTGATGATCCCGGGAGAGGTGCTGCTGATCCCGAACTACGTGACGCTCGCGCGCCTCGAATGGATCAACACGTACTATGCGCTGATAGTTCCGTTCATAGCGAGCGCTTTCGGCATCTTCCTGCTCAGGCAGTTCTTCGCTACCCTGCCGCAGGAACTGTTCGACGCCGCCCGCATCGACGGGGCCAGCTGGTTCACGCAGCTCAGGCTGGTTGCGCTCCCGCTCGCCACGCCCGGCCTCGTGACCTACGCGCTGTTCTCGTTCCTCGGCTCGTGGAACGCGCTGCTGTGGCCACTCATCGTCACCAACAGCGAACGCATGCGCACCATCCAGGTGGGACTGCGTTACTTCGTCGACGAGGCCGGCACGGATTACGGCGCGCTGATGGCTGCTTCCACCCTGGCCGTGCTGCCGATCATCGTCGGCTTCTTCTTCGTGCAGAAACAGTTCATCCAGGGAATCGCCAGATCCGGGCTGAAATGATACTGACATAACGCTGACGTGACGGTGCGAGAATCAGGTAAGTTGAAGGCGAATGCCTTGAGCATCATTCACCGAAAGGAAGTGCAGTCAATGCTGAAACGCTTCACCACTGCAACGCTGAGCCTGGCCCTCCTGGCCGGCGCAGGCTTTGCCCAGCAGGAGGCGCAGGACGAGATCGACGCCCTGTGCAACGCCAGCCCCGTAACCATGGAATTCTGGCACGGCTTCACAGGCGGCAGCCTGCGGGCCTCGCTTGAGAACCTGACCCTTGAATTCAACCGTCAGAACGAAGGTCAGTACTGCGTCCGCACCGTCGGCCAGGGCAACTACACCGACCTGTCGACCGCCATCCTGGCTGCTTCAGCCGCCGGCAACCTGCCTGAAATGGCGATGGGTTACGAGAACAACATCGCCACCTACCTGCGCGCCGGCGTCGTCGAAGACCTGGCCGCCCTGGGTGTCGAGACCGGTCACATCTACGACAACTTCATCGAAGCAGTCACCTGGGACGGTGTCCTGTACGGCGTGCCATTCAACAAGAGCGTGCACCTCCTGTACTTCAACCGCGACCTGCTGCTCGAGTACGACGCTGAACTCGAATCGCTCGGCATCCCCCAGAACGAAGACGGCGTCCGTGTCCCCACGACCGTCGACGAGTTCACCGCTGCCGGCGAAGTGCTGCGCCTCATGACCGGCGAACCCACCTACTGGTTCAGCCCAAGCGACCTGGCCACCTACGAAGACTGGTTCTTCTCGATGGGCGGCGACTTCTGGGACGAAGACGGCAACCTGGAACTCAACAGCGAGATCGGCGTTGAAGCGCTTCAGCTGCTCGTCGACATGAGCTACGACAGCCAGATCGCCCGTCCGATCACTGACGGCTTCATCAACGAAAGCTTCAGCCTCGGCACCTACGGCTTCTCGACCGACACCAGCGCCGGCTACACCTACTACATCAGGAACGCCACCTTCGACGTCGGCATCGCTCCGATGCCCGGCATCGGCGACGGTAACCCCGGCGCCAGCGTCTTCCAGGGCACGAACCTGCTGGTGTTCACCGGCGCCAGCGATGCCCAGCAGGAACTGGCCCGCGATTACATCAACTTCCTCATCAGCCCTGAAGTGAACGCAGTGTTCGCTGTGGCAACCGCATACGCGCCGCTTGGTGACGATGCAGCCCAGACCGACACCTACCAGAGCTACCTGGCTGAGAACCCCGACTTCCATGCGATCACCGACCAGCTTCCGTTCGCCCAGTTCGAGCCGAATCTGGCCGAATGGCAGCAGATCCGCTTTGACATCCTCGGCAACGCAGTCGTGCGTGCCGTCCTGCAGGAAACAACCCCCCAGCAGGCACTGGACGAAGCCCAGGCCGCAGTTGAGGCCCTCCTGGCAGGCCAGGCCCGCTGAGGCCTGACCCCAGACAGACGCAGTAATGGCTCGGGCCCGGAGGTGAATCTCCGGGCCCGAGCCATTGATACCGGCAGCCTGCGCTCAGTTCTTCTTGAGTGCCAGCCGAGCCAGGCGGGTGAGGCGGCCCAGCGGCGTGCCGGGCAGCATCCGCCAGCTGCCCCGGTTGCTGCGGGCCGTCTTCTCGATCCGGTTGAACATCTCGTCGAACAGGTTGTCCGGCATGTTGAGCGCCGGTGTCAGCCGCACGATCTGCGACTGATTGAGCGTGAAGCATACGTGCACGCCGTTCATGTGCATCGCGCGCAGCGCCAGGGTGCTGCCGAGCAGGTGGATCAGCTCCTCCTGACCGGGCATGAGCCGCGGGTTCATGACGTTCTTGAGCTTCAGGGCGAACAGCATGCCGCTGCCGCGCACTTCCGTGATGTAGTTGGGGTAGGCGCGCTGTATCTCCTGCAGGCGCTTCAGGCCCCGCTCGCCGTTCATACGGGCCTTCTCGATCAGGTTCTCCTCGATGATCAGCTCAAGCGAGCGCACCGCGACCGCCGCAGCCAGGCTGCCGCCACCGAACGTGCTGGAGTGCCTTTTGCTCTCCATGCCGCCCAGCAGTTTGTGGACCAGGTGCTTGCGGGCGATGGTGGCGCCGATCGGCACCATGCCCCCGGAAAGCGGCTTGGCGAGGGTGATGATGTCCGGCTCGAGCCCAGCAGCGAGCGAGGCGAACCAGTTGCCGGTCCGGCCCAGACCCGACTGGATCTCGTCAGCTACGACCGGGATGCCGTGCCGCTGGCACAGCTCACCCAGGTTGCGCAGGAAGTCCTTCGGCGGTGTCACGACGCCGGCCTCACCCTGCACCGGCTCGACGAACACACCGGCGATGTTGTCCGGACCGAGTGAGCGGATGGTGCTGGCGAACATCTCGGAGTCACCGTACGGCAGGGTGCGCACGTCACCGTAGAGCGGCCGGAATGGTCCCTGGTACTCCTCGTTGGGCGTCAGGCTCAGCGCGCCGAAGGTCTTGCCGTGATAGGCGCGCGTGAAGTTGATGATGATCCCGGCGTCAGGCCGGGACGCGCGCACGAACTTCAGTGCCGCTTCGATCGCTTCAGCACCGCTGTTGGAGAAGAACACCTGCGAGTCATGATGGCTGGGCGCGAAGCCGGTGAGCAGCGCCACAAGGTTGGTCGCCAGCGCAGCACGCCAGTCGGACGCGGACTGCTGCGCGAAACCCATGTAGCGGTTCTGCTCCAGGTATTCCTGCATGAACTGAACCAGCGGAGGATAGTTCTCGCCGAAGGGGATCGCCGCGTAACCACCTGCGTGCATCAAGTGCCGGCCGCGCTCGTCCTCGAGCTCCCAGGGGCTTATGGTCCTGAACGGTCCGCCAATGCCCAGGATGTCCAGCACCTTGATCAGGTCGATGTTGCCGTGGGTTGTTTCCAGGGCCACCGTGCGGCCGGCGGGAAGCCCGCGCATCACGTCGCCGCTGCGGACGGGCAGTTCCTTTATCCGCGCGTGCAGCTGGGCGTCCGAGGCGTGAACGGGCAGTTCCATGTCGTTGATCTGCACTTCAGGTTCGTTTTCAGACATTCAGAATTCCCTTGTGATGGTGTTGCCGGCGCTGTCGGTGACCTCCACGACGCGTTCAGCGGGAGTGACGTTCGGCAGGTCGAACGAGACTTCGGGACCGGGCGCGAACGTGTAGGGGACGCCGCCGATGCGTATCGTGCTGACGGCGACGTTGTCGCGCGCCACACCGGTCAGGTTGAAGGCGCCGCCGCCGGCGTCAGTCGCAGTCAGTTCAAGCGTGGGTGGAGTCACGTCGACCGTCAGTGAGTAGTTCATCGTCGTGACGTTGCCCTCCAGGTCCTCTACCTCGATCAGATAGGTGAGTTCCCCTTCACCGCGGGCCTGGCCCCGGAAACCGAAGTGAACCAGCTTCTTGCCGCGCTCCGATGCGAAAGCAGGGGAGTCGAACAGGTTGGAACCATCGACGCGGATGGCGGTGATGCCGTTGTCGTCCATGGCGTAGCCGTACACGTCGACCTGCTCGGTGGAGCGGGCCGTGCCGGCCTTCGGTTCGGTTATGGAGATCACCGCGTCGAACGATTCACTGCGGCTCAGGCAACCGCCCAGGAGCAGTACAAGCAGTCCGAACAGTACGGGCAGCAGCGCGCGGGCGGGGGTGTGTAAAGTCGTTGGCATCGCTGCAGACGATGGTATCACAGGCAAATCGGCGGCTCCGGCGCCGTGCAGACAGCCGCTGCCCGCGCCTGCGATTCCGAAACGCCTGACCTTGGTGAATCGTTCATCCTAAGGCATGAGGGCGCCGGAGTTTGCTAAGATGTTCACTCAAGTGACTTTTCGGGGTGAAAGATGCACCCGTGGACTTTGAGGAGGACTGATCTGGAACAGGTGAAACTCAGAATGCACTTCTGTACCAGCCCGCAGCGAACCCGCTGCAAATCAGCCCCTGACTGTTCCACAGTCATCGTCCCGACAGGCACGAGTTCATTTTTACGGAGGAAGTCTTGAAGAAAATCATTGCTGCACTAGCCGTCAGCGGTCTGCTCATCGGCGCCGCGAGTGCCCAGACGATTACCGTCGCCATGGGCGCAGATCCGGTCACCTTTGACCTGCACAACACCAACGACCAGCCGACCTCACAGGTCTCCCGTCAGATCTACGACACGCTCGTAGTCCAGAACGAGAACCTCGAGATCGAACCCGGACTGGCCGAAAGCTGGGAAGCCGTAACCGACACCAGCTGGGTGTTCAACATCCGCGAAGGCGTCACCTGGCACAACGGTGACCCGTTCACCGCCCATGACATCGTCTGGACCTACGAGCGCTTCATGACGCTGCCTGCACAGTCGGCATTCCTGCTCGATTCCGTGACCTCGGTCACCGCACCTGACGACTACACCGTGGAGATCGAACTCGAGTACCCGTTCGCTCCCATCCTCAACCACCTCGCTCACTCGAGCCTGGGCATCATGAACCAGAACGCAGTCGAAGCCGCAGGCGACGACTACGGCACCAGCGTCGTTGTCGGCACCGGTCCGTTCACGTTCGACAGCTGGCAGACCGCTGACCGCCTTGTCCTGCAGCGCAACGACAACTGGTGGGGTGGCGACGTCATGCCCGAGACCCTCGTGTTCCGCCCGATCCCTGAAGGCTCGGTCCGTGGCATCGAACTCGAGACCGGTGGCGTAGACATCGCCTACACCCTGCCCCCGGCAGACGCACGCCGTGTCGAAGCCAGTGCCAACGCCCACCTCGAGGCCGTCCGCACCCTTTCGACCGCCTACGTCGGCTTCAACGTCGAAAAGCCCCCCTTCAACAACCCGCTCGTCCGTCAGGCAATCAACCATGCCATCGACATCGACCTGATTGTTGACACCATCTACGCCGGCCAGGCCGTCCGTGCCAACAGCCCGATCTCCTCTGACGTCTTCGGCGCCAACGAGAACCTCGAGCCGTACACCTACGACCCCGAGCGTGCCCGTGAGCTCCTCGCCGAAGCCGGCCTCGAAGGCGGCTTCAGCACCTCGATCTGGACCAACGACAACCCGCAGCGCGTCGAAATCGCCCAGATCGTCCAGGCTGAACTTGCCAACATCGGCATCCAGGTCGACGTGCAGGTTGTCGAATGGGGTACCTACCTTGACGACACCGCAGCCGGTCTCCACGACATGTTCATCCTCGGCTGGGTAACCGTCACCGGTGACGCCGACTACGGCCTCTACGCCCTGTTCCACAGCAGCCAGTTCGGTGCTCCGGGCAACCGCACCTTCTACGCCAACGAGCGCGTGGACGAGCTGCTTGACGCTGCCCGTGTCGAAACCGATCCGGACGCGCGCGTAGCCCTGTACCACGAGGCACAGGAAATCATCCAGGAAGACGCACCGTGGATCTTCCTCACCGTGACCACCGAAGAGCACGGCGTGAGCAACGCAATCGAAGGCTTCACGCCCCACCCGGCTGGCCATCACCGTCTGTACAACGTTGTCAAGAACTGAACACGTTTAAACTGACCTCTTGAGTCCTCCGGTGGAGGCCAGCGCACCTGCTGGCCTCCACCGGTTGTAGAGTAGTCACAACAACTATGCTCCAGTTCATTATCAAACGAGTCCTGATGATCATCCCTGTACTGCTGGGCGTGAGCATCATCGTCTTCGGCATCATCGAGCTGACTCCGGGTGACCCGGTTTCACTGATGCTGGGCGAACGTGCTCCTGTCGAGCAGCAGGAACAACTCAGAGAGCGCCTGGGCCTGAACGACCCTGCACCAGTCAGGTTCGTCAACTGGCTGACCGGAGTCGCCACAGGCGACCTGGGCCGCTCCATCCGTTCCAACCGCCTCGTGATAGACGAACTCACAGCGCGGATGGGCCCCACCTTCGAGCTGGCGGCCATAGCAACCCTCATCGCAGTGGCGGTCGGAATCCCGATCGGTGTGATCTCTGCAACCCGCCCCAACTCGGTGGCGGACAACGTGTTCACCTTCGCTTCGTTCCTGGGCCTGGCGATGCCGGTGTTCTGGCAGGCGCTGGTGATGATCTTGCTGTTTTCTTATGTACTTGAGTGGTTCCCGGCCTCCGGGCGAGGTGGCAGCTGGGAGTATTACGTCCTGCCTGCCGTGACCCTCGGCACCAGCGCGGTAGCGTCGATCACCCGGATGACCCGCTCCACCCTCATCGAATCGCTCAACCAGGATTATGTGCGCACGGCGCGCGCCAAAGGCGTGGTCGAGAACCGCGTGACCTACCGGCACGCACTGCGCAACGCCATGATCCCCATCGTCACTGTGATAGGCCTGCAGTTCGGCGGCCTGCTCGCCGGCGCGGTCATCACCGAGACGATCTTCGCCTGGCCCGGAATCGGCCGTCTGGCGGTCGACTCGATCCGCGCGAAAGACTTCCCGGTAGTCCAGGGTGTCATCCTCGTATTCGCATTGGCTTACGCCATCGTGAACCTGCTGGTCGACATCCTCTACGCCTATCTTGACCCCAGACTGAGGGTGCGTTATGGCTGAAACAATGACCGAAACACTGCCGCGGCGTCGTTCGAAGACGATGCGCCGTTTCTGGCGCAGCCCGCGTACCCTGTTCGGCGTCATCACCCTTGCAATCATCGTGCTGGCGGCAGTATTCGCGCCACTCGTGTCAACCCACAACCCGAACGCCCAGAACCTGCGCAACCGGCTGGCCCCGCCCAGTGCCGAGAACTGGCTGGGCACCGACCACTTCGGCCGTGACACCTACAGCCGCATCATCCACGGCGGCCGCGTCTCACTGAGCGTGGGCTTCCTCTCGGTGGGCATCGCCCTGGGAATCGGCGGGCTGCTGGGCCTCCTGGCCGGTTTCTACGGCGGCTGGATCGACCGCGTCATCAACGCCGTCTCGGACGTGCTGCTGGCGTTGCCGGGCTTCCTGCTGGCGCTCGCCATCGTCGCTGCGCTGGGCTCCAGCATAGTGAACGTGATGATCGCCGTCGGGATCGCGACAGTGCCGTACTTCGTCCGCATCATGCGCGCGGCAGTACTCAGCATCCGCGAGATGGATTACGTGGCTGCTGCCGAAGCTTCCGGCCAGTGGGACCTGGGCATCATGTTCAA
>CALDPK010000227.1 GCA_937911855.1 uncultured Trueperaceae bacterium | reverse complement strand
GGAGACCACTGGATCGTGCTGGGTCGGGTCGACAATCTCGGCCCGACCAAGCGGGACATCCGCCCGCTGCTGTTCTACCGCGGTGCCTACCTCAGCATCGAGGAGGACGTGGTCGACCCGACGCCCGAGCAGCAGGAGCTGGCGAACTTCATCGTCGAACGACAGATCCCGGCGATCTTCGTGGAGTCATCCGTGTCAAAACGAAACCTGGAGGCCCTGCAGGAGGCGGTTTCCGCCAAGGGTTTTGAGGTAAACATCGGGCGCCCGCTTTACTCTGATTCTGTGGGCCCCTACGGCACTGCCCAGGCCAGCTACATCGGCATGATGCGCTATAACGCAGGAATCATCGGCGAGGCGCTGACGCCGGAAGAATCGCAGGAATAGCCCTCATGACGTTTCGGCTGCATCCGGGCCATGGCACGCCCTACACGCCCGATGACGGCCAACCCGCAGGCGCTGATCAACCGCCGCAGCGGAGCCACCTGCCGGGTCTGGCCGTTGACCTCCAGCGACAGGGTGCGGGGCTCCAGCGGCCCGGCGTCGATTCCCTGCTCCCTGAGCCGGGCACGCTCCAGGAGCGGCACACAAAAGAGGAGCCCCGCATTAGCGGGGCTCCTTCTGTCTGCTTCCTGACTGTCTACTCCTTAAAGGAGCGTCAGCCTAGAAGTCGACGGTGTAGCGGATACGGAAGACCTGGGCTGCGGTTTCGCGGCCGGGGCCTTCGTCGGAGAGGTAGATGCCGTAGGCGAACTGCAGGTCGTAGTAGTCCCAGATGGCTTCCCAGCCGTTGACGTACTGCCACAGGTCGCCGTTGTTCAGGTCACCACGGTGGATGAGCGAAGCGTTCGAACCGACGTGGGTGCCGATGCCGCTGTCGACGTTCGTGCCCTGCCAGCTGCCGTAGCGGACGGTCAGGACGCTGTTGTCGAACAGGAACTCATTGAGGGCAACGCCGACGCTGAACTGGAACTCATCAGCGGTGAAGTCACCGGCTGCGCCACCGAGTGCGACTGCACCGTTGTCGGTGTAGTTGGCGCTGCGGTAGTTGACAGCAGCGACCAGGCTCGGACGGAGGAAGAAGCCGAACTCGTCGGTTTCCAGGCCCAGGCCAGCGGAGATTTCGCTGACGTTGTAGTCCTGGTAAGGACGGTGGTTGGCGGGATCGCTGCTTGCGCTGTAGAAGCCAACGTACGGGGTCGCACGCAGGAAGCCGAGGCTCAGTTCGTAGTCAGCGTTCGCTTCGATCACGGTGCGGTCGAAGCCAGCGTTTACCATGCCGAATTCGACGTCGAAGTTGAGGCCAGCGACCAGGGCGTTATCAGCAGTGCCGTCGTGGGCAAGGCCGATGCCGAAGCCGGTGTCGAGGCTGCCGTCACGGTCAACGCGGGTGCCACCATCAGTGAGGGGGTCGCCATCAGCGTTGTACGGGTAACGGGTCGAGTCAGCGACTTCGCCAGCAACGGTGACGTTGTGGAAGAAGCCGGTGAGGCTGACAGCGCGGAACAGTTCTGCGCTGACGTCGACTCCGAAGGCCGTGATACCAGCTTCATCGGTGCTGCCTGCGGCGAGCACGGAAGTGGTGTACGAATCGAAGTAGACACCCAGATCCAGGATCCAGAGGCCGAGGCTTGCGTCAACGCCGAAGCCGGTCTGGTCCTGCTGGTAGGGGAAGTAGTCGTGGTGGTCGTTGAGACCAGCGGCTACCCAACCAGCGGGGATGCTGCGGTAGTTGGCGCTCAGGCTGTTGAGAACGGGGATGTTCTCGGTGTCAACACCGGCGGTCACGTAGATTACGCTGCCGTTGTCAGTGGTGGTGCCGCCGGCTTCAGTGCTGGAGGTAGCGAATTCAGCGTCGAGGCTGAAGATGCTGATCGCAGCGCTTGCGTCAACGCCCCAGACCGTGGTTTCGACGTTGTCGTCACCGAGGTCGTCCTGCTCGCCGGTGTTCTCGGCATGGCGGGCGAATGAGCCGCCGATTGCGAGGCCGTCGAACGGGCTGACCGTCAGGCGGACGCCGGTGTAGACCTCATCGAGGCTGTTGGGCGCGACGTACGCGAAGGTGAGGGTCGGGTCCAGGAAGTCCAGGAATGCAACGGGGTTCTCGAGCGTGGCGATGAAGCCAGGCTTGTTGCCGCCGCGGTCGCTGGCTGAGGTCTGGTTGAAGACGTAGCTGGTGAAGCTGACATCGATGGCCTCACCGTAGGTGAAGGTCAGGGGTGCGTCGCCGATAGGGCTGAAGGTACCGCTGAACTCACGGATGCCGAAGACGTAGCCGGTCTGCGGGGCGCCATGCGGAGCCGTGTTCGTCAGGCCGGTGATGTCGATCGGACGGAGGTACAGGTCCAGGACAGCTTCGAAGTCGTTGAGGGCGCCGGCGCTGCCGGTACCGTCGAAGACGCGGTTGAAGGAGACGTTCAGGTTGAGGCTGGCGTTGATGGCTTCGCTGAATTCGGAGCCAACGTCATGGCGGTGCTCAGCGCGGCGCTCGATGGCCGGAGCTGCGCCCGGGCCGGTGCCGGTGCTGAAGGTCGAGCCGGTGCCCATGGCACGGCCCATGCCCACGCCGAATGCACGGTCGACATCGAACGGAAGTTCGGTGCCGCTCATGCGGTCGATGCGGTAGGCGACGGTGATGCTGCCGTCGAACGTGATCATGTTCTCTTCGAGAAGAGCAACACGGTCCTGAAGGTCGGCGATGTCGGCAGTGTTGGTGTCGACGCGGCCTTCCAGGGCAGCGATCTGGCCGCGCATGGCAACCTGGTCGCGACGGATGAGGATGACGAATTCGCGGATGTTCGCGATGTCGTTCTCAGCAGTTGCGAGGCGGGCAGCCAGGGTGGCGTCGCTCAGGGGTGCACCTTCGAGGGCGTTTACACGGCCTTCGAGGTCGTTGGCGAACCAGGACAGTGCAGCGATTGCGTCAGCGTTCTGGGCAGCGCGGCTGGCGGCTGCGCGAGCAGCACCCAGTGCGTTGGTGGCCAGAGCGTGAGCAGCTTCGGCCTGAGCGGAAGCGGTATCAACAGCTACACGAAGGGCGTCAATCTGGTTCTGGAGGTCAGCTGCAACGGCTGCGTCGCCGCCGGCCAGGCCGGCTTCGATTGCATCGAGACGGGCGCTGTTGACAGCAACTTCGTCACCGATGGCAGCGATTGCTGCGTCGTTCGCGGCCACGGCGTTAGCCAGGGCTGCGAGGTCGGAATCAACCAGGGCCTGACGGGCATCGAGCTCTTCGCCGATGACGTCAAGGAGACGGCTGACTACGAGGGCAGACTGGTAGCGGGTGAAAGCTTCGTTGCCGCGGAAGGTGCCATCGGGGAAGCCGATGACGATTCCGAGGTCAGCGATGCGGTCAACTGCGCCGCCAGCCCAGTGGTTCGCCGGAACGTCCGGGAAGGAGGACTGTGCAAAGGCACCGCCGAAGGTAGCGGCTGCCAGAAGCGTTACTAGAAATTTCTTCATTCGTGGTTTACCCCTTGAATCTTGATGTGATTTGCCTTGCTCGGCAACCCTGATTCAAGCTGTCCAGACAGACGTGAGTTTCCGTGTTTCCTCGTGCCGATCACGGATTGCTTGGATCCTGGTGCCGGGTAACTGCGGTCTGCGAGCCGGTTCAAGTGGTACACCTCCTTCCGGTGCGACTCGTTCGCGACAGTTTCCTCCCGTGAGTATCCCACGGACACTCGACGGGTGTCAACGCCAATGTGGAGCGAGTGAGACACAGAAAAGGCGCCCGCGAACGCATCCGCTCTCATTTTCGGCCCCGGAAATGCGCCCTGTATCATGTTCTTCTCATTTCAGTCGAATGTAAACAGTCTTACATTGACGTAAACAATCGGTACCGTGCGGGAGACCCGGCAACAGGCGTTTTCAGGCCGGCGCTTGGTACAGTCTCCCCTATGCCACGCACCAGCAATCCCGCAGCCGATGCTCTGCTTGATAAAGAAATCCGGGTCCTCGACAAGGGCTTTGTCCGACTGGTCGACTACATGGGGGGCGACGAGCGCATCGTCCAGGCTGCCCGCGTCAGCTATGGCGAGGGTACCCGCACCGTCCGCGAGGACCGCGGGCTGATTAACTACCTGCTCCGCAACCGCCACACTTCGCCGTTCGAACAGGTCGCCCTGACCTTTCACCTGAAGATGCCCATCTTCGTGGCCCGCCAGTGGCTCCGGCACCGGACGGCCCGCCTGAACGAGATCAGTGGCCGCTACTCCGTCATGCGGGATGAGTTCTACAGCCCCGGCACTGACCAGATCCGCCTGCAGTCACGCACCAACCGCCAGGGCAGCAGCGAAGAAACAGTCGATGCCGAACTGGCCAGCCGGGCGGCGGCGGCATTCGAACAGGGTCAGCGCCACGCTTACGACAGCTACGAAGAACTGCTCGGCGCTGACGTTGCCCGCGAGCTGGCCCGCATCAACCTGCCCGTCTCGCTGTACACGGAGATGTACTGGCAGATCGACCTTCACAACCTCTTCCATTTCCTGAGGCTGCGCATGGACTGGCACGCCCAGCTCGAGATCCGCGCTTACGGCGACGCCCTGGCGGAGATCGTGCGGGCCGTGGCACCCATGGCTTTTGAGGCGTTCGAGGAGTACATCCTGCATGGCGCCAACCTGTCGCGCAGTGAGCTGGACCTGATCCGCACCGCACTGGAAGGCAGCAGCTTCAGGGAACAGCTGGAGGCGAGTGAGCTCAGCAAGAGCCAGCGCCTCGAGCTCCTCAAGAAGCTGGGACTCGCCTAACTGCCGCTGGCACCCATCGCCACGTAGATAGCCATCAGATCGGTCATGAGGTAAGGAAGGCCGGCCAGTTCGAACTGGTCGGCCTTTATCTGCGCCATTATCTGGCTGCGGCTGGCCGTCAGGGTCGGTGCAGCCTCGAACCGCTCCAGGGTCCGTTCAACTGACTGGCGTACGGTCGGGTTGAGTACGGCCCGGGCTGCAGCCACATCGCGCGCCACCACGGTCACGCGCTCGTCAAAACCGTCAACGGCGTTACTCGCCACTACCTGACCCTGGCTCGCACCGGCCTGGATGCCCGCCAGCTGGCTGCGCAGCCGCCTGTTGAAGCGCAGGGGGACCGGGCAGAACTCGCCTGCTGAGACGAGCAGGCACGCGGCAGTCAGTTCAGGCTGCCCCGCGGTCCTCAGGTCGGATAAGAAATCGAATGCGTAAACCTGCAGCTCGCCGGTATCCTGGGCGCGGTATACGGCGCCTGCCAGCGGTGTGCTGTCCAGGTCAAGCCGGTCGGCAAGGAGCTCCTGCCCGTCCGGGCAAAGCTCCAGGCCTGCTTCTGCTGCCACCTGATCCCAGACGGCCTCGCGCGAATCCGCGGTCCGTCTGCGGCGCAGGAACAATGGGGCGCTCCTTCAGGCCTTAAACGCTGAAGCCGAACATGCGCAGCTGCTTGCGGCCGTCGTCGGTGACCTTGTCCATGCTCCAGGGCGGGGACCAGATGATCTCGACGTTGACGCGCGAGACACCGTCCACGCGCATGACGGCCAGTTCGGCGTCACTCTGGATCATGTCCTGGACCGGGCAGCCCATGGTGGTGAGGGTCATGTCGACTTCAACCGCGCCGTCATCTTCCACCCGAACGTCGTACACCAGTCCAAGATCCACGATGTTGATGGGGATCTCCGGGTCATGCACGACCTTCAGCGAGTCGATGATCTCTGCCCTTAAGGCAGCCGTATCTGTCTTCTCTGTCATGCTTCAGGTTAGCAGAACGCAGCCACGGTCCGTTTGCTGCGCGCTACCCACTTCAGGCCGGTGTGAATCAGTGGGGTTCGGTGACGCGGAACGGGAAGAACTCCATGGCCATGCGGTTCTCGGTCTTCACCCGGCCGGGGTTGGTTTCCCGTCCACTGAAAAGCTGCAGGGCAAGCAGGTAATCGCCCGGCGGGGCCGCCGGCTTCAGCCGGAACTCGATGAAAGTATCCAGTCCTTCAACGAGCTCCGCCGCACTTAGGGGTCGCCGGAACACGCTGTTCTCCTCGCGGGCTGCCGCAAAGAGCAGGTGGGAAACCTGCCTGACTTCACCGCCACCCAAAGGTTCGACCACGTTCAGGAACCAGACGCCTTCGGTTCCTGCGGCTGCCTCGTCGAGCAGCTGCAGGGCGAAACGCACGCGGGCTTCGGAACCCGGGGCGATCTCTGACGGAATATCGACATTGATGTTCACTGGTGCCTGTGCCGATACCACCGCGCCCAGCCACAGTGCAGCGAGCGCCGCCAGCAGCCTCATTCTTCGAGTGGAGCGGTGGTGGGCGCCGGGTCGATTGCCGGGCGCTCACGAAGCCTGTCATCAAGCTCGTCGATGCGGTCGCGCATGCGGGTTTCGAACGACGAGACATCCTCGCGCAGGCTGACCTCGAGCTTGGAGTTCTCCTCGCGCACCTGCTGCATGACGTTGTCCAGGCTGACGCGCACGTTCTCGCCCAGTTCGGCGAGTTCTTCCAGGCGACGCTTGTCGAGGCGCTGGCGCAATGCGTAAATCGTGTTCTCCTGCTGGGTGATCTGCCGCAGCTGCACCGCCCGGTCGAAGATCGACACCAGGAAGAACACCAGGCTGAGTGCGATCGCCAGAAGCAGGAGCACCAGGCCAAGGGGCAGGTCGACGGTTGTGAAGAACAGGTTCACGCTCTGCACCGCGAACAGTGCCTGCCAGTTAACAGCGGCGAAGGCAGCGCCCAGGATGACGACAACTGTGATCAGGATGCCTTTGAGTCTCATCGGTTCAACTGTATCAGGCCCGGACGGGACGGGCACTGCGCCGGCTCCACAGGAGCCATTCGGCCGCGAAGATCAGTGGCAGCAGGAGCAGCAGCCAGCCGGTCAGGTTGCTGTCGCTCATGACTACATCCTCTGCCGGACTGCCAGGCTGACCTTCCGGCGCGGCAGTTGCTCCGGGCCCTGGCAGTCGTGACTCGCTGGCGCTGAGCAGGCTGGCGCTGAGCTGGCCCCCCGGGTACTCGTACACGCCGGGCACAAGGGCAAAGTCCACGGGCTCGCCCGCGAAGGTCGCACCCTCGGGCAGCGCCTGGCCGAGCCGGACGGTGGCTTCGCCGCGGAAGGCGTCCATGATGTTCGCTATCAGGGTCGGGAAGGCGGGACGGTAGATCAGGTCACTCTGCGCGGGGTCGAAGCCCAGCCGCACGACCTGACGGCCGTCCTCGAGCCCGGCGATGATCACCGGCCGGAAGTCCGAACTGCGGGCCAGGACCCGCTGGCCGGGTACTTCCTCGGGCTGCCAGGCCGGGTCCAGGCCCACCTGGGCGTCTATCAGGTCCACGAACCGCAGGAGCTCATCCGCCTGGTTCCAGTCGCGAATCTGCCGGTACTCAGGGGTGCTGCTGCGGGGAGCGAACGTCAGCAGGTTGGCGCCGGTGAATGATTCGGCGAAACTGCCACGGCGGGCCACGATCACGTCGGCGCTGCCGGCCGCGGGTGCCTCGACCAGGCCCGGCACGGCCGCGATGGCCCGAAGCAGCGGCTCGGATTCGTCAGCCAGCCAGTAACTCAGCTGGCGGCTGCCGGCCCAGGCTTCGTCGTCCAGCTGCAGTGCGTCGCCTTCGGGCGGTTCGAGCGAGGCGCGGAACATCCCGGACTGACCTTCGATCAGGAAGGTCACGTTGCCTTGCCCGGCACCGGGCACCAGCACCTCGCTGCTGCCGGCAGGCTGGCCGTCGCGCTCCAGCTGAACGGTCACCTGGCGTGGCTGGGGCCAGCTGGAAGTGATGGCGATGAATGCCTGCTGTGGACTCAGCTCGAAGGTGCTGATGCCCATGTTGAAGCCTGCGCCCGCGACACCATGCCAGGTGTAACCGATGCGGGCCGGAGCAGGCTCGTCGGTGAACAGGTGGACTTCCGAGCCCGGTGCCAGACCGAGCGCGAGTTCCAGGGCGCGGTCCAGCCCGGCCTGGGCGTCAGCGGCCTGGATGCCCGCGAGTGCAGCTGACAGTTCGCTCTGGCTGTCGGTCAGTGCGGTGAGCACGGTTGCGTCGGACCCGGCCCGGATGAGCGCAACGCGACCCCCTTCGCTGATCAGCTCACCCGCTCCTGCAATGGCCTTCACGAGCCGCACACCGTCCGGATCCCGGGCTGCCATGCTTGCAGAAGCGTCGATCACTATCACGCGGTCTGGCACGCCGCGGCCTGCCAGAACCGGTTGCGCGAGAGCCACTGCCAGCAGGGCTATGGCAAGTATCTGCAGGAGCAGCAGCCACCACAGCGCGAAGCGGCGCTGCACGCTCGCCTGCTCGCTGGCGACCTGCCACAGGAAGATGGCTGACACCACCTGGTGCCTGCGCCGGTTGCGCAGAAAGTGCAGGGCGATGACCAGAGGGATGGCGGCCAGCAGCCACAGGAAACCGGGTGCGAGGAAACTCATCCGTTATGCACTACCGCAGCACCGGGGTACCACCTGGCTATTCAACATATGGTTGCTCATAACCGGTACTGACTTCAGGTCGTTCCATGAATCGGGCATTCCGGGCTCCCGGCCGGGCGCAGCGGCGGCTGCGACGGCCTGCCGGGGTCCGGTGCTCCACCGGGAATCCTCCGGGCGATCCAGGCGGCTCATGCAGGGCCGCCTGCGCCGTGCCCTCTCCGGCGCAAAACAGCCGGGTTTACTGCCCGGCGAGGGGTTATGTAACAGTTGTGGACAAACCACGGCAACCTGTGGATATCGTCGCCCACTTGACAAGCTGATGCGGCATCTGGTAGGGCCAACCGGAGCAAAAATTGCCCGGAAACGCGTCCTGGACGGCGTTCCTGAAATGAGAGCCGATGAGGACGCAATCCACCGAGTTGTCCACAGGCCTGCGGAAAGCTGTGGATAACTGTGGATAATTCGGCGAGATTTTCAGTTGTTCCCATCAACACACACTCCTGCCTGTGGATAGCGGAAGCGGACTCCGGGCAGCCGCCAGGAAACTCCGTACGAGTTCCGGCGACTTTATGCCTGGTGCGGCTTCCACCCCACTGGCCACGTCGACCGCTGCCGGAGCGAAACGGGTTACCGCTTCAGCTACATTCGCAGGGTTCAGGCCACCGGCAAGAATCAGTCCGTGCATCCCCCTGAAAGTGGCGGCAGCGGAATCCCAGTCGAAGGCAATGCCCGAACCGGGCTGGGGGGCGTCCAGAAGGATTGCGTCGGCCGGCAGTGACTGCAGCGCCTGAACCGTCAGGTCCGGCCGGTACGCCACGGCCCTGATCACCCTGAAACGCTCCCGCACCGCAGCTGTGAACTGCGCTGATTCGTCCCCGTGCAGCTGCACGGCTGCAAGCCGCAGGCGGGCAGCCGTCTCCAGAACGAAGTCAAGCGGCTGGTTGCGGAACACGCCGACCACCGATGTGAACGGGCTCAGCGACTCCGCGACCACTGCAGCCGCAGCGGGGGAAAGCTGCCGTTTCGAGCCTTCAGCCAGTATCAGGCCGACGGCATCCGCGCCGGCTTCTTCGGCCAGCCGGGCGTCCTGCACGCTGGTGATGCCGCAGATCTTGACTCGCATGTGTTTCATTGTTGCACCAACAAAGACGCCTGAGGGGTTCCTCAGGCGATTCCTTTCAGATGCTGCAGGCTGAACTGTTGTGGTTGCCCGCTCACGAGTACCGCGTCGAAGCGGCACTCGATGTCCTCACTGCCGAACGTCCGCAGCAGGAACAGCCTGGCGGTCCTGCGCAGGCGAAGCAGCTTGCGTGCGTCAAGTGATTCAGCGGCAGTGCCGTGGCTGCCGCTGCGCCGCTGGCGCACTTCGACGAACACGACCGTGGCGTCTTCCCTGAGCACCAGGTCCAGCTCGCCACCCTTCTCGGTATGATTGGCGGCCAGCAGGGTCATGCCCTGGCTTTCCAGGTGGCAGCGGGCCAGCCGTTCAGCCCAGTTGCGGCCTGGCGGGGTCGGCTCAGGCCGGGGTGAAGTCCGCCCGCTCGGCATCGGCCCAGAGTCCTTCCAGGTCATAGAACGTCCGGGCTTCACGGCTCATCAGGTGCACTATTACGGGGCCGTAATCAACCAGGATCCAGCGGTCCGACGGTCCTTCGACACCTTTGGGCATTTCGCCCTTCTCCTTCAGCGTTTCACGCACTGATTCCTCGAGCGCCTTTATCTGCAGGGTCGATTCACCGGTGGCGATTATGAAGTAGTCCAGCGTTTCGGACACGCTGCTGAGGTTGAGGACCGTGATGTCTTTCGCACGGCGGTCGTCGAGGGTATCGACGATGTTCTGCACCATCTCTTCGTAAGTCAAGTCAGCTCCTATTCGTCCGCGTTCAGCGGAACATTGGTCGGTTCAGGCAGGGCTGCGGCGACGATGTCGTCCGACCAGCCGGCCGTGTGGCGGGCTTCTGCGCCCAGTACGAGTTCAAGGTCGACCTGGCGGCCGTCGCTGGATGGCAATCTGTCAACCTGCTGTTTGCCGGCATCGAGCAGCCCCACCAGGAAGTCGGCGTCATTCCAGCTGGCGCCGGTGGCCAGGATGCGCGTGGGGTTGGGATCGAGTTCACCGCTGCGGACCATGATGTTGGCCTCATCGAGGCCGAGTGCAACCAGTCTGTCCTTCATCCACTCCTCCATCCCCTCGGCGCCGCTCCGGTTCGTCACCATCACGCTGACTTCCGGAACGGACGAGAAGGTCCGCGCGGTGCCTCCATGCAGTTCCGCCAGGAAAGTCTCGACCTGCTGCGGGTCGTAACCCACGACAACGCCGACGTTCTCCACGCGGTACTCGGAGGTCACCGGCAGGGTAGCAACTTCAGTAAGCTGCAGGCTCGTCAGCCTTGGCAAAAGCCGGGTCAGGAGGCTCAGGTCGATGTTGGTGTCGACCTGATCGAAATAGGCATCCAGCAGCTGCGGCACCGAGCCTGCGGCGCGCACGTTCAGCTCCTTCACCCGCTGCAGCATGGCGTACACGACCAGCTTGACGTTGTCGATCCGGTCGATGTCGCCACGGGCGGTGTTGCGGAAACGGACGAAGCCGGCTGTCTGCTCGCCATTCAGCCTCTGTGGACCTTCTTCGAGGTCGATCAGCAGTCCGGCTGCGCTGTCGCGGTAGTACATGCGGTACGGCACGTTGACGTCGATCCCGCCCAGGGCGTCCACGACGCTCTGGAAGATGTTGATGTCCACGATCGCGTAGTAGTCGACCGGCACGCCCAGCACGTCCTGGACTGCCTCGCGCAGCCCGTCCGCCTGGCGGTACAGCAGCATCGCGTTGATCTTGACCCGCCAGTCGCTCAGGTAAAGGTCCCTGGGGATGGCGACAACGCTGATGTTGTCACCGACAATGTTCACGTAGAGGATCGTGTCGGTGCGGTTGCTGGGCTGGAAGGTGCCGGTGCGGTCCCGGATGCATTCACCGTTGACCCAGCGGCAGCCGCTGGCGTAACTGGTGGCATCGAAGTCGCGGCCGGCGATTACGATGCTGGCCTGGAACGTTTCGCCTGCAGGGTTGACGAGCCCTTCCTGCTGCACGGTGCGCGTGAGCCGTTCAGGTTCACGCGGCCACCAGAACCCCACCAGGCCGGCGAGTGCGATCAGCACGCCCAGGATCTGAAGCCAGCGGGAACTACGGAGCAGGGTGGGTCTCCTCATACGCCTGCAGGGTATCGGGATGGATGGGCTTGCCGACGGACCTGAGATACTCCACCTTGGCGTTGACGGCCAGGCGGTAGGCAGCGGTCAGGTCTTTGAACGCCAGCTCACGGATGTGGCCGTTGACCTTGCGGCCCGGCTCGGAAACGTCGGCTACGTACACGGCAACTCCGATCCGGTTGTGTTCCCGGACGCCGAATACGTGCCCTTCGATGGCTGAAAGTACCCGTTCATCAGTTACGCCCCACTGTTCAGCCATTGTACGGGCTGCCCGCCCGTGGACTGTGAGAGGATAGTCAATCTCCATCTGGCTTTCAGGCGGCGCGAGCCGGAACAGCTGTTCGGCTGGCAGCTCGCGGGCCGAATCATGCAGGACCGCCGCCAGCAGCGTGGCCCTGATCTCGGACTCCGTGAAACCGTTCGCGACAGCCAGCTCATGTGCAAGCTCGGTTACCCGCATGACGTGACCGAACCGCTCAGCAGTGAGCAGGGCGCGCACCTTCCCGCACCAGTCTGCCACTTCCGGACGGGAGCAGATGGCAGCAGCGGCTGGTTCACCGGGTTGGCTGTTCGTCTCCACCGTGCCGGTCTTCGTCAATTTCCGGACCCTGGTCCCCATCGGGACCTGACTCGAAGAGGTCGTCGTCGTGTACGACAGCGTCGTCGGCTTCCTCTTCAGGCTGGGGTGCTGCCGTCTCATCGAAGTATTCAAACACTGCGTCGCCAAGGAAAACGTCATCGCCGTCACGGGCACCCGCCTGCTTCAAGGCTTTGTTCAGGCCCAGCTTCCGGAAGTGATGTGCCAGGTACGAGACCGCCTCACGGTTGCCCGTATCAAAGCGGGCCACGATCTGCTCGATCTCGTGTCCGCTGACAACCCAGCCCTCGGGAGTGCGTTTGACGGACAGGCCCGGGCCGCCCTCGGTGATGCGCCTGACCTTCGTCGCAGGAAGGACGGGCCGGTCGGGCAGAAGCTCGAACAGGGCGCGGCGCAGTTCGTCGATGCCGTCACCTTCAAGTGCGGAGATCGTCATGACCGGCAGGCCGAACGTGGTGAGCTCCGTGGTGATCTGCGCGATCTCGTCCGGGTTGGCCAGGTCAGCCTTGTTCAGCACGATGGCAGCAGGCAGCGTGAGCAGGTCGGGGTCGTAGGCGGCGACCGCCTCCACGTTGGGTCGGAAGGCGCTGAGGTCGGTGACCGGCGCCTCCTCCGGGTAGTTGGAGTAGGCGTCGACGGCCTCGACCTGGTCGCCGGCGTCGATGGCGAAGAGCATCTCGGTGAGCGAGGCCGACAGCGACACGATCCGCTCGGGGCGGGCGGGGACCTCGACCCGACCGTTGGCTCCCTCCACCACGACGGGGAACGACCCTCCGGCCGCCTCGCCCGACGCACCGGGCGCCGCGCCGCTCGCATCGGTGGTCGTGGAGCCCCCGTCGCTCCCACACGCGGCCACCGCCAGGGCGGCGACCACGACGACGGCCGACCACCACCTCGCCCTCCGTCGGTCGGCTCGGTCTGCGACTCGTTCGATGTGGTCCATGCGTGGGTCCTCCGGTCGTCCGAGGGTTTTCGCTC
>CALDPK010000226.1 GCA_937911855.1 uncultured Trueperaceae bacterium | reverse complement strand
GGACTCATCGACTGGGACCAGCAGACCAAGATGCCGGAAGCTGCAGGCGAACACCGGGCGCATCAGTCCGCCGCCCTGGCAGGCATCATCCACGAGAAATTCGCTGACGACAGACGCATGGGCGAACTGCTGAGAACGCTTGACGGCGAGCGCGACCGCCTGCCAGACCAGGACGCCAGGGCAGTGAAGGTTGCGCTCAAGGATTACGAGCGGTACAGCAAACTGCCCCGGAAACTGGTCGAGGACCTGAGCCGTCTGGAATCCGAAGGTCACGGACTGTGGGTCGAAGCCCGCCGGAAGGACGACTTCAGCCTGTTCGTGCCGGCACTCGAGCGCATGCTGGAACTGCAGCGCGAGAAAGCGGAGCACTTCGGTTACGAGAACCATCCTTACGACGCCCTGCATGACACGTACGAGTCGGGCTCGACTGCAGCTGAAGTCAGCTCGGTGTTCGGTCCGTTGCGCGAAGCCACGACCAGCCTGCTTGACCGCATCCGCGCCAGCGGCCGCACCCTGGACGATTCGGTGCTGTTCCGCGACTACCCCGAGGACCGGCAGGAGAAGTTCGGCCGCGAGGCGATCACCGAGTTCGGTTTCGACTTCTCGCGCGGCAGGCTCGACCGGGCCGAACACCCGTTCGCCACGAGCTTCGGCAACCGCGACGTGCGCATCACGACCCGGTACGACCGCAATTTCCTGAACCCTGCGATATTCGGCATGTTCCACGAAGCCGGCCACGGCATGTACGAACAGGGCATAAGCGACGATTACGCCCGTACGCCGCTCGCTGATTCCGCGAGTCTGGCCGTGCACGAAAGCCAGAGCCGCATGTGGGAGAACCTGATCGGCCGTTCAATGCCGTACTGGCAGTACGCCTGGCCGCGCCTGCAGGCCCTGTTCCCTGCGGCCCTGGGCAGCGTCAGCCGCGAACAGTTCTACGAGGCGATCAACGTGGTCAGGCCCAGCCTGATCCGCGTCGAGGCAGACGAGGTCACCTACAACCTGCACATCATGATCCGCTTCGAACTGGAGCTGGCCATGCTCGACGGCAGCCTCACGCCACGTGACCTGCCCGACGCCTGGAACGGCCTGTACCGCGACTACCTGGGCATCACGCCCAAGGACGACGCCGAAGGCTGCCTGCAGGACGTGCACTGGTCCGCTGGCCTCATCGGTTACTTCCCCACTTACACGCTGGGCAACATCATGAGCGTCCAGCTGCTCGAGGCGCATGAGAAGGAGAACCCACAGCTTGACGAGCAGGTGGCACGCGGTGACTTCAGCATGCTCCACGGCTGGATGCGGGAGAACGTGCACCGGCACGGCCGCAGCATGGAACCACGCGAACTGCTTGAGCACGCAACCGGCAGCAAGCTGGATGCCGCACCCTACATCCGTTACCTTGAGAAGAAGTACGGCCAGCTTTATGGTTTCCGGGAGGAAGAACAATGAGAGTGTCCAGAATTCTGATCGCTGCGCTGGTGCTGCTGGGTGCCTCAGCCGGCTTCGCCCGCATCGGCCAGCCAGCCGAAGCCGCCCGGGAAGCACTCGCAGACCAGGGGCTCCTGAACCTGGCCGCAGAAGAACAGTTCGAACTCGAGGCCGTCCAGGCCGGTGACCTTCTGTACCGGCTCTCCGGAGAGGCCGGCGCGACAGAGGAGAACTTCGGGCGCCTGGGAGCAGCGATCGGCTTCGCAACCGGTTTCGGTGAGCAGATCGCCATCCCCGTCAGGGATTTCCTGGACGCCAACCTGGCCAGCATGCTGCAGGCAGGCACTGCCGTCATACCCATAGAAGGCAACTTCCTGCTCGAGCTGTCGCTCTTTGAGGATGATGCTGACACCGTGATCATCAACTGGGAGTTCGGACTGCTGGAACGGCAGGCCGATGCGTTCACGGAAGCCCGGCATGCACTCGGCGCGCCGGCGGATTCCGCCCGCATCGTCATCCGCGAGTACGCGGACTTCCAATGCCCGCACTGCGCCAGGTTCGCGGCCGAAGGCATGCCCGTCATCGAGGAACTTCTGGCCGGGGACGACGGCCTGCGCTTTGAGTTCCACCACCTGCCGCTCGTCTCCATCCACGCCAACGCGATCCCCGCAGCCGAAGCAGCTGAATGCATCGCTGCAGCCGGTGCGGGCACCGAAACGTTCTTCGAGGTCGGCACGCTCATCTTCGAGCGGATGCAGGCCTGGGCGCAGCTGCCCGATCCCGGTCCGTACTTCGTACGTCTGGCCCAGGAGAACGGCTTCGAAACGGCCGGCGTGGCCGAGTGCCTCGAAAGCCGCGAGCAGCTGGCCTACATCCAGGAAGCTGCGCTGCACGCCACCCAGGACCTGGCCATCCGCGGCACCCCGACCGTTTTCGTCGACGGCTTCCAGGTGGGCGCCTGGAACCAGCGCGCCAGCTACGAGGAACTGATCGAGCTGGTCGACGCGCGCCGGACCGAACCTTGAATTCCATGAAAGAAGCGATCTGAGCGTGGAAGCCTGGCTTCCGGCCCTGGCTGTCGCGCTGCCGTTCCTGCTGGCACTGCCGGCTGCCTACCTGGGCATAGCGATGAAAGCTGCGGCGGGACGCGTCCTGGCAGTTGCGTTCGTGCCGGCACTGGCGCTGATCTTCTTCGCGCCTCAGGCCCTGTCCGGCGAACCGGTCCGCGGCGAGATCGCCTGGGTACCGGTGCTCAACCTCAACCTTGCGTGGAGCTTGGACGGCTTCTCGATACTGTTCGCACTCATAGTGGGTGGCATAGGCCTGCTGGTCATGTTCTACGCCGCCAGCTACCTGGGACGCGGCGAACGCGCCGGGCGTTTCTACAGTTACCTGCTGCTGTTCGGCGGCGCGATGCTCGGTCTTGTCCTGACTGACAACCTGATCGCGCTGTTCGCCTTCTGGGAGATAACCTCGATAACTTCCTTCCTGCTGATCGGTTTCTGGGACAGCCGCAAGGCGTCCCAGGACGGTGCGCTCAAGGCACTGCTCGTCACCTCATTGGGTGGCCTGGCGCTGCTGGCCGGCACCGGGGTGGAGCGCGGCGCCAGCGGCAGCGACGCGTCTCTGGTAGGCGAGCTGCACGCGCGCGTGCTGCTCGACCCGCTCGGCTCCCGGAAGTTCGGCTGGTACGGTACGGTGGGACTCGGCGTGCGGGCTGCGGAGTCACGATCCCCGCGGGTCTACCTTCTGGCGCTGGGCGGGGTGGAGGGCCCCCGTATCATGCGCGGACGCCTGCGTCTTGCGCTCGAAGGCGGCGTTGGCGATGGAGTACGCATTGGCCTGGCAGTGCGTGCCGCGCGACCGGGAGCGCGGTGAGTCGATACGGGCTCCTCGCCCGTTTGAAGACTCGGCGGGCGCGGCCGGCCGCCAGAGGCAGTGGCTTGACAGCCGG
>CALDPK010000225.1 GCA_937911855.1 uncultured Trueperaceae bacterium | reverse complement strand
CTGTCCGGCGTGACCTGGTCCTGGAGCGGCTCATGCTCGACCGCCAGACCGTCCTCACCGACGAGGAGTTCGAGGAAGCCGTCATCGAAGCTGCCGAGGAAGAAGGCACCACCCCGCTGAACCTGCGCCGTGAACGCGGCGAGGAATGGGAGCGCAACTACCGCTTCCTCCTGCAGCGCGAGAAGGCACTCGACGACGCGGTGCGTGAACACCTCGCCGCGGCTGCCGTCGCTGCACTCGGTTAGACTTGGCTTAATACAGCACCGACCTGAGACCGGCCGGGATCGCTTGCTGCAAGCATCCCGGCCGGTTTTCAGGAAGGGCCCAAGGGGAGTGAACCTTGCCACTGATTCCGTACGTAATCGAACAGACCAGCCGCGGTGAACGCAGCTACGACGTCTACAGCCGCCTGCTCCGTGAACGCATCATCTTCCTGGGTTCGCCCATCGACTCCGAAGTTGCCAACGTGATGGTGGCCCAGCTGCTGCTGCTGGACTCCCAGTCACAGGAAGACCCCATCAACCTGTTCATCAACTGCCCCGGCGGCGAAGTGTACTCAGGCCTGGCCATCTACGACGTCATGCAGTACATCCGCGCGCCCGTGCACACCAACTGCGTCGGCATCGCCATGTCCATGGGTTCCGTCATCCTCATGGCAGGCGAGCAGGGCCACAGGGTCGCCCTGCCCAACAGCCGCATCATGATCCACGCCGGTTCCGCCGGCTTCCCGCGTGCCAGCCTGCCGGACCTGGAGATCATGGCCCGCGAGTACGGCGACATCCGCGAACGCATGGTGAAGATTTACGAGAAACACACCGGCCAGACCCCGGAGCGGATCAGCCGTGATCTCGAGCGTGATTACTTCATGTCACCCGCTGACGCCCGCGAGTACGGCCTGATTGACAATGTGGTTGAACCGCGAACCGACAGCAGGTTCTGAACTTCTGAACTGATCAGCCAGCCAGTGCGCCGATCAGGCGGCACTGGCTGATCGCTGTACCCAGCCTGTCGGCGGCTTCCGCTACTTCCGCAGGCGTGGTGCCGCGGCCGAAGCTGAAACGCAGGGTCGCTTTGGCCCGCTGTTCGTTCAGACCCATCGCCAGCAGCACGTGGCTTGCCTCCAGGCTGCCGGCCGAGCAGGCCGAACCTACGCTGACCTGCACCCCGGCAGCATCAAGTGCCATGAGCAGGGCTTCACCGTCGACATCCTCGACGCTGACGCTGCTGTGCTTCACGCTGCGCGGCTGGTCCTTTGCGACGATCGTCACGCCGGGCAGCTCTGCTACCCGCTCTTCGAACGACGCCTGCAGCTGTGCAAGCCTGGCTGCGAGTTCTTCCCGTTCTTTAACGGCGAGTTCCATGGCCAGGCCCAGTCCGGCCACTGCCGGCAGGTTGCTCGTGCCTGCCCGGAAACCCAGTTCCTGGCTGCCCCCGTGCAGCAGCGGGGCCAGCTCCAGACCCTCGCGCAGCCACAGCAGTCCGGCTCCGCGCGGCCCGCCGAACTTGTGACCCGAGATGACCAGAGCGTCGGCGTCCAGCTCAGTCACATCGACCGGCTCGACGCCGAACGCCTGGGTCGCGTCGCAGAACAGCAGGGCACCCTTCCTGTGCGCCACGTTGGCCAGGTGCCGGATGTCAGCCAGGGCGCCCGTCTCATTGTTGACCTGCATGACCGCCACGACGTCACCAGGCTGCAGTTCCGCAGCCTTGAGCGACCGTCCCGTCACGGCTCCATCCTCCAGCTCCAGGTACCCGACCTGGAAACCGCGCCGGCGGAGCTCATCGCTGACCGAGATCACGGCCTGGTGTTCCAGCGGGCTTACCAGAAGCCGCCTGAAACCGGGCCGGGCCGCGAAGCCCATGAGCGCCTGGTTGATTCCTTCGGTTGCGCCGGAGTTGAAGATTATCTGGCGCGGCCTGGTGCCGAGCGCCAGGGCGGCCTGTTCGCGCGCTGCTTCGAGTGCGCGGCGGGCCCGCTGGCCGGCGCGG
Source organism: uncultured Trueperaceae bacterium (assembly GCA_937911855.1). Classification (GTDB taxonomy): domain Bacteria; phylum Deinococcota; class Deinococci; order Deinococcales; family Trueperaceae; genus CALDPK01. The sequence continues at coordinate 1,190 of CALDPK010000225.1, read as the reverse complement.
TGCACGCTGGACGGGTTGGCCGGATGCTCAAGCATGCTTGCGGTCATGAGCGCAGCAACTTCAGGCCGCACCTGAGTGCTGGCCGCGTGATCCAGATAGATTTCAGTCATGATTTCCTAAAAAAGATTGTCAGGCAGTGGCAAACTGCGGCGGCAGCGGTTCCAGGTTCAGCAGTTCCCGTTCCGACACCATCTCAGCAAGGGTGGTGCTGCCCAGCACCTGACGCACGGCGTTGTCCACGCGGCGCCACAGGGGCTCAGCGGCACAGTTGCCTGCGCGGTTGCAGTTGTCGGCGTCATCGATGCACATGACCGGTGCCAGGCTGCCTTCCAGCAGCTCGACGACCTCGAGGGCAGTGATCTGCTCAGCGGGGCGGGCGATCATGTAGCCACCGTGTGCACCACGAACGGAATCCACGTAGCCGGCCTTGCGCAGCATGGCAAAGATCTGCTCCAGGTACAGGTGGCTGATGCCCTGCCGTTCCGCCACTACCTTGAGGCTGGTCGGGCGTGAACCACCCAGTGCCACTTCAATCAGGGCACGCATACCGTACTGTGCTTTGGTGGAAATCCACATCTGGCTGACCTCCGCTCGACGGCAGTATAACCACCGCATCCGGTTCCACGCGAATCAGCGCCGACAATGCTCAGCCCACCAGGAACGAACCACGCGGGTCGTAGAGCAGCACGCGCTGCTCGATCACCTGCACGAACAGCCCGCGCCTGACGCGCAATCTGACGAACCAGCCGCCGTCAGCACGCAATTGCTGCGCCGCCATTCCTACCCACGGCACGAACCGGCCCGCTGCCTGCAGGAACGACAGACGCATCTCGCTAACCAGGTGCATGTAGCGGCCGGTGGGCACGGGCGCTGCGAACTGCCAGTCGAAGACGTGCACGCGCCTGCCGCGCAGTGGGGCGCCTTCGTTCAGGCGTACTTTCGTTGCAGTGCGGCTCGAGAGCTGACCGCCGGGACTGAAGCGCAGTTCGCGCAGCTCCAGGGTGATGACGACGCCAGAGAGGGTTCCGTACGGCGCCGCGGTGACCGCCGCATCGAGCATGGTGCCGCTGCGCACGTGGGGCGGTACGGACAGCTCGAGGCGCTGGAACCAGAGCCGGAACATCAGCCGGTTGAATGCGCCGGCAGCTGCAGCTCCGAAGATGAGCAGATGCAGCGCCAGCCACCACGGG
>CALDPK010000224.1 GCA_937911855.1 uncultured Trueperaceae bacterium | reverse complement strand
GCGGGACGGGGAGTTCACACCGACCCCCTCCATCTCGCGGGCCATACTCGTGCACAACCGCAACAATGCGGACTCACTGGCGGACGGCGTGGTGATCACGCCCTCGCATAACCCGCCTGAGGACGGCGGTCTCAAGTACAACCCGCCCAGCGGCGGGCCAGCCGGGGTGGACGCCACGCTGTGGATCCAGAACCGCGCCAACGAGCTGCTGGCTGCCGGCCTGGACGGTGTGCGCCGCCTCACGTGGACGGATGCGTCGCAGGAGCATGACGGGCGGGCAGTGGACCTGCAGGGCGAGTTCATCCGTGAACTCGGGCAGGTCATCGACATGGAAGCGATCCGCTACTCGGGCGTGCGCATGGCGGTCGATCCCTTGGGCGGCGCCAGCCTGCCGTACTGGGAAGCAATTGCGGACCACTGGGGCCTTGACCTGGACGTCGTCAACCGCACCATCGACCCGACCTTCGGCTTCATGACCTACGACCACGACGGCAAGATCCGCATGGACTGCTCGTCACCGTGGGCGATGGCTTCGTTGCTTGAACTGGCAGGCGATTACACCCTGGCATTCGGCAACGACCCGGATGCCGACCGGCACGGCATCGTGGCTGGCGGCGTCCTGCTCAACCCGAACCACTACCTGGCGGTCGCGATCGATTACCTGTTCAGTCACCGTCCCGACTGGCCGGAAACCGCCGGGGTGGGCAAGACCCTCGTGTCCAGCTCGCTCATCGACCGGGTCGCGGCCGCCTCGGGTAGGCGCCTTGTGGAGACGCCGGTCGGTTTCAAATGGTTCGTCGACGGCCTGCTGTCAGGCGAGCTCGGCTTCGCGGGCGAGGAGAGCGCAGGCGCTTCGTTCCTGCGCCGTGACGGCAGCCCCTGGAGTACCGACAAGGACGGGATAATCATGGGCCTGCTGGCGGCCGAGATCACCGCCGTCATGGGCAGCACTCCCGCCGAGCAGTACCGGCGGCTTGCGGACGGGCACGGCGAACCGGTCTACGCCCGTGCCGACGCGCCAGCCACCCGCGAGCAGAAAGCCGCCCTGTCCGCGCTTGCAGCTACGGACGTCCGGACCGAGAAGCTGGCTGGTGATCCGATCACCGCCCGGCTGGTGCGCGCGCCCGGCAACGACCAGCCGATCGGCGGACTCAAGGTCGTGACCGACCACGGCTGGTTCGCGGCCCGCCCTTCGGGTACCGAGGACATCTACAAGATCTACGCCGAGAGCTTCCGCGGGCAGGAGCACCTGGACCTGATCATGTTCGAAGCGCGCGAAATAGTGAACGCCGCATTGTGAATTAATACGCCTGGCGGCAGTGAGATTTCTCCGGCGCCCCGGTTGGGCGGGTGGGTAAACTCGCGGCGTGGACGAGATCAGCAAGCGCCCCATCCGGGCCAGTGACATCGTGTGCGAGGACCCGCAGCTCAGCCTGGCCGCCAAGGGCCTGTTCGCGCTGGTCGGCCTGCTCGGTCAGAAGTGCCCGCTGGCAGAGGTCGGCGCGCGCACGACGGACCCACCCGAGTTCGTGGCGATGGTGCTGGATGAACTGCAGGGTGCAGGTTACGTGAGCGTCACGGACCAGTGCGTTACCGTCCTGCCGCCCGGCCGTTTCGGCGTCGGGCTGTCAATGACCCGCTGAAAATCAGTTTTGCTGTGAATTCAGACCCTGGTGAACGATTCGACGCCCAGGGTGAAGACGATGGCGCCACCCACCGGCACTTCAACCGGATAGGCGGTGAAGCTGCCCTCGGGCGCGTGGAAGGCACTTCCGGCAACGATCCGGTTGCGCTCCCGGCACGTTTCATGGATTATTTCCATCACCCGTGCTTCGTCCTTCTCTTCGATGCCGATGATGAAGGTCGTGTTGCCCTCACGCAGGAAGCCACCTGTAGAGGCGAGCTTGGTGGACTGGAATCCTTCGGCGGACAGACCTTGCTGGAGGCGGCCGGCGTCGGCATCCTGAACTATCGTGAGCAACAGCTTCATGTTGGGTTGACTATAGCAGACAGCCGCGTTTGACCTCAAGGAGCCCGGGCATCAGCCCCGTCTGGTGCGGCAAGAAAGCCGGCCCGTGTTAGCCTGTTGCCAACTTCAGCAAGCGGAGGAAACACATGAATTACCGCTATCTCGGATCGTCAGGCCTGCAGGTGTCGGAACTGTCCTTCGGCTCCTGGGTTACCTTCGGCAGCCAGGTCGGCGAGGACATCGCCCACGCCTGTATGGAAGCAGCCTGGAATGCAGGCGTCAACTTCTTCGACAACGCCGAAGGCTACGCCGACGGTGAATCGGAAGTGATGATGGGCAACGTCATCCGCCGGGCCGGCTGGAAACGCAAGGACATGGTCATCTCGACCAAGATCTTCTGGGGCGGCGACGGACCCAACGACACCGGCCTGTCCCGCAAGCACGTCATCGAAGGCACGAACGCTGCGCTCGCCCGCATGCAGCTTGATTACGTGGACCTGCTCTTCTGCCACCGTCCCGACCTGAAAACCCCCATCGAAGAGACCGTGCGGGCGATGAACTGGCTGATCGACCAGGGCAAGGCGTTCTACTGGGGCACGAGCGAATGGACTGCCGAGCAGATCCGCGAAGCCCACGAAGTTGCCCGGCGCGAGCATCTGATCGGCCCGACCATGGAGCAGCCGCAATACAACATGTTCCACCGCGAGCGCGTCGAGGCCGAATACTGGCGGCTTTACGAGGCGTTCGGCCTGGGCCTGACGACCTGGAGTCCCCTCGCCAGCGGCTTCCTGACCGGCAAATACAACGACGGGATCCCCGAAGGCAGCCGCCTTTCGCTCGAGGGCAACGACTTCCTGAAGCGCCGCTATGAGTCGGAAGAGGGCAAGGCCATGCTCGCGAAGGTGCGCCTGCTGGGGGCCCTTGCGACAGAACTCGGCTGCACGACGGCTCAGCTGGCCATCGCCTGGTGCCTGAAGAACCCGAACGTGTCGACCGTGATAACCGGCGCGTCCCGGCCCGAGCAGGTCGAGCAGAACATGGGAGCCATGAAGGTCGTGGACAAACTGACCCCGGCTGTCATGCAGCGCATTGAAGGGATATTGAAGAACAGACCGCAGGGGCAGAAGAGCCTTCGCTGAGGTAACCAGCTGATTTGATACATCTTTAAGCATTTCCCGTCTAATATGTGCCAGGAGGAGAAAGCATGAGAACCCAAAGGTTCGTTCTTGCCGTGTTGTTCACGCTCCTGGCCCAGCTGGGGCTGGCTTTCGCCCAGAATCCGCTCGTTGGCGAATTTCTGGAGACGCAGATAGGTTTCATGGTCACGTTTCAGCAGGACGCGGCCGGCCAGCTCACCGGCGCCATTCACGGTGCCAGTGGCGCGATGCCGCTCACCATTCAGGCGGACACGCAGAACGTGCAGGGTTCATTTCTTCTGGAAGGCATGAATCACGGTTTTGCGGCTCAGCTTCAGCCGGACGGCCAGACACTCCTGATCTGGCTGTACAGTCTTGATGCCAGCGGCCAGCCGATTCAAAGCAGTTATGAGCAATACACAGCCCTCAGGCAACAGGCAACGCCGTTGCCCCCAGTGTTACCTGCCCAGCCTGAACCTGCACCTGTCGGGCCGGTGATTGGCAGCATGAAGCCGGGCGTAGAGACCCCCCTACCGCCACCGATTGGTTCACCAGCTGACACCGCAAGCCAGTCCATCGTTGGCAGTTGGGAAGGCACGGTAGTTCTTGAAGGGTTGACGTTGGTGGCAGCCGCAACCTACAGCGAAGACGGTACGTTTCTTGAAGAGGTCTACGTGGAAGGGCAGCAGGCCGGCTGGTACGCCGGAACCTGGGTTCTTGGCGCCGACGGAACGTTGCAGCAGACGAGCACCGGGAAGTCGGAACAGATCTGCATCCAGGGACAGTGTGTTCCGAACGAAGCCGAAGCAGTGTCCGTCAGCACGGTCGCCTGGCTTGACGCCAATACCTTCACGCTGACCGATGTCCCTGCTCCGGGCGAGACGCCGACTACGGTCACGATGCAGCGCGTGACCGGCCCGTAAGCGGCGTTCAGATCAGGCCCAGAGCGACCACGCCATGCGCGACGTTCAGGAAGCCGGCGATGTTGGCGCCCGCCACGTAATTGCCAGGCGAGCCGTACTGCTCGGAGGTGCTGTGGCAGCGGTCGTGAATGTCCTGCATTATCTGCCTGAGGCGGGCGTCCGTATGCTCGAAGCTCCAGGCGTCCCGCGCGGCGTTCTGCTGCATCTCCAGGGCTGACGTCGCCACCCCGCCTGCGTTGGCGGCCTTGCCCGGAGCGAACAGCACCCCGGCCTGCTGGAATACCGCGACACCCTCGGGCGTGACGGGCATGTTGGCCCCTTCGCTCACGACCTGGCAGCCGCCCTGCACGAGCTTGCGGGCGTCGCTCGCGTTGAGCTCGTTCTGGGTGGCGCAGGGGAAGGCCGCGTCACATTCGATCTCCCAGATGTTGCCGCCCGGCGTGTAGGTCGCGTCCGGGTGATGCTTGATGTAACGGGCGATGCGCTCGCGGCGCTGCTCCTTGAGCAGCTTCACGGTATCCAGGTTGATGCCGGCCGGGTCATGGAGCACGCCATCGGAGTCCGAGCAGGCGACGACCCGCGCGCCCAGCTCCTGCAGTTTCTCCATCGTGTATATCGCCACGTTGCCTGAACCGGAAACGATGCTGGTCAGTCCGTCCAGGTTCTGGCCGCGGACCTTCAGCATGCTCTGCGTGAAGTAGACGCAGCCGTAGCCCGTTGCTTCCTTGCGTACGAGTGAGCCACCGAAGGTGAGTCCCTTGCCGGTGATGACCCCCGATTCGAAGCGGTTGGTGATGCGCTTGTACTGGCCGAACAGCCAGCCGATCTCGCGGCCGCCCACGCCGATGTCGCCGGCCGGCACGTCCGTGTACTCGCCCAGATGCCGGTACAGCTCCGTCATGAAACTCTGGCAGAATGCCATGATCTCGCGGTCGGAGCGGCCACGCGGGTCGAAGTCCGAGCCACCCTTGCCCCCGCCCACCGGCAGGCCGGTGAGTGCGTTCTTGAAAGTCTGTTCGAACGCCAGGAACTTGATGATGCCCAGGTTGACCGACGGGTGGAAGCGCAGGCCGCCCTTGTATGGGCCCAGCGCACTGCTGTGCTCCACGCGGAAACCGCGGTTGATCTGGACGCGCCCCTCATCATCGCGCCAGGGCACGCGGAAGATGATCTGCCGTTCCGGTTCGCATAAACGTTCTATGACCTTGGAGTCGAGCAGTTCCCTGTGTTTGGCCACGACTGGCCCCAATGATTCCAGAACCTCGTGAACAGCCTGGAGGAATTCCTTCTCACCCGGGTTGCGCGCCTGGATTTCAGCGAAGACAGGTTGCAGTGTTTCGTCCATGAGGTTGCCCCTTTCTGCCTTCAGGCCGCCGGGTTTGCGGTCGATTGCATAAGCATGCAACATACCCGTAAGGGCCGGTTCCGTGCAACAGGTCAAATGTCATCCAGCTGTTGACCGCCGCCCCAGCGGCTGATAAACTTACAGATTGTTGGCGACGCGGTCGCTGGCAGGAAGTGCGTGAGGGCCGTTAGCTCAACCGGTAGAGCAACTGACTCTTAATCAGTGGGTTGTAGGTTCGAGTCCTACACGGCCCACCACTTGAAACCCCGTCCAAGACGGGGTTTTTTCTATGCTGTTCTCAGGTCTGGGGTGGGGGAGGCACGCGGTGTAAGCTTCTGCATGCCTTTCAACAGCTCCGAACCTGGTCCTGATGTCCACATCAACTGGTCCCTCCACCGCGCTGCAAGCGCTGTATTCAGCCACCTCACCGACCCGGCTAAGTTGCCCGAGTGGCTGGGAAAGCCTGTGCAGGTCAGCGGTTCAGCACTACGGATCGATCATGGCGACGGCTACATCTGCGATTCGGTGATCCTGGCACTGGATGCGGAAGCGTGCCACGTGAGGCTCACCTGGAAGTTTCCTGACGAGCCGGAGACGGTGCTGTCGCTGACCGTGCAGGAATCCGCTGCAGGATCACAGCTGGTGTTGCACCACGAAGGGCTGGGCGACCTCCGTGATTCTTATGAATCCGGCTGGCTCACGCACCTCAGTTATCTCGAGGCGTCGCTGCAGGGCCAGCCGTTGCCGCCGGGACAGTTCTGGAACCTGCACGGCACGTTCACGGCTGTGTTGCGGTCGCAGCGCGATTGAGTCGGATTTGCTGGGACTATGCCTGCTGCAACGCTGCTGCAACGCGCTGCCTGCCTGCGGCGCGCCGGAGCGCAACCTAAGGCCGACACTGGTACTGACGAGGTACTTACGTTGTCATTACCGATGGCAGTCGTACGGGCGGCGTCTGAACCGTCCAGGTTCAGCCTGCCCCGGCATGAACTCCCGTACCGCCGCGCGCAGCAGCAGCAGAAGTCGCCGCTCGGTTACTGTGGGCCCATGGATAGGCATGTCATGGGGGCGAACC
>CALDPK010000223.1 GCA_937911855.1 uncultured Trueperaceae bacterium | reverse complement strand
CCGCCGCATGCGTGATGAGGGCGGCTACACGATCCTGCTCGTCGAGCACAAGATGAACCTGGTCGGCGAGATCAGCGACCGCGTAGTGGTACTTGACTACGGTCGCAAGATCGCCGAAGGCACTTACCGCGAGGTTGTCGACAATCCCGCGGTCATCGAAGCCTACCTGGGCAAACGCGCCGCAGCTGAGGGCCGCAGCGCTGACCTGAGCGACGAGCTGGGAGAGACGCCGTGAGCGACAACATCCTCGAGCTGCGGCAGGTGACCACCCATTACGGGCCGATCCGGGTGCTGCACAAGGTGGACATGGTCATAGGCAAGGGCGAGATGGTCTGCCTGCTCGGCGGTAACGCCAGCGGCAAGTCGACAACGCTGAAGACCATCCTGGGACTCGTGCGGGTCAGCGAGGGCGAGATGTACTTCGCCGGCGAGCGCGCCGACACCATGACTACAGCCGAACGGATCGGCCGCGGCATGGCGGTCGTTCCCGAAAACCGGCGGATCTTCCCACGCCTGACCGTGCGCGAGAACCTGGACATGGGCGCTTATCTGCGCCGGGACACTGCCGGCATCAGGGAAGACATGGAGTACGTGTTCGAGCTGTTCCCGCGCCTTGCTGAACGGCTGAACCAGCAGGGCGGCACCATGTCCGGCGGGGAACAGCAGATGCTGGCGATGGGCCGCGCGCTCATGAGCCGGCCGCGACTGATCCTGATGGACGAGCCGTCGATGGGTCTGGCGCCGCTGTTCGTCGAGCGCATCTTCGAGATCATCAAACGCGTCAACGACCAGGGCATCAGCGTGTTCGTGGTCGAGCAGAACGCCAACATCGCGCTGTCGGTGGCGGACCGCGGTTACGTGTTGCAGACCGGCGAGGTCGTCCTCAGCGGTACGGCGGCCGAGCTTGCGCAGGACGAGGGGATGAAGCGGGCTTACCTGGGGGAGACGTGAGCGGCGTTACTTCCAGGTGCGCCCAAGCACGTCGAGCCAGTTGCCGATGGCGATCTTATCGACCAGCTCGCGGCCGTAATCATGTGCCAGCATCGCCTGCAGCAGTTTCTGCACGCCGCGCACGTCACCTATGACGTCAGGAATGCCGGCACCGTCGAAGTCGCTGCCCAGGGCCACGCCGTCTTCGCCCAGGATGCCCAGCAGGTGGTCGGTGTGGCGCAGCATGACCTCGAAGGTCGTGCCCGGTTCACGTGAACCGTCGGGGTTGAGAAAGGCGGTCGCGTAGTTCAGGCCGACCACGCCGCCGGAGTCGCGGATCATCTGAAGCTGCCGGTCGGTCAGGTTGCGGCTGGACTGCGCAACCGCGTGGGCGTTGCTGTGGGTCGCGACGAGCGGCGCGTCCGACAGCGCGGCGACGTCGTTGAAGCCCTGCTCGTTCATGTGCGATAAGTCGATCATCACGCCGAGTTCGTTGCAGGCGCGGACCAGCGCCTTGCCGGCTTCGGTCAGGCCAGGCCCGGTGTCCGGTGAGCTGGGGAAGCGGAAAGGCACACCGCGAGCGAAACGGTTGTCGCGGCTCCAGACCGGGCCTAGTGAACGCAGTCCCGCCTGGTGCAGGACGTAGAGCTCGTCCAGGTCATCGCCGATGGCTTCAGCCCCTTCGATGTGGAAGATGGCAGCGTACACGTCGTTCTCGACTGCCTCGCGGAGTTCCTGAGCGGATTTCACGACCTTGAACGCACCTGCTGACCGGCGCTCGAGTTCGAACAGCCCTGCCGCCAGCCGCAGGGTGACGGCGACCGATTCCCGGTGCTCAGGGGTCTCCGCCGGCGGACGTTCAGTGATGTCCATACCCGCCACTTCAGCCGTGACCGGGCTCGGCACGAACGTCGCCCAGAAGCCGCCTTTCATGCCTGCTTCCTGCGCGCGCGGCAGGTCGATGTGACCTTCGTCTGAGCCGTTCAGGAACGCCTCCGGGGCGCGCCGGTCGGTGGCCGGCTCGAACAGGCGCTTGATCGTGTCGTTATGGCCGTCGAAAAACGGGATGATCTCGTTCATGGGCGACGCTATCACGGCTCAGTCCACGTCCAAATGCAAACTCACGCCGCAGGTGTAACAATCAGAGGCAATGCGGCTTGCTGCCTTTTACGTGTTACTGCTTATTTTCCAGGGTCTGTTGAGTGCGGTGATGGCGCCACTTCCGGCGCCCGATCTGTTCCTGATTGCCGTTCTGACGCTGCTGCCCCGCATGAACGCCTGGCAGCTCGTTCTGGCCGCGTATGGAATCGGCCTGTTCCAGGACCTTACCGGCCATGGGGTGATCGGCATGCACGCCCTCGGCCTGGCCGGGGGTGCGCTCACCGCCGCGCTCGTGTCGACGCTGCTCACGCAGAGCGGTTTCATGGAGCGCATCCTGACGCTGCTCGCCGGCCTGGCCGGCAAGTGGGTGGTGATGGCCGGCATGGCCGTCTGGCTCACCGGTTCGTGGTCCGCGCTCGGCACCCTGCCGGCGACGATGCTGTTCGATTCCGTGTTCACCCTGGCGCTGGGCATCTGGCTGCTGCGCCTGGCTGAAGACCTGCAGCCGCCACCGCGCGGCCTGAGCCGTGAGGCACTTTGAGCGGCCGCGTAAAGATCTTCCTGAGCATCATGCTCACCATCCTGATCGTCTTCTCCGGACGGCTCATGTACCTGCAGCTGGTCATGGCCCAGGAGTACGCTGCGCTCAGCACCCAGAACTTCATGCAGCAGCAGCGCATCTCGCCGCTGCGCGGCCGTATCCTGGCGCGCGACGGCACCGTCCTGGCCGACAGCCGCATCGCCTACGACCTCATGTACCGCGGCGGCGGCATCGAGAACTGGGAGCGGATCACCTACCTGCTCGGCCTGAACGGCGACGAGCTGCGTGAACCCGACCTTACCCGCACCGAGGAAGTCCAGAACGGTGCCGTACTGGTATGGAACATCCCTGACCGGGCCGTACCGGCCATGCAGGAACTGCTGGCCGGCCAGGGCAACGCCTACCTGCGCGAACGCATCGAACGCACCTACCCCACGAACCTGGCCGCCCAGGTGGTGGGCTACACCACGCTCGCCGACCCGGTCCGCTTCCCCGGGTACGCCCTGGATGAACTCGTCGGCGTCATGGGCCTGGAAGCCGGAATGGAACGCCAGCTGTTCGGCGCTGCCGGGACGCGGCTGGTCGAGAGTGACAACCGGCGGGTCGTGCTGCGCGAGACCACCCTGGTGCCCGCCCAGCCGGGCAACGACCTGACGCTCACCCTGGATCCGCAGACCCAGCGCTGGGCCGAGGAAGTTCTCGCCGGGGCAGTGCCGATCGTCAACCGCGAACGCACCCGCTGGGGGCATCCGCATGTCAGCATCGTGCGTGGTTCGCTGCTGGCGGTGGACGTCAAGACCGGCGAGATACTGGCCATGGCGAGCGCCCCCAGTTTCGACCAGAACGTGTTCACCTACCGGCCTAGCGACCCCGATGAGGTGAATGCCGTCCTGAACGACTCGGAATACCTGCCGCTGCTGAACCGCAGCGTCGAGGCGTACGCACCGGCCTCGCTGTTCAAGCCCATCACGAGTTTCGTGCTGCTCGAGGATGGTTACACGACGCGCGGCGAGCGGTTCGCGTGCGGCGCGAGCGTCACCTTCGGCGGCACCACCTGGCGCAATTGGGCCACCTACCACCGCGGCAACTACACGAACATCGAAGCCATCGCCGATTCGTGCAACACGTACTACTGGAACGCCGCAATCCAGACGCCGGGCTTCTCGGCCGGCTGGGCGCCATTCATCCAGGACCTGACCGACACGGCGCGCGAGTTCGGCATGGGCCGCACCGTGGGCGTCGGCCTGCCCGAGGAGAAGCCGGGCCGCGTGCCGGATGAGACCTGGAAGCGCGAAGCGACCGGCGAACCGTGGTACCCGGGCTTCACGCTCAACACCGCCATCGGCCAGGGCGACGTGCTGGCGACGCCGCTGCAGATGCTGTCGGTAGTGAGCGCTTTCGCCGGCAACGGCCATTACGTCAAGCCGCACCTGATCAGCCACGTGGCTGGCGAACCGGTGCTGCCCGAGCGTCGCTACATTCCCGGCCAGCACTGGGATCTGCTCAAGGAAGGCATGGTGCGGATGATCACCGATCACGGCTCCAACACGCACCTGGGCCGGCCAGCCGGGTTCACTTTCCCGATCGCGGGCAAGACCGGTACCGCCGAGAACGGCCGGCAGCAGGGCCTCGAGCACGCCTGGTTCATGGGCTACGCACCCGCCGATGACCCGCAGGTCGCCATCGTCGTGTTCGTCGAGAACGGCGGCTTCAGTTCCAGCGTCGCGGTGCCCGTGGCTGCTGAGTTCCTGAAGCTTTACTTCAACGTCGGAGGCCTCGCGGATGCCAGCCGCAGCGAATGAGACGTACATGTGCATGATGTGCGCCGCGGGTTCGCGGTACGCTTGAGCTCATGAGGACTCGAGGTACCAGGGGCGGCGTGCTGCTCACAATCGACACTGAAGACACGGCAGAATCCATCGCAGCCAGCCTGCGCGCGAACCGCGACGCAGTCAGCGGCAAGGTGATGATCGAAGTTCCCGGGCGGTTGCCTTGGGACGTCGTGGAGGCAGCAGTCAGTACCGTCACCGAAATCGGCGGAACCATTATTGAGATACGGCCCGCCGGCGTTCAGGCCACCCCCAAGGGCGAGACGAAGATCATCGGCCGCACCATCCGCAGCGGCGGCAAGATCGAGTCGAACGGTTCAATAGTGGTCGTCGGCGACGTCAACGCGGGTGCCGAGCTGATCGCCGTGGACGACATCATCGTCCTGGGCACGCTGCGCGGCCTGGCGCACGCCGGTGCCACGGGTAACGAGAAGGCCGTCATCTGGGCGCAGCACATCCGCTCGCCGCAACTGCGCATCGGCGCCGCCCTGGCTCAGGCGGGCGGCCCGGACGCCGGTGACGGCCCGGAGGTGGCGATGCTCCGTGACGGTAATATAGTGCTCAAACCCTGGACCTGAGTCCTGAACAGGAGCATCTGATGCGTGACACCGTTATCGTCACCGCGCTGCGCACCCCCGTGGGCCGCGCGCACAAGGGCCTCTTGAAAGACACCCGGCCGGACGACCTGGCCGCTTTCATCGCCCGCGCCGCCCTGGAACGCACCCCCGGCCTCGAGCCGGAGCGGGTCGATGACCTGCTCGTCGGCAACGCCCATCCCGAAGGCGAGGCCGGCTACAACCTGGCCCGCATGGCCGTCCTGCGCGCAGGCCTGCCCGACACCGTCGCCGGCGCGACCATCAACCGCTTCTGCGCCAGCGGCCTGCAGACCATAGTCCAGGGCGTGCATTCAGTTGCGCTCGGCATGAACGACGTCGTCCTGGCCGGCGGCAGCGACAACTCGAGCCGCGTGCCGATGGGCGGTCACAACTTCTCCGCCAACCGCGAGCTCATGCGCGACCGTCCCGGCTCCTACCACAACATGGGCCAGACTGCGGAGGCGGTCGCACGCCGTTACGGCATCAGCCGCGCGGACCAGGACGCGTTCGCCCTCAACAGTCACGAGAAAGCATTGGCTGCCCGGGCCGCTGGCCGTTTTGACTCCCAGGTCGTTCCTGTCCCGGTTCGGGTGCAGGACGAGGCGGGCGAGTGGCACGAGCGAATACTCGAACGTGACGAAGGCCCGCGCGAAGGCACCAACCTCGAAGCCCTGGCCGGCCTGCGTACTGTCTTCGCCGACGATGAAGCCGCGACAGTGACGGCCGGCAACTCGAGCCCCCTGAACGACGGCGCTGCGATGACCGTGATCATGAGCGCCGAAGATGCGGCTGCATTGGGCCTGCGTCCTCTGGCGCGGCTGGTGCAGGCGGCGGTCATAGGCGTGGATCCGGAAGTGATGGGCATCGGGCCGGTTCCCGCGGTGCGGAAGCTGCTTGCGATGACCGGCATGACGGTGGATGACATCGACCTGTTCGAGATCAACGAGGCGTTCGCCAGCCAGGCGCTGTACTCGCAGCGTGAACTGGGCATTCCTGACGAGAAGTTCAACGTTAACGGCGGCGCGATTGCCATCGGGCATCCTTTGGGTGCAACCGGTAGCCGCATCGCTGCCGACCTGTTCGCGGAGCTGGGACGGCGGCAGGCGCGTTACGGCGTGATCAGCATGTGCGTCGGTGGTGGGCAGGGCATGGCGGCGTTGTTCGAGCGCGTCTGAACGCGCTGAGGTGGGGCGTCATCGCGCTGTCGGCGGGGCCCGATGTTGATCAGAGCCTGAACTCGCTGGGGCGGACTATAAGTTTCAGGCGGGTACTCACGACGTACCGACAACGTGAGTACCGGACTCGGACAAAATCATGGCAAAACTGGAGCTCACCCTTGTGGATCCGCCAGTCTTGTTGCAGCTGATACTTACGACGTCTTCACAACGTAAGTACCAGGCTCGAACGCCCTATCGAACAACTCGTGATCTAGCGCGTCCAGGACGGCGAATCGCCGCCGGTACTCACGACGTAAGTACTACGTAATTACCTGCATGCGCGGGATCTAAAAAACCCGCGATTCAAGTTCCGCGCCCGCGGATCTCATAACCCTTCTGCCGCAACGCGATGCTGCCGCGGCGCATGCCGTCCTCGTCGTCGAACGCGAGCCTGACCGCGCCGCCCGCCTCGCGGATCCCCAGAACCTCGATGTCCTTGATGTTCACTTTCGCCTCGCCGAGCGCCTGGGTGATTATGCCCAGCTGGCCGGCCTGGTCGGGGACCGCGATGGTGATCTCGAAACGTGACGGCAGCAGGCTGCGGCGCACGATCGGCAGGCTGTCGCGGGCACGCTTCGCCTGGTTCGCTGCCTGGAGAAGCTCCTCCGGGTGATCGAGTTTCTCGACGAGTTCCTGTAGGTTGCGGGCCAGTGCCTTCGCGGCCTGTATGACCGCGGCGCGGTTGCCGACGACCATGTCGCGGCTCATGCGGGGGCTGCCGCTGGCCACCCGGGTCAGGTCCCGGAAGCCGCCTGCGGCGAGCAGCATCAGCAGCACACCGACCAAGCCCGGCCGGAGCGGCCAGCTCCCCGCGCCGCTTGCCAACAGCGCACCCAGCGCCAATGCCCCGCAGAGAACCGCAAGGATGCGTCCCATATGTTCGCTGTACCTGACTAGATGTAACGTGTAGCGTACATAGCAAGTGGCCGCTCGAGCAAGTCCCAGCGCCGGATCGACGCTCCAGCCGGGCGACCGGTGCGATATCGCAGCCCCCCAACTGAGGGGAGCGCACCGAATGGAAGAAATTCCGTAGCGCTGGGTGAATTCACGGTCGAGATTATACGACAGCGT
>CALDPK010000222.1 GCA_937911855.1 uncultured Trueperaceae bacterium | reverse complement strand
GCAGGTTGTCGCCGCTCGCTTCGACCGGCCAGGTGAGGGGCAGGTCGGTGCGGAAGCGCACGACGCCGTCGACGAGGCCCGTGTGGGCTTCGGGAACGTGAAGTTCAAGGGCAGCGGTTTCCTCGAGAAGCACCCGAACCTGAATCTGGGCACCGGCGGCGCAGGTGAGCAGCATGGCTGCGAGCAGGATCAGGCTTAGCAGGGAACGGTGACGCATTCGGCCATTATGACCGTTCGGGCCTGAGCTGCCTGAGCAGGAACCCACACCGGGGCGTTACAATCGCGCAAACCGGGAGGTTCAGTATGTTCGAAAGCGGTCTGCTTGCAGGCAAGGTCGTGCTGGTCACGGGCGGCGGCACGGGGCTGGGCCGTTCCATGGCGGAAAGGTTCATGGAGCTGGGCGCGAAGGTTGTGATAGCCAGCCGGCGAATGGAAGTACTGGAGCAGACTGCCGCGGAGCTGGCCGCCAGCACCGGAATGGAGATCGAGGCGGTCCAGGTCGATGTGCGCGACCCGGAGGCGGTCAGCGCGATGCTGGACGCAGCCGAGCGTCGCTTCGGCCGGCTGGACATCCTGGTGAACAACGCGGCGGGAAATTTCATATCGCCGACAGAACGACTGTCGCACCGCGCGTTCGACTCGGTGCTGGGCATAGTCCTGCACGGTACCGTCTACTGCACCCTGGAAGCCGGCAAAAGATGGATAGCTGCCGGGACGCCGGGCGTGGTGCTCAACATCGCTGCGCTCTACGCCCTGGGCGGTTCCGGCTACGTGGTTCCCTCAGCGACCGCCAAGGCGGGCATCGTGGCCCTGACCAAATCGCTGGCCGCCGAGTGGGGCAAGTACGGGATACGGCTGAACGCCATCGCACCCGGGCCGTTCCCGACGGAAGGGGCGTGGAGCAGGCTGCTGCCTGATCCGGTCATCGAGGAGAGGTTCGCCGGTCAGGTGCCGCTGGGCCGCTACGGCGAACATGCTGAGCTGGCCAACCTGGCTGCCTTCCTGGTCAGTGACCAGGCGGGTTTCATCACGGGTCAGGTGAGCGTGATCGACGGCGGCATGCTGGCGCGCGGCAGCGGTGAGTTCAACGTGCTGGATTCAGTGACGCAGGAGCAGTGGGACGAACTGCAGGCCAGGCACCTCAGGCAGCGCCAGGAGTCTTAAAGTTCGGCTCCGGTGGGCAGGCGCAGCGTGAACACACCCGTGCCCTGCTCGAAGTCGAGCCGCACGGTGTAGACACCCGTTCCGGCCTGTACCAGTTCGTTGAGCGCAACCCGTTCCCCGCTCCGGTAAGTGCGTTCGAACACCGTCTGGTTCGGCAGGCTTGCGGCCCCGGTCTGGAAGCTGACCGGCCGTTCGAAGTCGACCGAGACCCGCAGGTTGCCGTTACGCACCTGGCCGGTGAGGGTGACCGGCAGGCTGTCGCGGTTGATGGTGCGCCGTGTCGACTGGGCAGTGTGATCGGTCTTGTAGGCAACCACGGGAGTCTGGCCCAGGATGCCCAGGTAAACGCCTCGCCATTCACCTATCGCGAAGAAAGCTACAGCGAGAACGACCAGGAAGACTATGAACTGCCGCATTGGCTTCAGTATAGTCTTCCCGGTCGTGGGCCGGACGGTTTTTTCCCTCACGCGCCAGGGCGTGGGCGGCGGTCAGTCCCCGGCGGTCGCCGCTTCGCTTGCGAGGCTCCGGAGCACGGTGTGCAGGATGCCGCCGTTGCGCTGGTATTCGATCTCGACCGGCGTGTCCAGCCGGCAGATGACCTCGAACGTGCCGCTCCGGCCGTCCTGGGCAGTCCAGTCCACCTTGATCGGCTGGCGCGCCCGCACGTCATCGGTGAGGTGGATGGTGAACGATTCAGTGCCGTCCAGTCCGAGCGCTTCGGGGTCTTCGCCCTGCTGGAACTGCAGGGGCAGGACGCCCATCCCGATCAGGTTGGAGCGGTGGATGCGCTCGTAGCTCTCCGCGATCACCGCCTTGATCCCCTGCAGGTAGG
>CALDPK010000221.1 GCA_937911855.1 uncultured Trueperaceae bacterium | reverse complement strand
ATGTTCACCTGGCTGACGCCCAACTCCGCGGCGTTTCGGAGCGCAGTGGCGAATGCGCGGTCGTGCTCGCTGGGGGGACATGCGCAACTGGGTATCGTCACGACGGTCTCCTCGTGTGCGATGTTCGGCCCCTTCGCGGCGCTCGGGCTGATGTTCGCAGCACCTTCAAGCGCGCAGAGCGGGTTCGCGCTGAAGGGCCACTACATCATCAACTCCACCGCGGCGAACGACGCGCGCGAGAGCCGCCAGCTCCCCGACGCCGACGCCTTCGCCCAGCGGGTGGAGCAGCGGCTGAACACCGGGACGCGATTCCGTACATTCGCGCTGGGCGCGGCGGGGCTGGTGTGGGTCGCGCCCGACCTCGCGGGCGGCTCCTTTGCGCAGCCGCGCGTGGTGGTGGTCACCCACCTCTTCACCCTGGGGCTGATCACCACCACGATTCTGGGGGCGCTCTACCAGTTCCTCCCGGTCGCCCTGCAAACCCCGATACGGTCGCAGCGTCTCGGTATAGTGACGCTGGCGCTGCACGCGCCTGGGCTGCTGCTCTTCCTGGTTGGCCTGCTCCGCTCTGAACCGAGCCTCATGCTGCCGGGAGCCGCGCTGTTCGGCACCGGGCTGCTGATCTTCATCGGGAATCTGGCGGTCACGCTGCGCAGGGCGCCGGAACGCAATCTCACCTGGTGGGCGCTCTGTGGGGCAGGTGCATCGCTCTTCTCCACGGTCGTTCTCGGCATATCGCTCACGGGCAATCTGCGGTGGGGTTATATCGGGGCCGACCGATTTCTCGCTGTAGGCGTGCATATGCACGTAGCGATCGGGGGATGGGTGCTGCTCACCATCGTCGGGGCGCTGGCCGCAACCTGGTTCACCGCCCGGCCGGCGCTGTACCAACAGCTGCTTGACTCAGCGCGCAACCCGGCGATCGCCACGGCCGCCAGCCTGTCGTCGGCTTTCGAGCAGACCGCCGCCGGAACGGGCATCGATTACCTGCAGCTGCAGTCGACCATCCTAATCACCCGTCAGGCATTCCCCCGTGAGGACATCGCCTTCATCATCGCGACCGACAACCTGGGCAACCCGCTGCCAGGTTTCTTCGCCGGTTCCGAAAGCCTGACGGCGGACGCTTCCGACCTGCAGAACGCGATCCGTGACCGGGCAGTGGAAGCGATCAGCCTGGGCACGGACGCCCGCACCGGTGCGGTTGGTTCAAGCAGTCAGCTGCTGGGTGCCGGCACGGGCATCGAGATCGTGGCGCAGCCGCTCATCGTGAACGACGAACCGGTAGGCGCCGTGGTCGTGGGCGTAAGTGACGCTGCAGTCACCGCGCAGGTGAACCGCATCATCATCAACGTCCTTCTGTTCAGCCTGATCCCGCTGTTCATCGCGATCCTCATCGCGGTGCGCCGCGCCCGCAGGCTGACGGCCAACGTGCTCGACCTGACCAACAAGGCAGACGAGATCAGCCGTGGTGAACTCGAGGAACAGGTGAACTTCCGCTCGGATGACGAGCTTGACGACCTGGCCGCCGCCCTCGAGCGCATGCGGATCAGCATGCGTGGCGCACTGGAGCGCCTGCGCCGCCGGCGCTGACCGGCGGCAGCCGCTGCGCTGCCGTTACTCTTCGCGTCCTGGTTTGACCTGGCGGCCAGCCAGCTTCCAGTCGTCTATGCCACCGCGCAGGTTCACGGCATTGAAGCCGTTGCGGTTGAGCCAGGCCGCAGCCTGAGCGCTGCGGCCGCCGCTCTTGCACTGCACCACGATCTCACGGTCCTTGGGAAGTTCATCGGCCCGCTCCTGAAGTTCACTGAGCGTGATGAACTGCGAACCCGGGATGCGCTCCTGGTCGAACTCATCCTGATTGCGGACGTCGAGCAGCAGCGCACCTGCTTCGATACGTCCGGCTGCTTCCTCGACGTCGACTTCGGGTACATCGTGGTTCATGTCTTCCCCCTTCGCCGCGGCATGTTGCGCGGCCTGTTATTTGCGGCAAGTATGGCATCCCGGAGGCCTGTCCACACAGCCCTGAGGCGACCAGCCGGCCGCCGCGCGTGTTAACATTCTTGCGCTATGGCACTGGAACGTACTTACGCAATGATCAAGCCAGACGGCGTCCAACGCGGTCTCACCGGCGAACTGATCCGTCGCATCGAGCAGAAGGGCTTCCGCATCGTGGGCCTCAAGCAGATGGTCATCAGTCGCGAAACTGCCGAATCTCACTACGGTGAGCACAAAGGCAAGCCGTTCTTCGACGGCCTCGTCAGCTTCATCACCAGCGGCCCCGTGGTCGCGATGGTGCTTGAGGGCGAGAACGCAATCCTGGAGTGGCGCAAGATGATGGGCGCCACCAACCCCAAGGAAGCAGCTCCGGGCACCGTGCGCGGCGACTTCGCCACCACGCTCGACGAGAACGTGGCCCACGGCTCCGATGCTCCCGAGACCGCCGAACGCGAAATCGGCATCTTCTTCAGTCCCGAAGAACTCCTCTGACCGGTCAGCTGAGTAACTGACTTACCGGGGCCCGGTTCCGCCTGTTTCAGTGCGGTGCCGGGCCCCGGCCTCATAAGATTGCTTAAGGAGGCAACAGTGCCGCGTATCTCCCCGAAGATCGAACAGCTGCAGGAATCATCCACGCTGGCCTTCACGGCCAAAGGCCGTGAGCTCAAGGCGAGCGGCATCGACGTCATCGCCATGACTGCCGGTGAGCCGGACTTCCAGCCACCCGCCCACGTACTTGCCGCAGCCCGCGAGGCCATCGATCTCGGCCTGACGAAGTACACCAACACCCAGGGCAGCCCCGAGCTGCTGGACGCGATCGCCGGCAAGTTCAGGCGCGAGAACGACCTCGAGTTCGGCCGCTCGGAACTCATCGTCTCCACGGGCGGCAAGCAGGTCCTTTACAACGCCTTCGCCGCCGTCCTGGAGCCGGGTGACGAGGTCATCGTGCCTGAGCCGTTCTGGGTGTCCTATCCGGCGCAGGTCGAACTGCTCGGTGGCCGCAGCGTCTTCCTGCCTTCGACCGCAGAGAACGGCTTCGTACCGGATCCGGAGCAGCTGGAATCACTGATCACCGACCGCACCCGGGTGATCGTGCTGAACTCGCCCAGCAACCCGACCGGCGCCGTCTACCCGCCCGAGGTCGTGCGCCGCTTCGCCGAGATCGCCGCGAAACACGACCTGTGGCTGTTCAGTGACGAACTGTACGAACACCTGGTCTACGACGGCGAGTTCACCAACCCCAGCACCTTCGCCCCCGAGCACACGCTGATCATCCACGGTGCCTCGAAGGGCTACGCGCTGACGGGCTGGCGAATCGGCTGGGGCGCGGGTCCCGCCAGGCTCATCAGCCAGATGGTCAAGATCCAGGGTCAGGTTACGAGCAACGCCAACGCCGTCGCGCAGCACGCGACCGTGGCAGCCCTCAACGACGCCGAAGCCACGGCTGCTTTCCAGGAGATGACCCGCAAGGCTTACCGCGAGCGCCGCGACGTGCTCGTCAGCGGCCTGAACGGGCTCGACCTGCACACTCCCGAGCCGCAGGGCGCCTTCTACGTGATGGCCGATACCAGCAGGATCGCCCCGGACGACCACGAGGCAGCCATGCGGCTCCTTACCGAGGCGCACGTGGCGACGGTCCCCGGCGGCGGCTTCAACGCGCCGGGCCGGATCCGCTTCTCGTACGCCACGAGCCTGGACCGGGTGCAGGAAGCCGTGGAACGCATCACCAGACTGCTGGGCTGACGGCTACTGCGGAACGACCAGCCTGAAGTTGGTGTTCGGATCCGCGATGACGATCACCACAATCAGCAGTACGAGCAGACCCAGCCAGATGAGCAGCGCCGTGCGCGTCGCCTGTCTGGCTGCCTGCGCTTCAAGCCAGCTGCCCGGCCTGATCCCCTGCGCCAGGAACGTACCGACCGCCGCCAGGTTCACGCTGACCACGTTGACCACGAACAGCAGCAGGGCGCCGAGCATCGGCGTCCAGTTGCCTGAGCCCGCCATCATGCCCACGGCGATGAGCGGCGGCAGCAGTGCGACGGCCACCATCACGCCTATCAGGGCAGCCGGCACCCCGGTTGTTATCGACAGCGCCCCGGCGACGCCGGCGGCGAGTGCCACCAGCAGGTCGCTCAGGTCGACGCGGGTGCGGTTGACGATCTCGGAACTGAACAGCGACGCCCTGAATATCGCGCCGACCGGGACTGCCATCGCCAGGATGATGAGCACCGCACCGAAACTCGTCTTCAGCGCGCTGGCGGCCAGCTTCCGGTCTGCGAGCGTAGTCGCCAGGCCCAGTGCGACGTTCGGGCCGAGCAGCGGCGCTATCACCATCGCGCCGATGAGGATGGTCGCGTCGTCACGCAGCATGCCGATCACCGACACGACAGATGACAGGACGACCAGCACGACGAACGTGGAGTTGAAGCGGGCGCCCTTGCCGACTTCCTCGATCAGCTCGGCGCGGCTGATGGCACCGGAGCCGTTGCTGTCGTTGCCGTCGGATTCGGCGTCGTCTTCTTCGTCCTCTTCCGCCCGCGGCAGCGACGCTGCCACCGCGACGATCACCACCCGGTAACCGTCGATGTGGCCGTAACGGCGTTCGAAGCGGTCCAGCAACTCCCCCGTATCACCCGCTTCGACTAGGAACGTGAACTCGGTGACGCCGCCGTCAACCTGGTTGCTCCACACCTGGGGCTCGGAACCTTCATCGAACAGGCCGGTGACACTTTCTGCGGCACTGTCGGGCAGGTATAGCTTGATCAGTCGTTGCGCCATGCCCTACAGGGTAAGCCGCGTGCGCTCACCCGAACTGGAAGGGCCCCGCACATTGTTGGCGGGGCCCATGGGCTCAAGGCTGCAGAAACTCAGAACAGGAAGGGGAACGCTCCCAATACTACGATTCCGAACGCGGCCAGGCCCACAGCGAACGAGGCGGGGCGGTCGCGGCCTTCCGGCAGCGGCATCTCGCTGCTCGGCTCGAAGTACATGTAGCGGATGACCCTGAAGTAGTAGAACAGCGCCACGGCACTCGTGAGGATGCCGACGACAGCCAGGACCGTATAGCCTGCCTCGATGGCTGAACTGAACACCAGGAACTTGCCGGCGAATCCGGCCAGTGGCGGGATGCCGCCCAGGCTGAGCATGAACACGGCCAGGCCGAATGCCAGCGCGGGCTTGCGGCGGCCCAGGCCGGCCAGATGCTGCAGCGTGTCGCCGCCGTCTTCGGTGTCGGTGACGCGCGCCAGCACGGCGAAGGCGCCGGCAGTCATCAGGGTGTAGGCGAGCAGGTAAAACATGGCGGCGGAGATGCCGGTGTCACCGGCCGCAAGTACCGCCAGTCCCAGGTAACCCGCGTGCGCCACCGACGACCAGGCCAGCATGCGCTTGACGCCGTTCTGGATGAGTGCCGAGAAGTTGCCGACCACCATGGTGATGCCGATGAGCCAGACGAAGATCTCGAACAGCGCCGGCGAAGCCAGGGGCAGGAACTCCGCTGCGATCCGCAGGAGCGCCGCGAATGCCGCCGTCTTCACGACGACGCTCATGAACGCGGTCACCGGCGTGGGTGCCCCGGTGTAGGCATCCGGTGCCCACTGGTGGAACGGGAAGATCGCGGCCTTGAAGGCCAGGCCGACCAGCAGCATCAGGCCGCCGATGGCCAGCAGGACCGGTTGGGCGAGATCCGGGCTGGTGGCCGCGGCCGCGATCGCCTGGTAGCTGAAGGCACCCGTCGCTCCGTAAGTGAGCGCGATCCCGTAGATGAAGATGGCCGAGCCGGTGGCACCGAGCAGGAAGTACTTCATGCCGGCTTCCTGGCTCTGGCGCGCTGCGGGTCTGCGGCCCGGGCGCCAGGCTGTCAGCACGTAGACCGAGAGAGACATTATCTCGAGGCCCAGGACCATGGTTATGACGTCGCCAGCGGCGGCCATGACCATCGCGCCGACCGACGCCAGCAGCATGAGCGGGTAGTACTCGGGCTGCTCCAGGTCGCCGCTGCGCCGCAGGTAGTTCCAGGAGATGAGGATGCCGAGCACAAGCCCGACCAGGATCACGAAGTTGAAGCCGGTCGCCATGCCGTCAGCCAGGTAACGGCCACCGAAGCCACTCAGGCCACCGGGCACGTCGTTCATGGTGATGGCGAAGTTCAGGATGCCGGCGAAGGCGACGCCGACCAGGGCGATGCCGCCGCCGGAGCGGCTGTCGCTGTCACTCAGCCCGTAAAGCAGGGCTATCGCGGCGGTGATCAGCAGCGTGAGGGCCGGGCTCAGTACGAGCCAGTTGACGTCGACTGCAGCAGCATTCATCGGGACTCCTCCGTCTGCAGCACAAGTACACCTGTGACCTGGGGATCTGCCGCCATCTCCAGCTGCGTCACGTTCCGGCCCGTATCACGGGCTATGGAATCGGCTGCACCGGCCGGGGCAAGCCCGAACCACAGGATGCCAAGCACGAGCGGAAGTACGGTCAGCAGTTCGGTGAAGCGCAGGTCAGCTGCCGGCGCACGCTGTTCACCCTGGAACAGCCGCTGGTACATGTTCACGCCGTACACGCCTGCGCCGATGACCGCCAGGGTGGCGATGACGCCAAACACCGGGCTGGTCAGGAAAGCTCCCAGAAGACTGAGGAACTCGCCGGGGAAGTTGCCCAGGCCGGGAACTCCGATGCTTGCGAAGATCGCGAACAGCATGAAGCCAGCCAGCGCCGGGGCGCTCCGGGCGATGCCGCCGAAGGCGTTCAGGTCGAACGTTCCCCGCCGCTCGCCGAGCATGCCGGCGAGCAGGAACAGCGCGCTCGTCGAGACCATCTGGGCGGCCAGCAGCAGCATGGCGCCGTTCATCCCCTCGGCCTGGAGGCTGAATACGCCCGCGCCGATGATGCCCATGTGCGACAGCGACGCGTAGGCCAGCAGCCGTTTCAGTTCGTCCTGAGCTATGGCCGCAAGCGCGCCGTACACGGCGGTGACGGCCGCCAGGCCCAGCAGCCAGGGTCCGACCAGCGCGGCCCCTTCGGGCAGCATGGGTATGGCCCAGGCGAAGAAGCCGAAGGCACCAGCCTTGTACAGGGTGCCGGCCACGTCAGCGGCACCCGAGGGGTGGTTCTGTTCGTGGAAGTGAGGCAGCCAGGCGTGCAGCGGGAACAGCGGCAGCTTGACCGCGAAGGCTGCACTGAAGCCAAGGAACAGCAGCACCTGGGTGGTGACCGGCAGGCTCGAAGTGGCCTCGAGCAGATCGGCCACGTGGAAGCTGGCTGCACCGGACATGACCTTGCTGGCGATGATGGCCACGAGCATCAGGAACGAACCGGTGACCGCGTACATCAGGTACTTCATCGCGGCCTCGCGCTTGCGGGAGCCGCCCCATACGCCCAGCATGATGACGCTGGGGATCAGTGCCGCTTCCCAGCCGATGTAGAAGACGATCAGGTCCTTCGACAGGAACATGATGTTCAGGAACGCCTGCATGATGAGCAGCAGGCCCAGGAACACACCGGTCCGGTGCGTCACCCGCAGGCCCGCGTACCAGACGGTGGGGATGATGACGAAGGCAGCGGTCATGGCCAGCACCCGGCCTGCACCGTCCCAGGCCAGGTCGAAGTTCACGCCAGCCTGGGGAAGCCAGGGCAGGCTGAGGGCGGCGCCGGGTGCAGTCAGCAGCATGACGATGAGCGTCGCGATGCTGGCGGCCAGGGCCAGCAGACGCGCAGGCAGGCCGGCTCCGGTCACGGTGATGAACGCGCCGGCAAGGAGCGGGATGAGCAGAAGGGTCAGGATCATGCGAGAACTCCGCCAATCAGAACGAGTACGGCCAGCACGGCGAGCCCGGTGAGCATCAGCAGGGCGTACAGGCGCACGTAACCGCTCTGCAGCAGCACGAGTGCGCGCCCGAGGAAGCCTGTCCTGCGGACGGAACCGGTGATTCCACGGTCGATGACCTCGGTATCGCCAAGAGCAACGCCCTGGGCGATACCGCCGGCCGGCCCCACGATGACGGCGTTGTAAGCGGCATCGAAGCCAAGGCCGGCACGGGACGCGCTGCCGAGTGCCGAGTTGCCGGCGCGGCTGGCGATCCTGCCGC
Organism: uncultured Trueperaceae bacterium; assembly: GCA_937911855.1. Lineage (GTDB taxonomy): Bacteria > Deinococcota > Deinococci > Deinococcales > Trueperaceae > CALDPK01. Next base: position 990 of record CALDPK010000221.1, on the reverse strand, counting down.
CGTCACGGCTGTAGATGAACCAGCCGATGCCGATGCCGATGGCGGCCGCGAGGACCGAGGCCAGCACCAGCAGCCATTCCGCCGTCACCGACAGGTGACTGAACGTGGCACCGGAAGCGAGCGGCAGGTTGAGCCAGTCGGCGAAGTAGTTGCGTGCCAGGAACTGCGGCAGGCCGATCCAGCCGGCGGTGATGCTCAATACGGCCAGGATGATCAGCGGCACGGTCATGTTGGACGGTGCCTCGTGCACCCGGCCGTAGTCCGCTTCAGCTATGCGGGTGGGCCCGGCGAACACCCGGAAGTACCAGCGGAACATGTAGAAGGCGGTCAGCACCGAAGTGATGAGCAGGATCGTGAACAGCGCGACCGGTCCGAAGTCCAGCAGCAGCTCGCCCGTGAGGGTGTGCAGCAGGATCGCGTCCTTCGAGAAGAAACCGGCCAGGAGCGGTACGCCACTGATGGCAAGCGTGCCGATCAGCGCGGTGGTGCCGGTGATCTTCATGCGCCGGCCCAGGCCGCCCATGCGCGCCATGTCCTGCTGGCCACCCAGGGCGTGGATGACCGATCCCGAGGCGAGGAACAGGAGGGCCTTGAAGAAGGCGTGGGTGAACACGTGGAACACTCCGGCCCAGTAGGCGCCGCTTCCCACCGCCACGAACATGAAGCCCAGCTGGCTGATGGTCGACCAGGCGAGGACTTTCTTGATGTCGGTCTGCGACATGGCTGTGAACGCGGCCAGCAGTGCGGTGAGTGCACCGATCCAGGCGACCACCGCCGAAGCTTCAGGCGCGTGGGCGAACAGCGGTGCGCTGCGGGCGACCAGGTAGACGCCGGCCGTGACCATCGTGGCTGCGTGGATGAGGGCCGAGACCGGAGTAGGACCGGCCATCGCGTCGGGAAGCCAGACGTGCAGCGGCAGCTGCGCGGACTTGCCGGCAGCTGCGAGCATGAACAGGACGCCGATGACAGTTATGGCGGCCGATCCGTAGG
>CALDPK010000220.1 GCA_937911855.1 uncultured Trueperaceae bacterium | reverse complement strand
CAGCCAGAAATCCGGTATGGAAACGCCCAGCTGGCTGAATATCCCCACCCCGACGTCGCGCGAACTGCCGGGCCGCAAGGCGGCGGTGATGCCTGCAGGCAGGGCGATGAGCAGACCGACGATCAGGGCCGCGAAAGCCAGCTGTAGCGTGGCCGGCAGCCGCCTCAGCACCTCGCCGCTGATGTTCTGGCTGCTGATCAGGCTTTCGCCGAAGTCACCCCGGACAACACCGCTGATCCAGCTGAAGTACTGCGCGGGCAGTGACCGGTCCAGGCCCAGTTGCCGCTCAAGTACAGCGACGGCGCCAGGCGTTGCCTGCACACCAAGACGGACCCGGGCGGGGCTGCCCGGTACCAGCGGCATGACCGAGAAGGCCAGGATGGACACGCCGACAAGCACCAGCAGCAGGGTCGCCAGGCGGCGAAGCAGGTAGCGGAGACTCATGTAGTGATTATGTTACCGGCCGCCCTGAATGGGGCGGCCGGTAAGTGCCTCTTCTGATGACTGTTACCGGTCGAGCCAGGTGTTCAGGAACTGGATCGCCTGGTCGGGACGTGCTTCGAAGCCCTGGACGTCGGTGCTGTAGACGTTGATCTCGAGCGGATTGTACAGGTAGATGTACGGCGCTTCATCCACGATGATGCGGTTGATCTGCTCGTAGACGGCTGCGCGTTCCTCTACGTCGGCGGTCTGACGGCCTTCATCGAGGAGCTCGTCAACAGTCGGGTTGCTGTAACCCGTGAAGTTGAACACTTCACCGGTGCGGTGCTGGGCGTAGAAGAAGTCGTCCGGATCGATGTTGCCGTTCCAGGAGCATACGAACGTGTCGTAGTTGCCCTCGCCCTGTTCCTGCAGCCACTCGGCCCACTCGAGCGTCCGGATGTTGGTGCTGATGTTCAGCGGGGCGAGCTGTGCCTGGACCATCTGGGCGATGCGGATCGATTCTTCGTACTGGGTGGTTGGCATGATCTCCATCGTGAAGCCGTCAGCGTAGCCGGCTTCAGCCAGGAGCGAGGCTGCCTGCTCCAGGTCCTGGGTGTACGGGGCGTAGTTGGTGGCCCAGTTGCTCGAGGAGGGGATGGGGTCCTGGGTGGCGAGTGCCGTGCCGAACGTCGCTACTTCGGCGATCTGCTCGCGGTTGATGGCGAAGGCGATCGCCTGGCGGACGCGCTCGTCGCTGAGCGGTTCCTCGCGTGTGTTCACACCGATGTACCAGTAGGCGCCGGCCGGAACTTCATCCACGACCACGTCGTCGCGGCCCTTGAGTTCCTCGATGCTCTGCGCTGGGACGCTGATGACCCAGTCGACGTCGCCTGAGACGAGGGCGCTGCGGCGCACGCTTTCGTCAGTGATTATGCGGACGTGAATCTCGTCCAGGTACGGAAGGCCGTCCTGCCAGTAATGAGGGTTGCGCTCCAGGGTGAGCTGCACGCCGGGCTGGAAGTCAGCGATCATGAACGGTCCGGTGCCGAGGGGACGGGTGTTGATGCTGCCGTCCTCGACGCTTTCGCGGGCGATGATGCCGACAGCCTTGCCGCTGGCCAGTTTGCTCAGGAAGGCCGGGTTGGGCGCCTCGAGCGTGAAGGACACGGTGCTGTCGTCGGTCGCGGTCACGTCGGTGACGCCGGCCAGCAGGTACGCCTGCCCGGAACCGGTCTCGGGATCGAGCATGCGGTCGTAGGTGAATTCCACGTCCTCGGCGGTCAGGTCACGGCCATTGCTGAACTGCACGCCGTCACGCAGGTGGAACGTCCAGGTGAGGCCGTCGTCCGACACGTCCCAGCTTTCTGCCAGAGACGGATTCACGTTCTGATCGGTGTCCAGTACCACCAGGGTGTCCAGCACGTTCTCCAGCACCTGGAGGCTGGAGCGGGCGCTGGTTATGTGCGGGTCCAGGCCCACCGGATCCTGGGCCCAGCCGACCACCAGGGTGCCGCCCTGCTGCTGGGCGCTGCCGACGGCCAAAAGTGCCAGCGCTCCGGTGATGAGTACTGCTTTCAGTTTCCTCATTGTTCCTCCTCCTTTTCGACCGGGATTTCCCAGTCCCAGACACTCTTCTTTATGTCAACCACATGGATCGTCTCGGTGCTGATCACGCCCTCGACGCTGAGTGTGCGCTGCAGGAACCCGTGGAGCTCGGCGGCGCTGCGGTGCAGCGACTCGAAGACCAGGTTGTTGTTGCCCACGCCCACCGCCACGTAGCGGGCTGCAGGTTCCCTGGCCAGATCTTCGGCGAGCTCATCGAGCCGTGCCGGTGTGACCTTGACGTAGGTGGTCGCCAGGAACGGCACGCCCAGCTGAAGAGGATCGGTCACGGCCAGGATGCGCATCCAGCCGGACTCGCTCAGCCGGTTCACGCGCTTGCGGACCATGCTTTCCGAGACCCCGAGTTCCCGGGCGATGTCCCGGAACGGCCGGCGGCCGTCCTGGCGCAGCAGATCCACGATCCGCTGATCTGCCTGGTTCAGTTGTGGGTACGTGACCTTGTCCATGGCCTCCCGCGTTCAGTTTGTGGCTGGCTGCACTTTAGGAGAAATGCGGTTCTTGTGTCAACCATTTGGACGCAATGCGTCGGTTCCTGCTCCGTTTCCGACGCTTTACGCAACGTTGGCCGCAACAGGCTACCCGTCAACGTCAGCTGACATAGGGGCGGTAGAGTATGGAGATGCTCCGGCACGCGTTTCCCCCCGACGTCCCTGCGCGGAGTCCGGCTTGAAAGCCAGGCACCAGGCTGCCCTGCTGGCGCTGCCTGCGCTCGTCGTATTCGTACTGTTCAGCCTGTGGCCGCTCGCAAGCGTTGTGCGCTACGCCACCTGGCGCTGGAGCGGCACGTCGGAGCCCGTCCCCGTCGGCCTCGACAATTTCGCCAGGCTGCTGACTGACACCACGCTGTGGCAGTCCCTTGGCGTTACCGCACTGTTCGCGGTCATCACCGTCCCCCTCTTCCTGGTCCTGTCCATCGTGATCGCCTGGGCTATCGAAGGTTTGCGGGCCGAGCGCTTCATCAAGGCGCTGCTGTTCGCACCCGGCCTGATCACCGTCTCCGGCTCGGCCATCGCCTGGTACCTGCTGTACAACCCTGACTTCGGCCTGCTCGTTGAACTGACCGGCGTCGCGCTGCCCTGGAACTCACAGCCGGCAGCTGCCATGGCTTACATAATCCTGTTCACGCTCTGGCAGCAGACAGGTTACGGAGTGCTGGTCGCCTCAGCGGCTCTGCGCGGCATCCCCACTGACGTCAAGGAAGCAGCCCGGATCGACGGCGCCGACGAAGCCGGAGTGCGCCGGCACATCGTCCTGCCGCTCCTGCAACCGGTCATCCTGTTCCTGACCATCGTCGGAACGGTGTTCGCACTCCAGGCCTACACGGCGGTCTACCTGCTGACCCGCGGCGCACCGTTCGGCAGCACCAGGGTGATCGGCTACTACCTGTACGAGACCGCCTTCGAGCGTTTCGAACTGGGTTACGGCGCAGCGCTTACGGTGTTCGTGATGGTGCTGACGCTCGCGGTGGCGCTGCTGCAGGCGGCAGCCATGGCGCGCCGGGGACGGGCGGCGACCGGCACATGATCGTCATGCGGATCGTGACCGCAATCTTCTGCGTGTTCGTGGCCATTCCGCTCGTCTGGCTGGTCTACGCCGCGTTCCTGCCGGCCGAGGCGATCATCACCGCCAACCTGAGCAACTTCGGCTTCAGCCTGGAGAACTTTGCCGAACTCCCGGACAGCGGACTGTGGCGGGCGATGGGCGTTTCATTCCTGGCTACCGGCTCGGCGGTAGTGGGGCAGGTGGTGTTCGGCCTGGGCGCTGCCTACGCCATCCGCAACGGACTGCGGATACTGGGGCTGGTGCTGGCGCTCCTGGCCTTGCCGGGCGAGCTGCTGCTCGTGCCGCTCTACCGCCAGTTCAACGACATGGCCCTGCTCGGCACCCTGTGGACGCTCATCCTGCCTTTCCTGGCCAGCCCGCTCGTCACTTTCCTGCTGATCCAGGCCATCAGGCGGCTGCCGTGGGAAGTGGTCGAGGCCGCCCGCCTTGACGGTGCTTCGGAACCGCGGATCGCTGCGGGCATAATCGCGCCGATGATCCGGCCGGAGATCGTGGCCACTGCCGTGCTCGCGTTCGCCTCCCACTGGAACCTGGTCCTCTACCCGCGGGTGATGACCGGTTCGTCGCTCTGGACGGTCCAGGCCTACCTGGTCGAGCTGCTCAGGACGAGGCCGTTCGACTGGGGACTGCTCGGCGCATCGGCGCTGGTGGCCAGTTTGCCGATAATCGTGCTTTTTGTAGTATTCGAGAAGAGAATAATTCAGGTATTCGAATCCGGTTTCAGATAGGAGATGTCGTGAAGATTTACACGAAAATGCTGCTGAGTATTGCCCTGCTGGTTGGAGGTGGCGCGTTCGCGCAGACCACTGTGACCTTCTGGCACTCCATGGAAGGTGCCGAGACGTCGATCGGCGAACTTGTCGCTGCCTTCAACCAGTCTCAGGACGAGTACACGGTCGTGGCGGAGTACGTAGGTGGTTATCCCGAAGCGCAGACCAGGCTTGCTGCTGCCTTCGGAACCCAGGCCGCCCCGGTCATGTTCCAGGCGGAAGTGGGTTACTGGCCACAGCTCGTTGCGGACGGCGCACTCCACGACCTGAGCGACCTGATGGCGGAACTTGAACCCGGGTTCCTGGCTGATTTCTACCCCGGCCTGCTCGCCTACGGCGAGATCGATGGGGGCCGCTACGGGCTGCCATGGAACAGTTCCACGCCGGTCATGTACGTCAACCAGGACGCCCTTGATCAGGCGGGAGTGCCGGTGCCCACCGACTGGGAGTCCTTCATGGCTGCCGCCCGGCAGCTGACCACGCGTCAGGCGCAGGGCGCCGCGTTCGTTGGCGACTCGTGGCTGTTCGAGATGATCGTGCTCAGCATGGGTGGCCGGATCGTCCTGGACGATGGCACTCCCAACTTCGACAGCGCCGAGGCGCTCGAGGCGCTCACCATGCTCCGCGACCTGCAGGCTGACGGCAGCCTCGCCTACTACTCGAACACCGAATCCACTGCAGCCATCCTGACCTTCGTCAGGACCCGGGCCCTGATGACCTTCGCCAGCATCGCCAACTGGCCCGACGTAAGGCGTTTCTCCATCGGCTTCCAGATCGCCGCCAGGCCGGTGCCCAGCAACGACGACGGTGTCGTACCGCTGGGTGGTGCCCAGCTGACCATCCTGCGTACGGCCAGCGAGGAACAGCGCCGCGGCGCCTTCACCTTCTGGCAGTTCCTCATGGAACCGGACAACTTGAGGATCTGGGTGGAAGATTCCTTCTACATCCCGGTCCGGCGCGCCGCACTGCCACTGCTGGAAGACTTCTACGACGAAGACCCCAACCGTGCTGCTGCCCTGAGTCAGCTGGAGATGGCCATAGCCCGCCCGCGCGTGCCGCAGGTCAACGCCTGGCGCACCATGATCGATGACACCCTTGAGCTCGTGATGCGCGGCGGCCAGGACCCGGCCCGGGCGCTGGAAGACCTCCAGCAGCGCGCACTTGGAGACATCTGATGAAGCTCGGCTACTCGCCCGTATCTGCTGCGATGCTCGATCTGGATGCAGCCTTCCGGCTCGCGGCAGAACTCGGGCTGGACTTCGTGGAGCTCAGCTCCGACCTGTTCGAAGTACTGCCCGACATGCAGTCGGTCGACCAGGTCCGTGAACTGAGCAGCGCCACCGGCATAGGTTCGACCCTGCACTTAAGCTATGTGGACCTGAACCTGGCGTCGCTCATCCCCGCCGCCAGGCAGACGGCAGTAGACCGCACGCTGCGCGGCCTGGAGTACGCCGAGGCCGTCGGCGCCACCTGCGGGGTCCTGCACACCGGCCTGAACTACGTGCCGTTCGAGCAGGCGCGGATGCTGGCCAAAGAAGCGCTCGAGGAATCACTCAGTGCGCTCGAGGGCTCACGTGTGCCGATCGCCCTGGAGAACCTGGTGCTGACTTCCGCTGACGTGGTGCGCAATGGCACCGAACTGGCCGAGATAACCCGCCGGCACGGCATGGGCAACTGCCTGGACTTCGGCCACGCGAACATAGAGGCGCAGGCATCGGATGAGGACACGATTCCCGGTTACCTGCAGTCGATGAACCTGATCCACCTGCACCTGCACAACAACCACGGCGAGCAGGACGAGCACCTGCCCACTGACCAGGGCACTCTCGATTACAGCCAGATCCTGCCCCGGCTTGAACACTTCCAGGGAACCGCCTGCCTCGAGATCTCGACCGGTGAAGCCGGAGTGCGGCAGGCTGTCAGCCACCTGCGCAGCCTGATGGCATCATGAAGGCACGCGACGCACTGTTCGCAGCCCTGGCGGGCCTGGCCATCTTCGGAATCATCGAGGTCACCGCCTCCACCCTGGGCGTCCGTACAGCCATAACGGCAAGCGTCTGGCTTGACGCGTTCGTTTACGCGCTCAGCGCAGTTATCGTCCGCTGGCTGCTGACGCCGGTGTTCAGGCGCGCCCGGGCCGGCGGCCTGCTGGGTGGGTCACTTCTGTTCGTCGTGCTGTTCGCACTTGTAGTGGGCCTGGTGGGCGGAATCACCGACCTGACGGCAGGAGGAGGCTGGGGCACACAGAGCATGCTGCGCGGGGCGTTTACTGTTACCCCCATAAACGTGCTGCTGACGTTCTTCGTGGAACTGTGGTTCGCAGCACTCCCGGCTGCCTTCGCAGCCGGCCTGTTCCTCTTCGCAGCGACCGGACGTGGAAGCCGGCGCTGAGAAAACCAGGCGCGTCAATGCTCGGCATGGTCGCCCACTGCGCTTACCACCTGGGCGCCGTCCGTCAGATGCTCATGCACATCTGACGGACGCTACTTGTCGCTGTCGACCAGACCTTTCACGAACCAGCGCTGCATCAGGATGACGATGAGCACCGGCGGGATCAGCGCCAGCATGGTGGTGGCCATGATCAGGTTCCAGTCAGTGGCGGCTTCACCGGTACCGATATGCGTGACCGGCTGGGCTTGCGGAAGGGACACCCGAATAGCAGCCTGAAGCCGCCGAATCACTTCTTTGTCAAAGCTGCTCTCAAAAGCCGCTGGATCTAACCCCGCCTCCAAAAGGATTTTTTCCGCCCCAAAATCCGAAATCGGCGCATCATGCTGATGAAGTGCATGCACAGCAACACGTTCAGGTACCGTGTTGGCGGCCTCGGCTAAAGCTTCTTTGAAGGCGTCCTGGCTGTCATTGGCGATGCCGATCCAATCGACTGCGACCAGTACAATGGGCTGGCCGGCACCTTGAAGTACAATGCCTTTGGCCCTTAAACCCAAATCCCAGCTATTGGCCGTGGAATCATAGGTCAGGGGATCACCAATAGGAGGGGTTGCATCCACGTCGAAAGTTGCTATTTTTAGCTGGGTGAGAGCCGAGTGTTCCTGGCCAAACGAGTCCAGATTGCTCCATACAAGAAGAAAAATTGCCCAATATAAACGTGTTGCGGACATAGCTGTTTTTGTGCGTGTTGTTGATTTTTTCTTTGCTTTGTTTTGATTCATCTAGAACCGCATGCTCTGGCCTTTTCTATTAGCCTATGCAATATTTAAAGTGGGCCAGTTCTAATTGGTCCACTCCGCTTTCAAAGTGATAATAAGGGACTTTTCCGCTGTAGCTAGCCCACAAAGAAAAAGTACTGGGTGGCCCGATGAGGTAGTCACACTGGCTCATAAGGAATTGGTCGACGAACCATTCATTCCTAGAGATTACGACATTGTCTTGTTCCTTAATAGAAATATCTTCATTTGAAAATATTACAAAAAAGGGCTCTTTATGAATCTGCTTCAGTTGGGAGGTCATCTCCAGTAGATATTGTTGATAAACTTCGTCGGCAAAAAAATACTTGCCGTTTTGCCAGGTTCTATAATCTCCCCGCCTTATATGTACTCCTACAACCGCCATACGGCCCCTATCTATCTTTTGCAACCGTTGGTAAAGTTCGTTACTTTGGTAAT
>CALDPK010000219.1 GCA_937911855.1 uncultured Trueperaceae bacterium | reverse complement strand
CTGCCCTGATGCTGCGCTGCTTCACCTGCTGCGCCGCCCAGGCCTTGACCCGCTGGACCGGCACCTGCTGCCAGAAGGCAGCGATCTCGCTTGCCGTGGCAAAGCCCAGACGCTGCAGGGCCTGCTCGCAGAACCAGCGTTCCGATTCGCTGCTGCGCGGTCGATGCTGACGCAGGGACTCTGGAATCACCCGCTCGCTGAGGTCGTAGACCTTTTCAAAGCCCTCGCGCCTGGCAATGGCAAGCTCGCCGCTGCGCCACAGATATTCCAGCGCCGTCTTCGAAGGTCCCCAGCCCCACCAGGCCCCGCTGCCCTTGTCTTCAAAATCGCGTGCCATCACCGCGCCATGCCGACGCACGCGCGAGCGCACCTGTCGGATAAGACGGGGACCGTCTGCGCCCAGGCGCTGCAGCCAGCGGGGTTGCTTGAGGCGTTCACGGGCACTGCGAAAGCGGTGTCGCCAGTGCGGATAGAACTCGCTGGGAATCAGTGCGGCGTCGTGGGTCCAGTGCTCGAACAGGGCAGCCTGCTGCTGGTGCAGTTCGCCCTCCCGTTCGTGCTGCTGCTCTGGCGCGACCTCAAGCGGAATCCGCGGGCCGGGCGGTGGGTCGCGCTCGTCATCCTGATCATGCGCGTCATCGACACGTTCCTTGCGTTCCCGTTCCTGCTGCTGGCACTCGCTGTCATGGCAGTGCTGAAGCCGGGCCTGTGGAACCTGATCATGGTGCTGGCCCTGACCAGCTGGGTGCCGTACGCGCGCGTGGCCCGCATCCGCACCCGCACGTTGCGCGGTGTCGAGTACGTCGAGGCAGCCCACGCCATGGCCGCCGGCTCCGGCCGCATCCTCAGGCGCCACGTCATGCCCAACATCAGCAGCAGCCTGGTCGTCATCGCCTGCTTCGAGATCGGCGCAGCCATCCTCGCTGAATCAACCCTCTCGTTCCTCGGCCTGGGCATCAGCCCCGACATCCCCACCTGGGGCATGACGCTCAACGAAGGCCGCAGTTACCTGCTGTTCGCCTGGTGGCCCACCACCATCCCCGGCATCTTCATCCTGCTGACCGTCTTCGGCATCAACCTCGTCGGCGACGGCGTCCGCGACGCCACCGACCCCCGGCTCCGCCGCTAAGGAGATAACCACGCATGAACCAACCCGAAACAGTTGACCGCTATATCCTGGCCGGCAAGTTCCGCGCCCTGCTGTACCAGTTCGACCGCGCCATCGAGATCTACACCGAAGGCATCAACCTGTTCCCGGACGAACCCCGCCTGTACCGCCTGCGCGGCCACCGCCTACTCAACCAGCGCAAGTTCGAACAGGGCAGGGCAGACCTGCAGGAAGCCGCCCGGCTCATAGAAGGCAAACCCGACGAGATCGAGTACTTCAGCGTCGAAACCGCACAGGACATCGAAAGCCTGCTGCTCGAGCGGCCACTGCTCGACCAGCACATCGAAGTGACACCCGAGTCCACGGCCGCGAACGCCGACATGTTCAAGTCCACCCTGCACTTCAGCGTCTACTACCACCTGGCGCTCGCCAACTTCCTGCTCAAGGACTACGAGGAAGCACTCAAGTACTACCGCCTCAGCGAGACCGTCAGCATAGACGACGACTCCCGCACTGCCGTCAGCGACTGGACCTACATGACGCTGCTGCGCCTGGGCCGCAACGACGAAGCGAAAGCCCTGCTGGACAGCATCGACACCGACCAGTTCAAGGTCAACGAAGGCACACCGCTCTACGCCAACCGCTTGCGCCTTTACAAAGGACAGATCGACGCCGACCAGCTGCGCGAACTCGCCTCCGCCAAACCACTTGCCATGGTCACAGCCGAGTTCGCCATCGGCCAGTGGCACCTGATGAACGGCCGCACCAGCGAAGCCCAGGATAGCTTCCGGCGCCTGCTCGCTGAAGGCGACCGGCACAGCTTCGCCTACCTGGTCACCGAACGCGACCAGGATGAACTCCTGAACTCCCAGAAAGAGACCGTGAATGCATGAACCAGACTGACAGGTACATCCTCGCTGGCAAATTCGCCGGTCAGCTCGGCCATCACGAAGACGCGATCAAACTGTTCAGCGAAGGTCTAGAGCACAACCCCGCCGAACCGCGCCTGCTGCGGCACCGCGGTCACCGTTTCATCACCCTCCGCCGCTTCGAGGACGCTCGCGACGACCTGACGCGCGCCGCGGAACTCACCAGCGACTGGGAACAGGACGAGCACGAGTTTTACGGCCCGCAGCTGAAAGACGACCTGTACCGCGTCGTGCTCGGCAAGACCGACGAACTGGAATACGTGCGCGTGCCCGTGACACCCGAAACCGTGGAATCAACCAAACACCTGTACAAGGCGACCCTGCTCTCCAGCATCCACTACCACCTGGCGCTGGCCAACTACCTGCTAGGCGATTTCGAAGCAGCCATCCGCTCGCACGACGACACGATCGCTTCAGCTGCAGATGACGAGATGAAAGTGGCCGCGAGCGACTGGCGCTACATGGCACTGCGGCGGCTGGGCCGACACGATGAGGCCCAGGCCACCCTGGACGGACTGGAACTGACCGGCGGAGCGTTCAAGGAATCGTCGTACTACAAGCGCTGGCAGATGTACCGCGGCGAACTGCAGCCCGAAGATCTGGTCAACGCTGAAGACCCCGACAAGGTAGCCGTCGCCACGCAAGGGTACGGCGTCGGCAACTGGCACCTTTACAACGGCGATCAGCCGGAAGCCAGACGCATCTTCGAACTGGTCACATCAAGCGGCTCGAAGGATGCCTTCGGATTCATCGCGTCCGAAGTGGAGCTGGCCCGACTCGGCTGAGCGTAACTTCGCGCGAAGGCAATGCGTGGGGTGGTCCTTGTTGCAGCGGGCCACCCCAGTGTGCAACTTTACTTTCGCTAAGGACTCCACGGCGGTCATCAACCAGTCGTAACGCTGAGAGCGGCGTCCTGCCTGTTACTCGGCCCGCTGCGGGTTCTTCAGCAGTGCAGTGGCAGCCCAGCGGGGCAGGAGACGGTCAGGGCGGAAGCGGCCCGCGGCAGTCCGCTTAGCAGGGCTGCCGGTCTGCTTCTCGCTGGTGTCCTTGGCCGGTGCCATTGCTACCGGTTCGGCGCGGTGGAAGGATTCGCGGGTTTCCTCATGATTCGGATTCCAGCCGCTTGAGCAGGAGGTGCACAGGAACTTCAGCTGCCCGAACCTGGCGGCAGCAAGTACGTCTGAAATTGCAGGCAGGGGCTCCCGGCCGTCACGGCCGATCACCGCCGGTGGGTTGTTCTGCATGAACACGGTGACGTGGGTGCTCTCGCAGAAAGGGCACAGGGCGCGCAGGCTCGGGTACTTGCGTCCGCACTTCGAACAGTAGACGGCATCAGATGATATTGAAGAACCACAGTTATTGCATGCAACGAGTTTCACGGGCGTCCTCCAGACAGTACGGCAATTGTGACGGACGTCACCTTACGGGTCTCTGACCCGAGTGGCAGCCGTTCGGTCTGCCAGGAATCCCGTCTCAGTGGACTTCGGCCTCCGCGCCGAACGTGCGGTTTCTCAGAGCTCTGGCGGAGCTTCCACCCACTGCACCAGCTGGTAGATCAGGCCGTTGGGATCCTCAACCTGGAAGTAGCGTTCGCCCCAAGGTTCGGTTTCGATCGGAGTAACGATGTTCAGGCCCGCTGCTTGCAGCCGTTCGTACTCGGAATCAATTTCTTCTACGACGAACACGATGAGTGTCCCGTCACCAGCGGTGCCAGCCCGGTGTGCTGGCTTGAACGTCGCCAGGCCGGTCTGCAGGAAAATCAGGTTGAAACCAGCGTCAGCGTTCGAAAGGGAGACGAAGCCTTCTGTGGCCATCTCTTCCTTGAAGCCGAAGTGCTCCACGACGAAGCTGGCTGACTCTTGGACGTCCGGCACGTTGAAGGAGATGGCTGACTGGGTGATCTTCATCATGTTGGCTCCGTTCCACTGACTGTTTCGGTGTCGATGATAGTCCGGCGCGCCGTCTCGGGGCTGAATGAAACCCTCAGCTGCCTACGCTGAACTGATCCCGCAGGAAATCGCCAAGGAAGTTCGTTGCCAGCACGGTGAGCAGGAGGAACACTCCAGGGAACACGGCGATCCACGGTGCTACCGCCACGTACATCTGGCCTTCGCTCAGGATCCCGCCCCAGGTCGGCGTGGGCGGCTGGATGCCCAGCCCCAGGAAACTCAGCCCCGCCTCAGCCAGGATGAGCGTACCGAGCAGCAAGGTTGATTCCACGATGATGAGCGGCAGGGCGTTCGGCAGCACGTGCCGCCACAGCACCCGGTCGGTGCGCTGACCCAGTGCGAACGCCGCGACCACGTAATCTTCCTCGCGCAGCTCCAGCACCCGGGCACGCACCAGCTTCGCGTAACCCACCCAGCTGGTCAGGCCCAGCGTCAGGATCACCACCGTCGTGCTCGAGCCCAGCGCTCCGATAACGGCGATCGCCAGGACGATGAACGGCAGCGCCATGACTGTCTCGGTGGCGCCGGTGATGACCGCGTCGACCCAGCCGCCAAAGTAACCGGCCAGCAGTCCGACCAGGGTGCCGAAGACGAGCGAGATGAGCAGTGCCACGCCGCCAACCAGCAGTGAGATGCGCGCGCCGAGCAGGACCCGGGCCATGAGGTCGCGGCCCAACTGGTCGGTTCCCAGCAGGTGCATGCCGGTGCTTGTTTCGGTCATGGGCGGGCTCAGGCTGCCGAGCAGGTTCTGCGCGAGCGGGCTGATCGGGTACCACAATGGGTAGGTGATGGCGACCAGCGCGATGAGCGCCAGGAGCACGAAACTGAACAGCGCCGTAGGCGTGCGGACCAGGTCCCGCCAGATGTGTCCGCGCCTCACCGGCCCAGCCTCACTCGCGGGTTCAGCCAGGTGTAGGAGATGTCCACCAGGGTGTTGATCAGGATGAGCAGCAACGCGATGACGAACACGCCGGCCTCGACCACCGGGTAATCACGGGCGTAAACGCCGCGCACCAGCAGCCGGCCCAGTCCGGGCCAGGAGAAGATGCTTTCGGTGATCACCGAGCCGCCGATGACGAAGCGCGCCTGCAGCGAGATCTGCGTGACGATCGGTATCGCCGCGTTGCGCAGCGCGTGCCGCCATACGACAACGCGTTCGCTCACGCCCTTGGAGCGGGCGGTCCTGATGTAAGGACGGGACAGTACTTCCAGGAAACTGGTTCGGGTGACGCGGACGATGCCGCCCAGCAGGAACACGGCCAGGGTGGTTGACGGCAGGATGTAATGCCGCCAGCTGCCCGAGCCGCTGGCCGGCAACCAGCCCAGCTGCACGGAGAACAGCAGGATCGCCATTATCGCCAGCCAGAACACCGGCGTGGACTGACCGACTATCGCGATGCCGGAGACGAGCGTGTCAGTCAGGCGACCGCGGTGCAGCGCTGCGAGCGCCCCGGCCGGCACGCCCAGCACAACGGCGATGAGGATGGCCAGGCCAGCCAGGCTGAGCGTGTGTGGCAGCCGCTCGAGGACGAGCTCGAGGGCGGGTACGCGGTACTGGATGGACGCGCCGAAGTCGAGGCGGACCACCTGCGTCAGGAACGCCCAGTAGCGCACGGGCAGGGGGTCGTTGAAGCCCATGCGCTCGCGGAATGCTTCGACTTCCGTGGCTGGTGCGTCTGGTGGCAGCAGCAGGCGCACGGGGTCGCCTGAGAGGTTCAGCACGACGAACACGATGACGCTGAGGCCGAACAGGACGACGATGCTTAGGCCTATGCGCCTGAGCAGGAAGTTCAGCATTCAGGTTCCCGGATTGCCACCAGCGTCAGCTGCGGCCGTACAGCTCGAACAGGCGGGTCAGGGTTGCGACACCGCCGTGGATGTCCTGCAGCCGCATGTGCTCGTCAGGCCCGTGGATGCGGGAGCCCGGGTAGCCGATGCCCAGCCCGGCAATGGGCGCACCCAGGTGTTTCACGAACGGATGCATCGGACCGGAGCCGAATGAGCTGGGGAAGAGCGATGGCTCCTGGCCGTAAACGTCACGCAGTGCCTGCACGGTCATCTGCACGAACGGGCTGGTGATGTCAGAGCGGGCGCCGGCCTCGAAGTGATCGAGCACCTTCAGTTCGATGTCGCCGTAGCCATTGCGCTCCAGCTGGGCTTTGAGCTGCTCCCATACTTTGGCCGGTTCTTGGTCGGGCACCAGGCGGATGTCGATTCGGGCGCGGGCGGTGGCGGGCAGTGAGACGCGGATGCCGGGACCGTTGTAACCGGATTCCAGTCCGTTGATGCTGAAGGCTGGCTCTAAGTAGAGGCGGCGGTGCAGGTCGGTTCCGCTGAGGCCGCCGATGAAGCCGTCAAGTCCGAAGGCTGCTTTGAGTTCGTCGTCCTCGGGTGGCAGCGCGCGGAGCGCCTGTTCTTCCGCTTCGCTGACGGCCCTCACGTCGTCATAGAAACCGTCGATGAGCACCCGGCCGTCGTCGCTGCGCAGGCTGACGAGCGCTGCCGCCAAGCGGTAGGCAGCGTTCTCGATG
>CALDPK010000218.1 GCA_937911855.1 uncultured Trueperaceae bacterium | reverse complement strand
GGGACCGCGCCAGGTACGGGGTGGCTACGAGCGCGACCTGGGCGCCGCCGCTGTAACCGATAAGGGTCACTGGCGCTTCTTCGTCGGGATTGAAGCCCTGGCGGAGAAGCGAGATCAGTATCGCGTGTGCTTCGCCCTGTCCGAAGATGGGGCCGTAACGTGAATCTGCAGCAACGAAAACCTGGAACATGTTGCGCATGTTGATCATGAAGTTGATAAGCGGAGCGCGACCCTCAACCTTCAGGCGGAACGCGAGTCGCCAGAACCTGGCGAGTGGACGGCCGGACAGCAAGCCACGATTCGTTACTGAGTACGGCATGACGTCGCCCAGTACCGTCGCTGTTGGCATCCGCCGAGACAGGTCACCCAGGATCCCCTGCACATCGTCGTAATTGATGTCGCCCACCTTGGCGATGCCGTCGAGGAACACCACGTAGTGGCGCCTGAAACTCTGGCCCGTGGGTCCGAACGTGCGGTAAGGCGTGGACTGCTTCACGGGTGGTCGGGTCTGATCGTCCAGTTCCTCGCCGTACCAGCCTGCCCACCATCCCAGTGTTTCCAGGGGGGCCAGCAGCATCGCCACCACCAGGGCTCCCACGGTGATGCCGATAAGCGTGGCGATCAACGGTTGTTCTCCCGGCTGCGGCCGTCGCGGACCAGCTGGCGCAGGCCTTCCCGGTCCATGACCAGGTTCACGCCAGCTGCGCGCCGCTGCATCCAGCGACCGAGCAGCAGCAGCGGCCGGCCGACCGTGCGCTGCAAGGTCAGGAACACGATCCCGCCCAGTGCGACGGTGACGAGCGCCTGCCAGGGAAGCAGGTCCAGGCCGACGGCTACGCCGGTGAAGATCGCCAGCAGGCTCCAGATGTCCAGCAGCATGGCGATAGGCCTGCCCATCATGGGGACGAACTCGAGCAGCCCGAACACCCGGGGTGCGTAGCCGAACGCGACGATCTGCGCCACCAGGGTGTAATCGTCCTGCACGCCAAAAGCCAGCCGGGCGACAGCGAAGATGCTCAAGGTCAGGAAGCCGTACGTGACGGCGAGGATCACGCTGAATACGATCAGTGTGAGTGCGAATCGCGGCGGCCGTACCCGGTTTACGAACAGGACGACGCTGTTGCCAAGGCCCTCGGAAACGCCGACGACCAGCACTACCAGCAGGGCGAGCTCGGCACTGCCGGGCCGCTCCGTGTACTGCATGACGGCGTTCATGTCCAGGCGCAGGACGCGATCGACGAGCGGCCAGAAGTTGGCGAAGATGTCAATCACGGCTGGCCTCTTGAGCCGGAGTGATCGTGCTCAGGTCCGGGTCTCCAGCCACGCAAGGACCGCCTGCCACGTTGTTTCCCCGGCCCGGAACGCATGAAAGTTGCTGAACACACCGTGATTGGCACCGGGCAGGTGCAGGTACTCCACTTCGACTCCGGCAGCTTCAAGCCGCCGCGCATAATCCTCGCCTTCGCTGTGCAGCGGGTCATAACCGGCAGTCATCACGAACGCGGGCGCCAGGCCGCTCAGGTCGTCATTGGCGACTGGCGAGGCCAGGGTGTTGGTCGCGTCCCCGTCATCGCCCAGGTAGTGGCCTCGGTACCAGTACATGTCCGCCTGGGTGAGGCCGTAGCCGTCAGCGCGGGTGACGCGTGACTCGTACTCAATGTCACGGAAATCAGTCACCGGGTAGATGAGCACCTGGCCGGCCAGCCTGATGCCTTCGTCGCGGGCCACCTGCGCAGCAACGGCAGCGAAGTTGCCGCCCGCGCTGTCACCCAGCACGAATATCCGCTCCGGATCCACTCCGAGCTGAGCGTGATTCCCGGCCACCCACCTGAGGGCGTCGATGACGTCATTGACACCGGCAGGGAAGGGGTGTTCCGGTGCCAGCCGGTAGTCCACGGCCAGCACCTGCGCGCCGGTGTCCAGGCTCAGGCGGTTGCTCACGTCGTGATGCGTATCGATATTGCCGAAAACGAAACCGCCGCCGTGCAGGTACATGATCAGGGCGTGCGGGCCTGCCGACTCTGGGATGTAGTGACGCACGGTCACGCCTGTGTCACGGCCCGGAATCGTGAAAGTCGCGGCTTGAACTTCTACGGAGGGCCGTGGCCGTGCCAGTGACATGGCGTCAGCCGCGCGGCGGATCTCAGCCACGGGAACGGACTGTTCCGACGGCCGTGGAGCGTTCGCAACAGAGTCCAGGAACTTTCTGATGTCTTCGTCCAGAGTCACAATCGCCTTCCCCCGCAGGTACGGCTGGCGCCGCACCAGTTCCGAGTGTAACGGGAAAACGCCACTGGTGCAGTTAAACTTTCACTGCCAGGGCGGCACAGATTCATGACAACCGCCCGGCGAGCCGCGGCCAATAATGCACACAGTTGAACCTACCGGTGCCAGCTACAGCTGCACCGAAACAAGGAGTGAGTGATCATCATCAGAAAAGCACTGGCAATCGCACTGGTGGCAGCCGTGGCCCTGACGGGTCAGGCTTTCGCCCAGGAACGCATCATCGCCCTGAACGGCGACATCACCGAACTCATTTACGCACTCGGAGCTGAAGGCCAGCTCGTAGGCGTGGACGCAACCTCGAACTACCCCGAAGCAGCCAACGAACTGCCTAACGTCGGTTACGCCGGCCAGCTGTCCGTCGAAGCGCTCCTGGTCCTCGAGCCCACCCTCGTCATCGCCAACGACCTGGCCAGCCCGACCACCGTGTTCGAACAGCTCGAGGCGGCCGGAGTGCAGGTCGTCATGACCTCCAATGAACCCAGCCTGCAGACCCCGCTCGACAACATCGAACTCGTTGCCGGCGCACTCGGACTGGAAGAGCGCGGCCAGGAACTCGCTGCTGACCTGCAGGCCCAGCTTGACGAAGCCGCAGCTGCCGGTGACGCACTGGATTACGCACCCCGCGTCATGTTCATGTACCTGGGCAGCACCCAGATGCAGTTCGCAGGCGGCGTCGACGTACCCTCGAACATCATGATCGAAGCCGCAGGCGCCGTCGACGCAGGTGCTGAAGTCGGCTTCGTCGGCTACCAGCCATTCACCCCTGAAGCGCTCGTCACCGCAGCTCCGGACGTGCTCCTGGTCACCCAGCGCGGCATGAACGCAATGGGCAGCCTCGAGGCGGTCCTCGCCATCCCCGGTGTCATGCAGACCCCGGCCGGCCTGTCAGGCAACGTCATCGTGTTCGAAGACAACTACCTGCTGAGCCTCGGCCTCCGCACCGGCGACGCACTGCTCGACCTGGTAGAGGCACTCGACAACCTGAACTGACCGTCTGACACATCTTCCGTAACATCACGCGTCAACTGACCGCGAAGCCAGCAAAAGGTTTCGCGGTCAGTTGGTTGTGGATCAGAAGCTGTACTCGAGCCCGAGGCCGAATCCCGGCTGCGCGTGTCCCACCGTAGCTACGCGCAGCTGAAACTGCGCAGTGGCGTAAAGACGGCCTGTTAAAGGCATCCGCACTCCGACCGTTCCCTGAAAGGTCGGCAAGGGCGATGTGCCCCACAGCGCGGCACCGCCACCAAGTGACACGAACGGCTGGATTCCCGGGCCCCTGCCGCTCAACACCGCGGCCAGTCCCGCGTAGACAACATCTCCGGCCGAGAAGTCCACGCGGGCCGAAAGCATCCTGGGAGTGCTGTCAGCACCGAAAGCTGCCAGCGGCAGCACGGCATGGGCGTTGTAGCCAATGTAATGCCGGTGGGCATCGACCTGCAGCCCGACGGAAAACGAGTCGTACGCGAACGAGCTTCCCGAGACGAGCAGGAATAGTGCTACAACAGCGACGCGGACCATCTTCATCAGTAGGCTCCCTAATTATCAGACTGGTACGAGATTAACCTGTACGGGATCACTCTGTATGGCGAGGGCTATGATAATCGCCTGACTTCAGCACTTCGAATGGAGCAGCAATGTACGTCCCCAACATGTTCCGGGAAACCGACGTCGATGAGATGTTCGCGTTTATGCAGCAGAATGCCTTCGCAACGGTAATCTCAGTTGCTGAAGAGGTGCCCGTGGCGACGCACCTGCCGCTGTCGGTATCCCGCGTTGGCGATCAGATAACCCTGCGGGGTCACTTTGCCAAAGCGAACCCGCACTGGCAGGAACTCGGAAAGTCCGAAGCGCTGGTCATCTTCAACGGGCCGCACGCCTATGTTTCCGCGAAGCATTACGACCGCACCGATACTGTTCCCACCTGGAATTACCTGGCTGTTCATGTTCGGGGCAGGCCGCGCCTGGTTGATGCCGACGGGGCCCTGGGCGGCCTGCATGAACTGATCGACAGCAACGACCCGGCTTACCGCTCGCAGTGGGACAGCCTGAGCGACCGCTACCGCGAGGGGATGCTGAAAGGCATCGTCGGCTTCGAGATGACCGTCCTGCAGCTGGACGGCAAGAAGAAGCTCAGCCAGAACAAATCCCGGCAGGAACGCGAGCGCATCGCCGCGTACCTCGCCGCCAGCGACGACTCCACCGTCAGGTCAACGGGGCATGAAATGTCCCGCCTGCTGCCGCAGGAAGTCTTCGATGCCGCGCCGGGCGATCTCTTCATCGTCCGCAATATCGCCAATCTGGTGGTGCATACCGATTTCAACTGCATGGCGGTCATTGAATATTCGGTTGCCGTCCTGAAGGTCAAGCACATCATCGTCTG
>CALDPK010000217.1 GCA_937911855.1 uncultured Trueperaceae bacterium | reverse complement strand
ATTCTGCTGACCCTGTGATGCCTGCATCAGTGAACACCCAGGCCAGCGGACCGGCCGTGTCGGGATCGACAACGCGTTCGAACGAGTACTTGACGTCGTGTGCAGTCAGGATCGAGCCGTCGTGGAACGGCACCCCGTCGTGCAGGTGGAACGTGAAGACAGTTGCGTCGTCGTTGATGTCGACTGATTCAGCGAGGTTCGGAACGACTTCCGTCGTCTCGAAGTCGTAGCGCATCAGGCCGTCATAAAGCTTGGCGACCATCGCACCGGTCTGCACACCGGCTGCGAACGCCGGGTCCAGGTTCTCCCAGTCCTCGGACGTCGCCAGGTTCAGCGTCTGCGCGAACGCGCCGGATGCTACAGAAAGGGCCAACAGGATTGCTGCGAATCGCTTCATGTGCTGCCTCCAATGATTTCTTGGAGGCGAGTATACTCTCCGCCGGCCGTTCTCATGCCGGGGTACCCGGGATCATCGCCCAAAGATGTTGGGCAATTCATCCATGTCCACGAGCACGTCACGCGGTTTGCTGCCAGTATGTGGTCCGACGACGCCGAGGGATTCAAGGGAATCCATGAGCTTGCCGGCGCGTGCGTGACCGACCTGCAGGCGGCGCTGCAGCCGGCTGACGCTTGCCTGGCCTTCCTGGATGACCATCTCGGCTGCTACGCGCAGTTTCTCGTCGTTCCAGTCGACGAAACCATCGGCGTCGGACTCGTGCAGTGAAGGGGGGTCGAAATCTTCGCCATACGCTTCCACGAACTCGTCCTCGAAGAACTGACGGCGCAGGAACCCGGCGAGTCCGGAGATCTCCGGTTCGCTGATGAATGGCCCCTGGAGCCGGACGGGTTTGACGAGGCCGGGCTGGTAGAAGAGCATGTCGCCCATGCCGACCAGGCGCTCGGCGCCCATCGTGTCCAGGATGGTGCGGCTGTCGTGGCCGCTTGACACGGCGAAGGCTACGCGCGCAGGCACGTTCACCTTGATGAGGCTCGTCAGGATGTCGACGCTCGGCCGCTGGGTGGCCAGCACCAGGTGCATGCCGGTGGCGCGCGCCATCTGCGCCAGGCGCATGATGGCCGACTCCACTTCCTTGGGGCTCGTGATCGTTAGGTCGGCAAGCTCGTCGATGATGATGATCACGAACGGCAGCTGCGGCAGGTCCAGGTTGCGGGCCTTCTCGTTGTACTGGTCCAGGTTCTTGGCGCCGATCTTGCTCATCATCTTGTAGCGCCGTTCCATGTGTGACACGGCGCCCAGGAGCACGGCCGCGGCGTCAGCCGGGTTGGTGACCACGGGCCTAAGGAGGTGCGGGATTCCGTCGTAAGGAGTCAGTTCGACCATCTTCGGGTCGATCATCAGGAAGCGCAGGTCGGTAGGCAGGAACTTGTACAGCAGGCTGCCAATGAGCGTGTTCACGGCGACCGACTTGCCCGAACCGGTGGAGCCGGCTATGAGCAGGTGCGGCATGCGGGCCAGGTCCCCGACGACGAGTTCACCGTCGATGCTCTTGCCGAGGATCAGGGGCAGGCGTGCCTTGCTGCGGCGGAAGCTGTGGGCTTCTGCGGCCTCACGGAAGTGGATCAGGTCGCGGTGCGCGTTGGGCACTTCCAGGCCGATGACGCTCTTGCCGGGGATGGGCGCTTCGATGCGGACGCTGCTGGCGGCCATGGCCAGCGCCAGGTCGTCGGACAGGTTGGCGAAGCGGCTGATCTTCTCGCCCGGAGCGGGTTCGACCTCGAAGCGTGTGACGGTCGGGCCGCGCACGCTGGCCACCACCCGGCCTTCGAGTCTGAAGTTCGAGAGGGTGTCGTCGATGCGGGCGACCCGCTCGCGCAGCTCCGCTTCCTGCTCGGCAGGGTCTTCCCTGCCTGCCTCGGGCAGGTCAAGTAGCGAGTATGGCGGCAGCTGGATCGGGATGCCGCCGTACTCGGGTATGTCTGACGAGGGGCCCTCGCCGTGCTGGCTGTCCTTCTCGTACGCGTCCCGGGGACGGGGTTTGCCTTCCTCGTCCAGGATGTGCTCGACATCACGGCCAGCTTCAGAGGTGCGGGCGGGTTCGGGCTCAGGTTCCCGGACAGGTTCAGCAGCCGGCAGGGCACTTTCGCGCGGGTGCGCAGAACCGGTCGCCCGCGACAGTTCCTCGAGCCATGGATCCTGCACCGGGTCGCCCGCGGGTGCAGCCTCTTCAGGCTGGTCAGGTTCAACGACGGTCGGCAGCGGGTCCTCCGGCACCGGATCAGCAGCGGGCGGATCAAGTGGCAGTTGCGGACCGTAAATTGCCTGCGGCTCAGGTTTCGGCTTCACCGCAGCAGTACGCTCGCCCGGAGCCGGCAGGCGTTCAGCCGGCACGACGTGCGTCGTATCGAAATTGACCGCGCCACTCAGTTCGCGCGGGTAGCGCACCACGTCAGGTTTGCTGGCAGCTGCAGAGGGCGCCTGGCCGGACGAGAGTCCACGCAGGCGTTCGCTGATGGCGCGCTCCTCAGCCTGGCGGCGTTCCTCCTGCTGACGGCGTTCATCGTCGTAAGCGCGCGAACGTACTGCCGACAGGGCGCTGAACCAGCCGTCAAGCTGATCCAGTGCCTCGGCACCCTTGTCACGCAGTTCCTGCGAGAGGGTGCTGCTGTACTCCTGCATCTCCGGGAACGAACCGTACTCGGACATGCTGCGGAAGACATCGGCTGCCAGTTCCCGCCACAGCTCCAGCTGCTTGACCGATTCATCCAGCTGGCGCGCGTCCTCGCGGACCACGCCCAGCTGCTCGAGGCGCGCTTCGTGGGTAGCCTGGAACTTCGGCAGATCGCGCGGTTTGATGTCGCGCAGCCCGGGTTCAGCCAGGTCGCGTTCGCGCAGCAGCCGGCGGTAACGCTCGTGCAGGGCGGTCAGGTCAAGGGTCAGTGCCTGGCGCAGGTCGTCGAGTGCGCGGGCCGGGGGGACGGGTTCGGTGAACGTCTCGTCGAGTTCGGCTTTGGCTTCGCGGACCCAGTCGTCGAAACCGGGCAGGCCTTCACTGGCGAGCGCAGCGCCGAGTTCAGAGGCGCGTTCGCGGGTGAAGTTGCTGACAGCGGTCTGCCAGGCTGACACGTCGAGGCGCGCGTCCTCGAGGTCGGCCACGCTGGGGTTGCGGTTGAGTTTCTCGCGACTGGCAGCAATCTCGCTGCGCCACTTGCTGACTTCGCTGCTGCCGGGGTACAGCTTCTGGAGTACCTCCAGGTCGCGGTCCAGGTTGCGCAGTTTCAGGCGCTCCTGCACCACGTCAGCCTGGAAGCCGGCGCGGTCGCGGGCGCGCCTGCGGGCTGCCAGGGCGGCGGCGAAGGTGGTGCGGGTGAATTCGATCAGGCGGGTGGTGCCCACGCGCACGATGGTGGTGAGCGGCCAGGCCAGGATGAGTTCTATGCCGAAGCTGATCACCAGCACGGCTGCGGCGCCGCCCAGTACGCCGGCGGCTCCGCCCAGGATGCTGTTGAATGCCTGGCCGATGCTGCCGGTGAACTGCGGCGCGACCGAAGCGAGCAGGGTCCAGGTGCCGGCGACCAGCAGCGTGTAGCCCAGCAGGACGCGGGGCCAGCCGGGTGGTTCGCGGCGCACCAGGAACAGCGCTCCCAGCACGATCATGGGCGGCGGCACGGCGTAAGCGAGGATGCCGACCCAGCCGAGTACTGCGGCGCTGGCTCCGCTCAGGAGCTGTCCGGTCGGGAACTGCGGCAGGAGCAGGGCCAGGATGAGGAGCGCCAGGGCGATGAGCGTCAGGCCCAGGGCCTCACGGTCCTTCGCTGCCTTCGCTGCCTTGGATTTTCGGGTTTGCTTGGTCTTCCTGGCCACTTGGGCAAGTTTACCGCAGGGCCGGCTTTACTGCGAATCACCCTGACCATCGGCGCTGTCGGCGACAGCCTGCAGTCGTCGCCGCTGCCTGAACCTGCCCGGTCCGCTGTGCCATGCCGAAGTGGTGAGCACGTAGTCCTCGAACATCACTTTCACGAACGTGACGACCGGAACGGCCAGCAGCGCGCCGACGAGTCCGAAGAAGCTGACGCCGGTCATGATGGCCAGCATCACGGTGAGCGGGTGGATGTCGACGACCTTGCCCAGGATGATGGGCTGCAGCAGGTTGCTTTCCAGCAGGTTGGCCAGCACGAACAGGCCGATGACCAGCACGGCGGTGAGCGGGCTGATGGTCAGGGCCAGCAGCACGCCGGGAATTGCGCCGATGATCGGACCCAGGTACGGCACGATGTTGAAGATCCCTGCGATGAAGCCGATTGACAGGGCCAGCGGCACACCCAGGATGGTCAGGCCCAGCCAGATGAGCACGCCCAGGATGGCGCTGATGAGCAGCTGGCCGCGCAGGTAGCCGCCGATGGCGTTGTCGGCCTTGCCGCTGACGTCGGTGTAGATGGGCCGCCAGCGCACCGGCACGAGCCGGTAGAAGTTGGCGGTGACGCGCTCGAAGTCGAACAGGAAGTAGGCGCTGGCCAGCAGGATGAATATGAACAGCGCGGTGCCGGAGATGATGCTGGTGGCGCCGCCCAGCAGGATGCCGCCGCCTTCTGCGAACAGGTCGCCCAGTACGGTGCTGATGCCGGTGGTGGCTGTGGCCAGCATGCCGGCCACCTGTTCACGGATGGTCTCGCTGAACTGGTCTGCGGATTCGAAGCCGACGAGTTCCGCCAGGAAACCCTGGGCGCCGGACATGAGCGTGCCGAGCCAGCTGGTCACGGTGTTTATCGTCTGGCTGGCCTGCTCGACCACCTCGGGCAGTTCGTTGGCGAAGTCGCCCAGCTGCACGAAGATCTGGCCGATCAGCAGGCTGCCCACGACCATGAGGCCGAGCAGCAGCAGGTAGACGATGATGACTGCCACGATGCGGGGCACGCGGATGCGGCGGAGCAGTGCAACGAGCGGGTGCAGCAGGTAGGCGAGCATGAAGCCGACCACGCCGACGGTGAGTACGAAGGAATACTTCGGGAACAGCACCACGAGCAGTACTGCCGTTACCAGTATGAGCAGGCTCCAGCAGGCGGCGCGCACCCAGGGGCTGCGCCACACGTACTCGAACGCCGTTGGGCGTTCGGGGTAACGGGATGTCTGTTTGTTGCCGGTCGCGGGAACTTGCTGCTTCGCTTCCGTGGTTTGTGGTTCCGTCACAGGTTCACCGATCTCCATACCTGCCCGCTGCTGCGGGAGGCTGAATAATGACAGTAGCTGTCTGCCCCGCCACTGTACAGTATGCCCTGTTACTCCTGCCCAGGGCGCTTCTGCAGTATCCAGATGACCGGCCGGTGACCGCCGTGCCATACCTGCAGCTCGGTCACCGTTTCGAAACCGGCCTGGTCTTTCAGCAGGCGGCGGGTGAGTTTCAGTTCGTGGCTCAGCAGTGCCAGCCGTCCGCCGGGTTTCAGGAGCCGCAGTGCTTCCTGCAGGAAAGCCGGGTAAAGCTCGGCGTTGCCGGCGTGCGAGCCCACATCATCACCCCAGGGCGGGTCTGCTGTGATGAAGTCCTGGCTCGCGCCGGGCAGGTTCAGCCGGCTGGCGTCACCTTCGAACAGTTCGACCCTGGGTGCAGCCCAGCTCAGGTTCTGCCTGGCACAGTCGACTGCGGCGGGCTCGAGGTCGAAGCCTGCCGCTGAAGCGCTCCGGTGTTCGCCGAGCCATTCGGCGAGCAGCGTGCCTGAGCCGCAGAAGGCGTTGAGGTAGCTGCCAGCCGGGTCGCGACCTGCGACCAGCAACCGGTTCATGGCGCTGGCGATGCTGGCGTTCAGTCCGCCTTCGCGGTTGCAGACGCGCCACTCGCGCGCGGACAGCGGCCGGTCGGTCAGGCGGATCAGCACCTGCCAGGCGTTCTTCTGCCGCCTGACGCGCAGCAGCAGTTCGCCGCCTTCAGGGTCGTGCTTCAGGCCGGTCTGCCTGCTTATCTCCTGGCTGAGCCGCTGGAACACGGCGCTGTCCGCACCGGCTGCGCTGATGCGGAAGCCGTCGTGACCGCCGAGTCTGTGCACGTTCTTCAGCGAGGTTACGAGCCGGCGAAGGTGCTGGTCACCGAGCAGCGCCTTGGGACGCGGCACGTCGAAGTCGAGCAGCAGGTGAACAGCTACCGCCAGCTTCAGGCCGGCCAGCTGCCCGAAGACTCTGGCAAGCGGCAAGGACGTGCGGAAATCAGCCGAAGTCGCACTGGACGTCGTCAGCGGCCCGAAGCCGAGCTCCGTCAGCTCGCGTACTGCAAGGGGAAGGAGGCCCTCCAGGGCCTCCAGTTCGTAACGGTCACTGCCTTGCTGTTGCCTGGCCAAGCGTCAGAAGCCGTAGTTCATGCCGACGCGGGCGATGAGGCCGGCGTTGCCGGCTTCGGGCGCCAGGGTGAAACCGGGGCCGAACTCACCGAACACGGAAGCAGGCCCGTCGGGCAGGCTGTACTCGAGGCCGAGGATGAGTTCTAAGTCCAGGGCGGTTTCGCCGCCACCGAAGCGGGCCAGGACGCCGGGGCCCACGTAGAGGGCTGTGCCGGGGTCACCGAAGATGGCGTCGAATCCGTACAGCACGGCCAGTTCCATGGCGAAAGCGCCGGGCAGTGCGAAACCGATTCCGAAGCGTGCACCAAGGCCTTCGGTCAGGAGGTCACGCATGCCGACGTGCAGGCCGCCCGCCACCGGGTAGCCGGCGTACACGCCGAAGTAATGCTGCGACTGCGACATGCTCAAGGCGCGCTGTTCTTCAAGCTGGGCCAAGATGACTGCCAGCTCCTCATCGGTCAGTGGGTCGCGCTCGCCCAATCGCAAACCGGTGTCATCAAGTCCGCCGAAGCCGGGGAACAGGTCCTCGCCAGCCTGCGCGTTCAGGTACTCCTCTACCTGCGCCAGCCGCTGGGCCAGTTCCCACATGTACTCGCTGTCAGCTGCGTTCTCCACGAGTTCCTCGAGCCGCAGCAGACGGGCATGGTTGGTGGCGGCGTCCTCGATTGCACGCCGGAAATCGCGGTCGCTTATCAGGTCGGTGATCGAGGTGCTGAGCAGGTCCAGCAAGCGGGCCGAGACGACCGCGAGTTCGTAACGGGTCGCGGCACGTGAACCGCCGAACGTGCCGTTCGGGTAGCCCGTTATGACACCCAGTGCGGTCAGCCTGGTAATCGCGTCCGCCGCCCAGTGATCCGGGTGCAGGTCCTGGAACTGGGCCGGGGCCGGCAGGGTTGCCCCCGTGGGCAGCCCGCTGCTTGACTGGGCCAGTGCGTTGCCGCTGAAAATCAGGGCCAGCACAGCGATTACTCCCATCAGGTTCTTTTTCATCTATTCAACCCACTCCTCCTGCGCCGGCATCAGGGCAGCGCAATCCCCTTAACTACAGGATGCCATAACAACACCATGTTTGCAGTGCATCTCACACCTGCCTTAAGCTCGGTTGTGCCTGCAGTCCCTCCAGAAGCGCTTTACCTGCACGTTCCATTCTGCCCGAGTATCTGTCCATACTGCGATTTCCACAAGATGAAACGGCATGGCGGACTTGTCGCCTCATACCTTGACCGGCTTGAGCAGGAATCACAGCAACAGAGCACGCAGTATGAGAGGAACATGCGCACCGTTTACCTGGGCGGCGGCACCCCCTCCATGCTCGAGGACACTGAACTGACCCGCATCTTCACCATGCTCCACCGCGACTGGAATCTGTCCGGCGCTGAAGAGGTGACCATGGAGGCAGACCCGCTGACGTTCGACGCCGGGCGGCTGCGGTTCTTCCGCGAACTGGGGGTTACCCGCCTGTCGATCGGCCTGCAGTCGCTGTCTGACGACACGCTGAAGTTCCTGGGGCGCGTGCACGACGCGGCTCAGGGTCGCGCTGCCGTCGAGATGGCCCTCCAAGCCGGCTTCGACGTGAGCGCCGATATCATCACCGCCGTGCCGGGGCAGGACGCCGAAGCCGACATCAGGCAGCTGGCGGACACGGGCGTGAACCACGTCAGCGTCTACAGCCTGACCATCGAACCGTTCACGCCCTTCGCGCTGCGCGGGGTGACGGTGGACGAGGACCAGGCCGCCACTGACTTCGACATGGCAGCGGAACAGCTGGAGCGGTACGGCCTCGAGCGCTACGAGGTCTCCAATCACGCCCGTCCCGGTTTCGAGTCGCTGCATAACCAGGTGTACTGGAGTGGCGCGCACTACCTGGCACTGGGACCATCAGCGGCGTCGTTCGAGCCTGCCCCGGGCCTGGTGGGCCTGCGCCGCACCCGCCCGCACATCAAGGCGTGGCTGCTGGGTGGCCCCGATGAGACCCAGGAAGTGGACGCGGTGGAGCACAGCCTCGAGTCGCTCATGACCAGCCTGCGCACCCGCGAAGGCCTGGACCTGCAGGCGCTGACAGCCCGCGGTGGCGCCGACCCCCGCGTGGTGTTCGCTGGCGCACTGGATGAGCTCAGCGGCCACGGGCTGCTGGAACTAAGCGGCGATAACCTCAAGGCAACGGGCGACGGTCTGGTGCGGCTCAACGCAGTGCTGCGCCGTTTCTTCGCGGATCGCGAAACGGCGCAGCAGCTTTTCTCTTCCCTCAGCTGAACTTCAGGTCGGGCGCAGCGCCTCGTTCTGAAGCGTTTCCAGGAAACGCACGATGACGCTGCCGCTGGCGAAGTCGAGCCCGTCGGCACGTATCTCGGCGATGGCGCCGTCGTAGCGCGCGAGTTCCGGCCCGAACTGCTCCAGGAATTTCGTCATGTCGGTCGCTCCCGCCCGCACAGCCGCCAGGGTGAGTTCCCGCTGGCTGCTGCGCAGGTCCATGATCAGGCCGCCCGTGCCGATCTTCTCCCACTTGCCGGGCTTGTCCATCTCGTTCAGCAGGTCGCGCAGCAGGCCGAGTGACAGGCGCTCGCCCAGGTCGTAGAAACGGCTGGCGGCCTCACTCAGTTCCAGGCCGGCGGCCCGGCTGACCTCGATGGCGCCGACGCTCGCAGGCAGGAAATCGTAGGTGGCGGCCATTCGCGCCAGGCCCGCGGGCACGCCGAGTGCTTCGAAGGCCGTCGCGTTCGCATGGAACCGCTCTGCCGGCGAACCCTCCAGCAGGTCCGGCAGGCTGCCCTGCAGGTGCTGCAGCGGTTCCTGGTAGGTGCTGACGAACTCCGCTACCGGCACCTTGCCCAGGTCAGAGAGGATCATCCACTGCACCAGGCCGTCTACTGCACCGACCAGCTCACCGAGCAGGCGGTACTGCACTTCGGCAGGCACCTTGTTGTCGAGTGCGAACACCTGCTCCACGAAGCTGTCGGCCTGCATGATCTCGAGCGAGATGAGCGAGGCGCGGATGACCTCAACTGGCGTCGCGCCCGTGTCCCGCAGCAGGCGGTGCACGAAACTGATGCCGAGCAGGTCGACAACCCGGTTGGTGAACTGGGTGGCGGTGATCTCGCGCCGCAGCGAATGGTTGCGGGTGGCTTCTGGGAACCGTTCGACGAGCACGTCCGGGAAGTACTCGAGCAGGTAGTGCTCGAAGTGCGGTTCGTCGGTCAGGTCGGTTTCGAGCAGGCGGCGGTACAGGCCCATCTTCACGTAGGCGAGCAGCACCGCCAGCTCGGGGCGGCTGTAACCCAGGCCGGCGCGCTGCAGCTCCTGCAGCTGGCGGGCCGTGGGCAGGTACTCGACCCGGGGGTCCAGGTCGCCGCGCTCGGACAGATAATCCTGCAGGGTGCTGAACAGCTGCAGGTCTTCCCTGCTGCGCGGCACGGCCATGCTGAGCGCCAGCGACTGGCTGTAGTTGTTGTTCAGTACCAGCTGCACCACGTCGGGTGTCATCTCTTCCAGCAGCACGTTGCGCTGCTCCAACGTCAGCTGGCTGTCGGCCATCGCTTCCTGCAGCAGGATCTTGATGTTGACCTCGTGGTCTGACAGGTCCACTCCACCGGAGTTGTCGATGGCGTCGGTGTTGATGTTGCCGCCACCCCGGGCGTACTCGATGCGGCCCAGCTGGGTGAAGCCCAGGTTGCCGCCTTCGCCCACCACCCGGGCGCGCAGCTCGGCGCCGTCGACGCGCACTGCGTCGTTGGCCGCGTCGCGCGCGTCGCCGTGGCTTTCGCTGCTGGCCTTGACGTAGGTGCCGATGCCGCCGTTCCAGAGCAGGTCGACGGGCATGCGCAGGATGGCGCGGATGAGCTCCTGGCCGCTTAAGTGCTCAGCGTCCACGTCGAGCATCGCGCGAACCTGCGGGCTCAGGCTGATCGACTTGGCGGAGCGGTCGAACACGCCGCCACCTTCGGAGATGAGCGAGCGGTCGTAATCAGTCCAGCTGCTGCCGGGGGTGGTGAACAGGCGCTGGCGCTCAACGAAGCCGGCCGCAGCGTCCGGGTTGGGGTCCAGGAAGATATGCAGGTGGTTGAAGGCTGCCTGCAGGCGCAGCTTGTCGGTGTAGAGCATGCCGTTGCCGAACACGTCGCCGGCCATGTCGCCGATGCCGGCGGCCGTGAACTCGTCGTTCTTCACGTCGATGCCGAGTTCACGGAAGTGGCGCGACACGGTCTGCCAGGCGCCGCGGGCGGTGATGCCCTGCGACTTGTGGTCGTAACCGTGCGAACCGCCCGAGGCGAAGGCGTCACCGAGCCAGTAATCGTACTCGGCTGCGGTGGCGTTGGCCACGTCCGAGAAGGTGGCGGTACCCTTGTCAGCTGCGACGACCATGTAGGTGTCCGGCCCGTCCCAGATGACCAGGCCTTCGGGCTGGACGACATGGCCGTCTTTGACGTTATCGGTCAGGTCCAGGAGGCCGCGGATGTACGTCTGGTACTGCTCTTTCACGTACTGGCGCAGCTCGGCACGGTCCTGCGGTTCGCGTTTGACCACGAAGCCGCCCTTGGAGCCGACGGGCACGATGACGGCGTTCTTGGTCATCTGGGTCTTCATGAGGCCCAGCACTTCGCTGCGGAAATCGTCAGCCCGGTCGGACCAGCGGATGCCGCCCCGGGCGACCATGCCGCCGCGGAGGTGCGTGCCTTCAACGCCGGGTGACCAGACGGCGATCTCGTACAGGGGCCGCGGGTCGGGCATCTGGCTGACCTTGTGCGAGTCGATCTTCATCGAGATGCGCGGCAGGCCCAGGAAGTAACTGGTGCGGACGGTCGATTCCACCAGGTTGAAGATGCCTCGCAGCGCGGTGTCCTCGGAAAGCAGCGTCACGTCAGCGAGGGTCGCCATGAAGTCTTCGCTCAGCTGCTTCAGCCTGCCTGAACGGCCCTCGAGGCTTTCGCCGCTGGCCGGGTCGAAGCGGGCGGCGAAGTAATTCCAGATGGCTTCAGCTGCGATGGGGTGGGCGACGAGCGTTGACTCCAGGAAGCTGCGGCTGGTGGCGGCGCTGACCTGCGCGTAGTACATGGCGTAGGCGCGCAGCAGCGAGATCTGCCGCAGGTCGAGCGGGGTGCTCAGCAGCAGCGCGTTGAGACGGTCGTCTTCAGCTTCACCCTGCAGCAGCTCCTCCAGGCCGGCGGTCAGGCGGCTGGCGGCTTCATGGCTGGGCAGGCTGCCGCCGTGCTGCGGCCTGACCTGGAAGCTTTCGATGACCAGTTCGCGTTCGCCGATCTTCACCTGGTAGGACGTCTGCTCCAGGACGTGCAGGCCGGCGTTCTCCAGCTGCGGCAGCACTTCGGACAGGACCAGGCCGCGGCCTTCGTGGTAGATGCGCAGCATGCCGGCCCCGGCGTGCCTGCGGGAGCTGCTCTCCTGCAGGCGCACGCGGAAGCGGCCTGCCTCGAGCTCTTCAAGCTCGGTGATGTCGCTCAGTGCCTTCACGGCGGTGGAGTCGGCGATGAAGCGCTCGTCGAACGCGTCGGTGTAACGGCGCGCCAGGTAGCGGCCTTCGATGCGGCCGTACTTCTCGATGAGGCGTTCGCGCAGGTCTTCGCTCCAGCTGCGGCTCAGGTCGGTGACGTGCTTCTCGAGTCCCCGGGCGTCCACGTCGGCAGCCACCAGGTCGGTGGTGAAGAAGAAGTGCAGGCGCGCCTGGCCTTCGTCCTCGCCCATGGTGAGGCGGTAGTCGACGTGGCTGGCTTTCAGTGCGCTGCTCAGGAAGCGCTGCACGCGCCGCCTGACGTTGGCGCTGAAGCGGTCGCGCGGCATGATGACGATCACGCCCACGCCGCGGTCCATGGGGTCGGCACGGACTGACAGCCGGACGGTCCGTTCCTCGTCCATCGTCATGATGGTGCGGATGTCGGCCTGCAGCTGCTCCGCGTCGTTCCAGAAGAGTTCCTCGCGCGGCAGGCTGTCGAAGATGCTGACTATCTGCTTGTAATCGTGCGAGCCGCTGCTGGCGCCGTCGAGTTCCAGCACCTGGCGGAGTTTGCGGCGCAGAATCGGGATCAGGCTGACGGGTGTGCTGAGTGCCTTGCTGGTGAACAGACCCAGGAAGCGGCGCTCGCCGACGTAAGTGCCGCCCTCAGCGAGTTTCTTGACGCCGATGTAGTCCATGCGCACCGGGCGGTGCACGGTGCTTTCGGCGTTGGCTTTGGTGACCAGCAGCGGGTTGCCGCCGGTTATGCGCGAGCGCAGGCCGGGCTTGATCTCGCTGAGTTTCACGGGCTGGGCGTAGGCGCTGCGCGAGGCGTCAGTCAGGATGCCCAGGCCGCTGTTCTCCGTGATGGTCAGGTACTGGTCGCCGTCCTGGTCGGTGTCGCGTTCTCCCTGCACGGCTTCCAGAAGCTGTTCGGCTGGTTCGGAGGCGCCGGTGGATCGGGCGCGGGAGTCGACATCTTCTCGATGATGGGCCTGGCGGGGATCCTCGAGACCTTCGGTGGGCTCCTCATCGTCCTCGGTCTGTTCACGCGCCCGGTCGCCTTCATCCTGGCAGGCGAGATGGCCGTCGCGTACTTCATGGCCCACCTGCCCAGCGGGCCCGTCCCGATCCAGAACGGGGGCGAGCTGGCCGTGCTCTACTGCTTCGTCTTCCTCTTCCTCGCGGCCAGCGGCGCGGGCGCGCTCAGCCTCGATCGGATGATGGGTCGCGACCGGCCGACCCTCGCCACCGCGGAATCCGCCCGCA
>CALDPK010000216.1 GCA_937911855.1 uncultured Trueperaceae bacterium | reverse complement strand
CACCTCGCGCAGCGCGGCGTCCACCTCGGCCTCGAAGTAGCCACCCGGCACCAGGTCGAACCGCTTGGGGTCCAGGTCGGCGTTGCTGAGGCCATAGTCCTCGGGGCCGAACACGAGGGCTGCCTGGCTGGCGGGCAGTTGGCTTATCCCCTCGCGGGCGTTCAGCACCACGTTTCCGGGGCTGGCGCGGTCACGGGCGGTGGTACCTACGGCCCAGGTGATGCCGGTGAGTGCCTCGGCGAGCGTGTCAGTCTGGACGGCTGCGTCCAGGATGTCGCCTGCGTGGGAGGCGAGGGCGTGGGCCCGGCTGTCGATGCGGCAGCGCGGGGCGACCAGGTAAAGTTCACTGAATCCGTAGTTCTTGAGTGCCCGGGCGGCCGCGCCGACGTTGGCGCTGTCCTTGCTGCTTACGAGCACTATCCTTGGTGGCATTCAGCAATGGTAGCAGCGCGCGGGCCAAAGCAGGCGCCCCGGACCACTGCTGGCCGGGGCGCTTGACTCTTCTGGTTCAGCCCGCCTGTAGGCGGGCGGTCAGTTATTCGTCAGGCAGCGTTCTGCTGCAGTGCTGCAATGCGCTTGGCAATGCGGGACTTGCGGCGTGCTGCGGTGTTGCGGTGAAGGGTCGAACCCTTGGAAGCCTTGTCAAGCAGGCTCTGGGTGACCTTTTCGAACTTGGCGGCAGTATCGAAATCGCCGGCTTCAGCAGCGGCGAGGGCCTTCTTGCTGAAGGTGCGGATGGTGCTCTTGCGGGCGCGGTTGATCAGGCGTGCCTTCTCAGACTTGACGATGCGCTTTTTAGCCGACAGGGTGTTAGCCATTACTCTCCTCAGTTTCTTTCACAGACAGTGTTTTCATTCAGTGCTGAAATCAATCGGGCGCCGCCGCCCGTGAAAAGGAGCAGCACCATGCTGTCAACCGTAATAGGTTAGCACATGGCGCGGGTCAGTCACAAGCGGAGGCGGCACACGGGGCGCGAGCGCCGGAGACGGCTTTCCTGATACACTCATGATAACTGGAAACCGGGCAGTACCCGGACTGATGCTGGAGGCATGATGGAAATCACCCTCAAGGTACGGCGCTTCAACCCCGAAAGGGACCTGCTGCCGCATTTCGTTGAATACAAGGTCGACGTGGAACCCACAGACCGCGTCCTGGACGTGCTTAATCACGTCAAATGGGAGATCGACGGTACGCTTGCGTTCCGGCGTTCCTGTGGCCATGGGATCTGCGGCTCGGATGCGATGCGCATCAACGGCGTGAACCGCCTGGCCTGCAAGATCCTGGTTCAGGACCTGGGCAAGTTCATCACGGTCGAACCACTTGGCGCGTTCAAGGTCCACAAGGACCTGATAGTCGACATGGAACCGTTCATCGAGGCTTACAAGGCTGTCAAGCCTTACCTGATCAACGACGACGCCCCGCCACCCGGCGAGCGCCTGCAGAGCCCGGCTGACCGCGCGCTGTTCGATGACACCACCAAGTGCATCCTGTGCGCGGCCTGCACCAGCAGCTGCCCCGTCTTCTGGACGAACGGCCGCTACATCGGCCCGGCTGCGATCGTGAACGCTCACCGTTTCATATTCGATTCGCGTGACAACGCTGCCCATGAACACCTGAAGGCAATGGAAGCCCCCAACGGCGTCTGGCGTTGCCGCAAGGCATTCAACTGCACGGAAGCCTGCCCGCGCGGCATCAAGATCACCGAACGCATCGGTGAGGTCCAGCGCTTCATCGCTGCCGCCCGCGCCTGATTTACCTGTTCAGCCAGAAATGAATAACGCCCGGAGGATGTGATTCCTCCGGGCGAATTGCTTTCAGGTGTTTCGGATCAGCTGCGGCGGAAGTCGCCCTGCGGCCGGTTGCGACGGCGGAAGTTGCCTCCGCCCTGGCCACGGTCGGGACGACGGCCACCGGACTGCGGGCCACGGCCTGCGGGGGGCGGCGGGATGTGCGTCGCGCGGGTCACGCGGAATCCTTCAACCTCGCGGTTGACGAGTTTCGCTGCGTCCTGGGCGGGCACGTCTGCGACCGCTCCGTCGAAGATGGGCATGATGCGGCCGATCTGGCTGGCGCCGGCGTCCTTCAGGAGGCGCACGACGTGCGGAGGGGTCAGGCGCCCACCGCTGAGCTGCAGGGTGACGTGACCGGTCTCACCGGTGAGCAGGCTGGCTTCTTCGGGAACGCCGCCCAGCAGGAGGGTCATGAGGCCGGCGATCTCGTTCTCGCGGCCTTCCTTGATCCACTCGCGCGCGACTTCAAGCCACGGCTGGCGGTCCTCTGCGGACTGGTCCTCGATGCGGAGCAGCAGGCCGGTGAGCTTGCTGGACTGCACCTGCTCGGGGGTGGGGACGCCGACGTTCTTGAAGCGGCGGTTTACGGCACGCTCGAGCATCTGCAGCTTGCGGCGTTCGTTCTTGCTCCAGAGGATCACGACGGTGCCGCCGCGGCCGGCACGGCCGGTACGGCCGGAACGGTGCTGGTAGTTGGACGACTGGCTGGGTATGCGGTAGTGAATCACCGAATCCACGGCCGGGATGTCGAGTCCGCGGGCGGCGACGTCGGTACCGACGAGCACGGCCAGCTGGCCGCGGCGGAAGCGTTCAACCACGCGTTCACGCTGCACCTGGTTCAGGTCACCGTGAATCGCTTCGGCGGGAATGCCGACAGCGTCCAGGCCCTGGGCGATCTCGTCGACCTCGGCCTTGGTGTGGGTGAACACGATGGCGCGTCCACCGCCGTGCACGTGCAGGATGTCGGCCAGAAGTCCGAGGCGGTTGCGGCCCGGCGCTTCGATCGCGATCTCCTCGTAGCTGACTTCTTCGCTCGCTACTACGTTCACGTGGAACGGGTCGTTCAGGTACTGCTCTGAAAGGTGCATGGCCCAGCGCGGCAGGGTTGCCGAGAACAGCATCGTCTGGCGGCCGGCCGGCGTGGCGCCGAGCATGGTTTCGACATCTTCCTCGAAGCCCATGGACAGCATCTCGTCAGCTTCGTCCAGGACGACGATCTGGATGTCGGACAGCTTCAGGATCTCCTGGCGCATGTAATCCAGCGCGCGGCCGGGAGTGGCCACGACTACGTCGACGCCATCCTTGAGGTCGCGGGCCTGCCGGCCGTAGCCGGTGCCGCCGTAGATGGTGGCTACGCGCAGGTGCCGGGCGACTGATTCCAGCTCACCGGCGACCTGGATTGCCAGTTCGCGGGTGGGGGTCAGGATCAGGGCGCGCGGGTTGCGGCCACGGGTCGTGTCCTGCTCGAGCCGGTTGGCTATGGGCAGGCTGAATGCGAGCGTCTTGCCCGTGCCCGTGCGCGCCTGGCCGATGATGTCGCGGCCTTCGAGCGCCTGGGGCAGTGCTTCACGCTGTACTGGTGTGGGTTCGGTAATGCCTTTGTCGGTGAGCGCAGCAATGATGCGCTCATCAAGAGCGAAGTCGGTAAACATGTTTTATCCCCTTTGACAGGTGCCACCCGGATTGCTCCGGTGCATGTGCAGCCCTTAATACGGCTGCTTCTCGATATCAGTGACCGGTTGCAGCGTCTTACCTCGCCTTCAACCGCCTCTGCACGAGCAGGCACCTACGGGTATAAAACGCCAGTTTTTGACCGGTTCGCCAAGCGCCCATCTGGCGCGGCAACCTGTGAATCATAGCACATGCGGGCGGGATAATTGCGTTCCGGCATACTCGGGCGTGTCGGCACAGGCAACTGCTACGATCCCAGGGAGTGCGAAGCGCTTCCTCATCGCGACCGGTTCAGGCCCCGCTCCTGCTGGCAGCCGCCACGGTACTCGTCATCGGCCTGGCCATGCGCGCGCCGTTCATCGCTGTCTCGCCCATCCTCACTGAGATCCAGGCTGCGTACGGGCTGTCCAACGTCAGCGCCAGCCTGCTGACCACCCTGCCGGTGCTGTGCTTCGGCATCCTGGCGCTGCTCACACCGCGGCTGGCCAGGCGCTACGGCACCGACCGGACCATGCTGGTGGCGCTGGTTTTCATCGCGGTCGGGGTACTGGTCCGCTCCTACTTCGGAGCCGGCGGCCTGTTCACCGGCACGGTCGTACTGGGAACGGCAATCGCGATCGCCAACGTGCTGCTGCCCGGGCTGATCAAGCGCGACTGGTCGCACCGGGCTGGCCCGCTCATGAGCGTGTACTCAGTGTCGGTTGCCCTGGGACCGGCTGTTGCCGCGCTCCTGGCTGTGCCGCTGCTTGAAGTGCTGGGCGGGAACGTCACGCTGGCGCTCCTGGTCTGGATCGCCTCGCCGCTGGCAGCGGTGTTCATGTTCCAGCTGCTCAGGAGCCGCATGCCCCGCGCAGCGGCGTCAGGCGTGGGTCCGGTCAGCGGGGCGCCGGCCGCCGGTCAGCTGCTGAAAGAACCGCTCGCCTGGCAGGTGTCAGCGTTCCTGGGACTGCAGTCGCTGATCTTCTACGCGGTGTCCGCCTGGCTGCCGACGCTGCTGGTGCAGCTGGGCCTGACGCCGGTAGCTGCCGGCGTGGGCTTCTCGGCTTTCAACATCGCCAGCATCGCAGGCTCGATATCCGGGCCGCTGCTCGCCACCAGGTTCAGGCAGCAGAGCGGACTGGCCGTCTTCGGGGCGGCACTGTGGACGGTGGGCCTCACGGGACTGCTGTTCGCGCCGCAGGCGGGCATCCTTATGTGGGTGTCGATCGCCGGGGTGGCGAGCGGCCTGTCGTTCTCACTGGCCCTGACGCTCATCGTCCTGCGCGCGGCCGACGCGGCCGGCGCCGCCCGGCTCTCCGGCATGGCCCAGGCAGTCGGTTACCTGCTGGCAGCGGCCGGGCCGTTCGTGCTCGGCTGGCTGCTCGAGGTGAGCGGCGGTCCCAGGCTGCCACTCTTTGCACTGCTGGGCATCGTGCCGCTCCTGGCACTGGCGGGGCTGGGGGCCGGGCGGCCGCTCACCGTTCTGGCGGGTACCGCCGTCACAGGCAATCGGGGGCCGCTGCCTGATACTCAGGAAGCTGAGGATTGAGGTGCCCCATGGACAGAACCTTCCGACTTACCCTCCCGCTGGCGCTGCTCCTGCTGGTGGCAGCCTGCTCAACGCCCGCTGCACCGACAGGACCGCGTGGACTGCGCGCAGTTGCCGGCCCTGATTACGCCCAGCTGTACTGGGACGCGTCAGCTGGCGCGGCGGAATACGAGATCGAGTACCGGCGGGGGG
>CALDPK010000215.1 GCA_937911855.1 uncultured Trueperaceae bacterium | reverse complement strand
TTTTTGGTGGTTATCGTCCTCAGTTTTATTTTCGGACTACTGATGTGACTGGTGTTGTGACGTTGCCTGATGGTGTTGAGATGGTTATGCCTGGGGATAATGTTGAGTTGTCGGTTGAGTTGATTAAGCCGATTGCGATGGAGGAGGGTTTGCGGTTTGCTATTCGTGAGGGTGGCCGGACTGTTGGTGCTGGTGTCGTCACGAAGGTAACCAAGTAAATCCAACGTGTGCCGGAGCCCGGGTTTCTGGACTCCGGCACACTTCTGCCATCCGGATGAACGCGCTACAGCGGACACCGGATGCGCGTGCTAAAGTAACTGATTTGGGAGTCTTCCATGGCAAGTGACGTCAGATTAAAACTACAGCTCGAATGCACGGAGTGCAAACGGCGCAACTACACCACCCACAAGAACCGCCGCAACACGACGGCGAAGCTTGAACTCAGCAAGTACTGCCGCTGGGACCGCAAGCATACGGTTCACCGCGAAGTCAAGGTCTGATCGGTGTTCAATTCCTTAACCACCTACCTGCGCAACTCACGCGCGGAACTCAAGAGGGTCACCTGGCCCACCCGGCCCGAAGTGGTCCAGGCAACCCAGGCAACCCTGCTGTTCGTCGTGATGACGGCAGTGTTCCTGCTGATCGCAGACACCACCCTGGGCGCACTGATCGATTTCCTGATCGTCGGCTGACCCAATTGAACTTGCCCGTAAGCCAGGTTCCGGAAAGCGAGGCCGTATGAGTATTGAATGGTATGCCATCCATACATACGTCGGACATGAGGACAAAGTAAAACAGAATATTCTCAGTCGC
Source organism: uncultured Trueperaceae bacterium (assembly GCA_937911855.1). GTDB lineage: Bacteria > Deinococcota > Deinococci > Deinococcales > Trueperaceae > CALDPK01. Next base: position 4,358 of record CALDPK010000215.1, on the reverse strand, counting down.
GCCCGTTCGCTTGGAATCGCCGACTCCATCTACCAGGTGGCAATCCCGACGGAAGAATCCGTCGAGCACGACCGCAATGGCCAGAAGGAAGTTGTCAAGAACAAACTTTTCCCTGGCTACATCTTCGTGCAGATGGACCTGGGAGACAACCCTGACGAACCGAACGAAGCCTGGGAAGTGGTCCGCTACACCCCCGGCGTCACCGGGTTCGTGGGCACCAGCACGGCCGCCGTGCCGCTGAGCATCGAAGAGGAAGCCCGCATGCTGGGTACCCTCGGCATAACCGGCAGCCGCGAGGCACCCAAGGTGCGTGTCAGCTTCAATGTCGGCGACAACGTCCAGGTCACATCCGGACCGTTCGCTGACTTCAACGGCGTGGTTTCCGAATCGAACCCCGAGCGCGGCAAGGTCAAGGTGCTCGTATCCATTTTCGGGCGTGAAACACCCGTTGAACTAGATTATTCTCAGGTCATCAGGACCTGATCCAGAATAACAGCGTCATTACCCCGTCGGGCCGCCATGTCCGGCAGGGGGAGCTTCAGGAGGAATCATGGCCAAGAAAATAGCAGGAATCGTCAAGTTGCAGCTGCCAGCAGGCGGCGCAACGCCGGCACCACCCGTGGGCCCGGCCCTCGGTCAACACGGTGCCAACATCATGGGCTTCGTCAAGGAATACAACGCCGCAACTGCCTCGCAGGCCGGCGCCATCATCCCTGTTGAGATCACCATCTATGCGGACCGTTCATTCACTTTCGTCACCAAGACGCCGCCAGCCAGCTACCTGATCAAGGAAGCCGCAGGCATCGCCAAGGGCTCCGGCGTTCCCCACAAGGACAAGGTCGGCAAGCTGACCTGGGACCAGTGCCTTGAGATCGGCCGCCAGAAGATGGCCGACCTGAACGCAAACGATGAGGTCGCCGCAGCCAAGATCATCGCCGGCACCGCCCGTTCCCTTGGAGTGACCGTTGAAGGAGGCCCGCAGTAATGGCACGTGGCAAGCGTTACCGCGAACTTGAAGGCAAGGTTGACCGCAACAAGCTGTACGAGAGCGACGAAGCAGTCGCACTCGTCCGCGAACTGGCAACCGCCAAATTCGATGAAACCGTCGAGGCGCACTTCCGCCTGGGCGTCGATCCCCGCAAGAGCGACCAGAACGTCCGTGGCACCGTGGCACTTCCGCACGGTACCGGCCGGACCGTCCGCGTCCTCGCCTTCGTGCAGGGCGAAGACGTAGCCGCAGCTGAAGCCGCCGGTGCTGACTTCGTCGGCAGCGATGAGCTCATCGACCGCGTAGCCGGCGGCTGGTTCGACTACGACGCAGTAGTCGCCACCCCGCAGATGATGGCCGCAGTCGGTTCCAAGCTGGGCCGCATCCTGGGTCCCCGGGGTCTGCTCCCCAACCCGCGTGCCGGTACAGTCGGGCCGAACATCGGCCAGATCGTCCGCGCACTCAAGGCTGGTCAGATCGAGTTCCGTTCCGACAAGACCGGGGTCGTTCACGCCCCCATCGGCAAGGCCAGTTTCGCTGCCGAGCAGCTTGCCGAGAACCTGAGCGCACTGAGGACCGCTGTCGAGGCCGCCAAGCCCGACGCTGCCAAAGGCACCTACCTCAGGACCCTTTATCTCACTTCCACCATGGGACCATCCGTAAGGGTGAACCTGTAACTGTTCTCCGGGTCCGCAATTCAGCGCGGACCCATCCACCTCAGCATCCCGGTGCGCAGTTGTGGTTCCCACACGGCACCACGGCGTTCGAGACAGCAGGGGCCGCCAGGCTTAAAGATCCTGCCGAGGCGTACTGCGCTTCGCGGTTGTTCCAGTCGCTGGAACTTGACTCTGATTCATTGAAAGGTGCTAATGGCCAACCCAAGAAATATTTCGTCGGTTGAGGAACTCAGGAGCCTGCTTGCAGATCGCGGCACGTTCTTCCTCGTCGACTACCAGGGGTTGAGCGCAGCAGACCTTAACGCCCTTCGGGCGAAGGTAAAGGCAGAAGGTGGCCGCCTGCTGGTTGCAAAGAACACCCTCATCAACGTCGTGCTCAAAGAGCAGGGCGTCGAGGGCTTCGATGACCAGCTGAAAGGCCCGACCGCTCTCGTCCTCACAGGCGAAGACCCGGTCGGCCCCGTAAAGGCGATCACTGATTTTGCCAAGGACCATGCCAAGGAACTGCCCGCTGCCAAAGGCGGACTGCTCCAGGGAAGCAAGGTCGGCCCCGAGGCTCTCGCCCGGGTCGCCAAGCTGCCCGGACGCGAGCAGATCCTGAGCGAACTGGTCGGAGTGCTCAGCGCACCCCTCCAGCAGCTCGTCGGCGTGCTCGAAGGTCCGCAGCGCAATCTGGTATCCGTAATCACTAACCACAAGAACAAGATGGAGGAAGCATAATTATGGCATTCGATAAAGAAGCCCTGGTAGAACAGCTGAGCGGTCTGACCGTTCTGGAACTCGTTGATCTCGTAGACGCACTCAAGGAGCAGTGGGGCGTCGAAGCCGCCGCTGCAGTCCCCATGGGCGCATTCGCCGGTGGCGCAGCCCCGGCCGCAGAAGCCGCTGCCGAAGAGCAGACCGAATTCACCGTCAGCATCAAGGATGCAGGCGCAAGCAAGCTTCAGGTCATCAAGGAAGTCCGTGCCATTACGGAACTCGGCCTGAAGGAAGCCAAGGATCTCGTGGAGTCCGGCGGCGTCGTCCGTGAGGGCGTCGACAAGGCCGAAGCAGACGAAATCAAGGGCAAGCTCGAAGCAGCTGGCGCAACCGTCGAAGTCAAGTAAACGCTGAAAGCGTACCGGATGCACTGGGCATTTGAGGTTGTGGATGGGATTACGGAAGTAGCCCCATCCACAACCGCCCACCCTATCTTGTGATAGCCTCTTTCTTTGAGGTCTGCCAGCTCAGCTGCAGGGAGTTGCTTTGAACAGAAAAAAGGCCGGCGCAAGCCGGATGAAAAACGGGTACCGGAATGCGGACTCGCCTCCTGAGGCGTGGACGTATTGTTGCTTGGTTGATCCGGTGGCCACGCCTGGCGTGCCTGCCACTGAATCCGCCGCTGCACCTGCCCGCATTCACAGCAACGCTCGTGCTGTTGACACGGCTATCTTAGCAGAACTGTTTCCCCGGATTGCAAGCTCCCTCCTTCGGCCCGCCACAGCCGTTCTCTTCCACTAAGGGGTGAAGATGCGCGAAATCAGATCGTTTGGCAGCATCGATGAAGTCATCGACCTGCCGAACCTCACCAACATCCAGATCAAGTCCTTTGATCAGTTCCTGCAGAGCGACAAGCCTGCTGCACTGCGCGAGGACTCCGGCCTCCAGGCCGCCTTCAGGGAGATCTTCCCGATCGATGAGACTGAACGCGGCCGGCAGACCGGTCTCGTTCTGGACTTCCTCGAGTACACGCTCGTCGAACCTGAATACACCCCGGAAGAATGCCGCGAGAAGGACCTGAGCTACCAGGCCGGCCTGTTCACCAAGCTTCAGCTGGTGCACAAGGACACGGGCCTCATCAAGGAAGACCAGGTTTTCCTTGGCGACCTGCCGCTCATGACGGAGGATGGCTCCTTCATCATCAACGGTGCCGACCGCGTCATCGTTTCACAGATCCACCGCTCACCGGGCGTCTATTTCACCGGTGGCCAGAACGTCGGTGCCCGTCCGACCGCCAGCATCATCCCGATGCCCAAGCGCGGTCCGTGGATCGAACTCGAGTTCGACAACTCCGACACGCTCTGGATGAAGGTCAACAAGCGCAAGTTCCCGTTCACGCTCATCCTCCGCGTACTGGGTTACGGCGACGAAGAGATCCGCGGCCTGTTCAAGGGCTCGGAAAGCCTGCTCGACGCCACCTTCAAGGCTGACGAAGCCAGCGGCGCCGGCAGCGACGAAGCACTGCTCCGCCTGTTCACCGTACTGCGCCCCGGCGATCCGCCCAAGGTCGACAAGGCCAGCAACTACCTGCACAGCCTGCTCGCCGATCCGCGCCGTTACGACCTGGGTGCAGCCGGCCGCTACAAGATGAACGACAAGCTCGGCCTCGAGTTCGAACAGCCCACGCTGCTCGGCTATGAGGACGGCCAGTTCGTCGATTACGGCCTCGTCTCCACCATCCAGTACCTGGTTCACCTTGCCGCCGGCACGGAAGGCTACTCCGAGGACGACATCGATCACCTCGGCAACCGCCGCATCCGCACCGTCGGTGAACTGGTAGCTGACCAGATTCGCGTCGGCCTGGGCCGCATGGCCCGTGGCGTCCGTGAGCGCATGCTGCTCGGCAACCCCGACGCCGCCACCCCGCAGAAGCTCGTCAACAGCCGCCCCATCGTGGCCGCGCTACGCGAGTTCTTCGGCCGCAGCCAGCTCAG
>CALDPK010000214.1 GCA_937911855.1 uncultured Trueperaceae bacterium | reverse complement strand
CTTGGTGGCCAGGGGCGGATTTCGAGCGCCGACACGACAATATTCAGTGGTGGGCTATAGCTGTTTGGGATAATGAATGCGCCACGTCTCATTCCAAGCCCCCATGTGTATCACTGCTGCTGGTATAGGACCCACAGCCTTCAGGGTACTTCAATCGAAAACTCAGCCGCAGGCCACGCTGCCCGGTTCTCCAGCTGCAGCGTCGAACCAGGATGCACGTGATCACCTGTGAATGACCCCTCGTGAAACCCGACAATCCGCACGGTCATCGGACCGCCACTGTAATCGGTCCTTTCCAGCTGCAGTTCAAAACTCCGGCTTGTGCCGTCGGGCTCGTACTGCCAGGTCATGGCATCTGTCCAGACGATCAGGAAAGCGTAGCGGTCCGGGCTGGGCGATGTTGTCCATTCGACGATGACCGGGTCTCCGGCGGGTATGACCTCGCCGTCTGCGGGTGCAGTCTGAGTTATGTCTGGCGGCAGTATGCCGCTGCCGGTGATCGTGTTGCCGTCAACCGTAACCGTCACCTCGATTGCATCGCCCGGGTTTAGCGTCACGCCGAGGTCACCCTGGTAGCCCCGGCCTGTATCGACGAGAGGCATGGGTATTCCGCCGTTGGCCGTGACAGTTGCATCAGTGACGGGATTGGCGCGATCGACCACGCCATCGACGGCTTTGTGCACTGACACGTATACGCTTCTGCTGCCAACTGCGATGCTCTGGCCGGTGATCAGGTAGGTGACCTCAGGCTCCGGGTCTTCGACTGGAGGCGGGTCAGTCCGTGGTGGTTCTTCTTCGACTGGCGGCGCGTCCGGGCCAGCACTGGGCGAGCTGCAGGCAGTCAGTAACAGCAGAACTGACAGCAGCATAAGAATCATCGGGACAAATTTGCTTCGCATGTACTTCCCCCTGCATCTGAGTTATTGAGCTGCAGCAGTGTAATGAGGGGGCGTTGGAAGTGCGTTGGACGACTTAATCGCCAGTGGGCTGCATGGCTGCAGGTAGATGCTGCAGCGCCGTTTCACGGATCAGTTCATTCGCGAATCCGAAGTCGACGACGAGCCCGCAGTTCTCCAGCTCAGCCAGGGCGGCGGACTTGTCAGCTCCGCTCATGCCCACCGATTTGCTTAGCTGCCTGATGTCGCTTTGACTCGTGTGATGCGCCAACATCCCGGCTAAGGATTGCGCACGGGGGGATAGCCGGGCCAGTCGCGTGCGGTACAGCTCCCTAAGTGAATCAGGTAGCAACCGTTTAGCATGCATGCTCAAAGTCAGCTCAGGGTTCACGTGCATATGGCGCAGCAATTCCAGAACGCAGAATGGGTTGCCACCGACGAGCTCCGCGATCCGTGTTGCTTCAGTGGCTGGCCGGCCGACGCACGTGAGCAGTTCCGGCAGGTCCCGTCCGCCGAGTTCTGACAATGAGATGTGCACGGCCCGTCCACGGGCCAGCAGGCTGCGAAGGTGCGGCACCAATACCCGCGGCAGGTCATCGTCCCGGAAACTGATGATGATCCGGCAGTCACGCCTGTCGTCATCCTCAAGCAGTTCTTGCAGGGCCGCGCCACCCAGGTGCCACGAGCTTTCGTCGAAGAACTGGGTGTCGTCCACAAGCGCTGCGGAGTAGCTTTCCAGGTGCCGGCGGTACAGTTCGTTCAGTGCGCGGACCTGCTGCAAGTGGCGGATGCCATCTGAGTCGTTATGCGTACTCGTATCCGTCAACAGCTCGGGCAGGTAGATTGCGGCTTCATGCCGAACCCAGTCCGGCAGCAACTGCAGGAGGTCCGGCTGACGTTCAAACGCATTGCGCCAACCGCGGGCGTACGTACTGAATGGAGTGCCAGCGTCGCTGGCCAGACCGCGCAGAACGGTCACAGAATCTTCATCCACCTGAGCCCGGATGAAGTCCTGTGCCAGGCGGGTCTTGCCGATGCCGGCCGGCCCGGATATGAAAATTAGCTGGTTCCGCTCCCACGCGTGCTGCAGCTGCATCCATTCCCGTTCGCGCCCCACCAACCGGGGCGGGTGCAGCAAGGCCGGTGGCAGACGGGAACCTGCTCGGACCGTAGGACTCGCCTGGAGCGCGGATTCTATAGCTGCAGCCAGCTCCATTGTCGCTGCTGTTGGCTCAAGGCCGAACTCGCTGGCCAGGATGCGCCGGCAGGTTTCGAACTGTGTCTGCGCGGCTGTCACATCACCCTGTTTCAGGGCCAGGCGCATCGCGGTTCGGTGGTCGGTTTCATTGAAAGGATCTGACTCGAGGGCTTCGTGGATGAGCTCGCGGGCTTCCGATAGCTTCGCTGCGGCCTCGAGCCTGTGGGCTTCATTCACTAGGGCCAAGCGGTGCCGGGTTGCCAGGAGCTCACGTTCCTCTGCCAGCCATTCACTGATTGCGGGTGTCAGGGGCATATCAAACGACGCGAACTGAACTCCGCTGCTGAGCAGCAGGGCTGTCTCGTAATCTTCACGCACTATGGCCTGCTCCAGCTCGTGAATGTCGGTGCGGGCCAATACCTGTACTGAGTCAGTGTCTATGCGCAGCCACTGTTCACTGCCGGCCAGTCGTCGCAGCTGATGAATTTCCCAGCGCAGATTTCCAAGGCGTGATTCAGAATTCGGCCAGAGCATCGTGGCCAATCTGCTGCGACTGACGCGCTCAGCTTTCCGGGCCAGATAACACAGCAGCGCCAGACCCTTGCGGGTCCGCGGCTGCACGGCTTCGTCGCCCCAAAAGATTCGCGGACCGGATAGGAGGGAGACACGCAGATACCTGGTGTGCCCGGTCATGGTTGGCACCATCTTAATGGCTTCGGGGCATCAGCGGTCGATTGGTTCAATCGGCAGGGAGCTGGTGAGGATTTTGCTGCAAGCACACCTGTTCATAAGGCTGCGCCAACGCGAGGACATTCTGCATCGACAGCCCTATACTCTCGGTCGTCGCAGCTAGCTGACCGACCCTTTGGCCGAGAACCACGTATCGAGGCCGATCGCGAAGGTCAGGCGATCGTCTTCACTAGTGTCTTCCTTGAACCCGCATCGGCGAAGCACCGCGATCGACGAGAGATTCGCAGCCTCAGTGAAGGCGACGACTTTCGCCAACTTCATGACATCGAAGCCAAAGCCTACGACCAGGCGCACCGATTCGGTCATGAAGCCCTGACCGCGAGAGCCTTCACCAAGGACATAACCGATCTCACCTACCTGGCCGTTGAAACCACGGTAGAAACCGCATGTACCTACCACCAGACCCGGCGAACCTGCCGCGCAGATTCCCCAGTGGACCGCCTCGCCGCGAAGGTAGTCCTCCTCGATGCGTTGCAGTACGGCGGCTGCCTCTCCGTCGGTCTCAGCGGGAATGCCGTCATACATGGTGAACCCTCGGACATCACCCGCTTCGGATGGAAGAATGCGCCGAAGAGTGACCCGAGAGCCCTGCAGCACCGGAAATGATTCGAACGGCGGACGCACACGCCAGTCTACTGACATGAGCTGATCAGTACGGCCAGGTGCGCAGCGGGATTTTGCCCCTGCACAAGGGTTTACCCGGCAATTCTCATGCGGCAATGCTGGCGCAATGCGGTCATGGTTGGGTCAAACCTGGTGCCTGTCTGCAAGTGAACGTCCAGACTGATTTGTAAACTGTAGCGTTACACGCTACACTGGAGTTGTGATTGTCAGCTTCCGTCACAAAGGGCTTAAACGCTTCTACCTGACTGGATCGACTCGAGGCATTCAAGTTGAGCATGCCCCGAAATTGACACGTATATTGGCAGCACTG
>CALDPK010000213.1 GCA_937911855.1 uncultured Trueperaceae bacterium | reverse complement strand
TCTGACGGCTACGCTGGTAGACAATACGACCAACGGACAGGTTATCCTGTACGGTGACGGCAGCTTTGTCTACACGCCGAACCCGAACTTCGCTATCGGTGGGGCGGTGAACGCCGCACTGGCCAACTTCGGCAAGGCGCTCGCCATGGCCCGGGGCCTGCCGTTCCTGAGCATCAACCACCTGGAGGGCCACATCGCCTCGAGCCTGGTGGGCAGCACGCTTGCGACGCCGTTCCTCAGCCTGATCGCTTCAGGTGGTCACACCAGCCTGTTCGAGGTGAGCTCCTGGGGGAGTTACCGGGAGCTGGGCCGCACCCGCGACGACGCTGCGGGCGAGGCTTTCGACAAGGTCGCACGCCAGCTGGGATTGCCTTACCCCGGGGGCGCGGCACTGTCGCAGCTTGCCGAGTCAGGTGACGCCAGCGCCGTCCGGCTGCCCCAGCCGCTCAGGCACCAGGCCGGTTACGAGTTCTCGTTCAGCGGGCTGAAGACGGCCGTGGCCAACGTACTGGCCAAGCAGCCGGACGCGCGGCGCGAGGACGTAGCTGCGTCGTTCCAGGCGGTGGTCATCGAGTCGCTGGCCAGCACGGTCGCGCGGGCGGTCCGTGACACCGGCATCACCCGCGTCAGCGTGGCTGGTGGAGTGGCAGCCAACCGGCTGCTGCGCAAGCGGATGCAGGCGGACGAAGGCTACACGGTGCATTTCCCGCCGATGGCGCTGTCAAGTGACAACGGCGCGATGATCGCCTTGGCGGCCCATCAGCTGCTTGAGTCGGGTGCACGGCAGCCTCAGGCGGACGAGTTCGCGCTTGACGCCCTCCCCTATTTTCCATTGGATCAGCAGCCTGCTTCAGTCGCGGGGTAAGTGCTCCGGTTTGTCCGCGTCCGCACCCAGGCCCGCGTGCCGGGCCATCACGGCGCGGACCGGATAGCCCAGCAGTTCACTCGCCTGCTGCTCCAGTTTCGGCAGGTCAGCCTGACCGCGCAGCAGCGCCACGATCGTGCCCAGTCCGAACAGTGAGCCCAGGGCCAGCGGATTCTTTCGTGCTGCGAACAGCCTGCCGATCAGCTGCAGCAGTGGAGGTACTGCCCGTGCTGACAGCAGCGCCAGGTTGCCACCGGTGAACTCGCCCTGTTTCAGGCGGACCCAGGTGCGCTTCTGCTCCGGAAACTGCTCCTGCGCGATCTGTTTTGTGATGATGGGGTAGTTCAGGTCGGCACTGGAACCTTCTATGAAGGCGTCGACTGCTTCACCGGTCAGCCACGGCAGGTCAGCCGTGCAGATCAGCAGCCGGCTGCCGGGTGCTGTGGCGAGCGCCGCACCGAAACCCAGGGCCACGGTGTCCGAGAAACGCTCCCCTGCTGGCAGCACGTGATCGGGCGCCGGCACTCCTCCTGGCAGCTCGCCAAGGAAGATGATCTTGTCCACCCTGGAGCTTGACCTCAGTGCTTCCAGAACCCAGCCGGCCAGCGGCTTGTTCCGGTAAGGAACGTGGGCCTTGCTTGTGACTCCGGCGGATCTGGCCAGCGGGTCGCTGGAGTTTCCGCCCGCCAGCACGATGGCAGTGACGGTATATGTTGATGGCTCTGGAATTGACATGGGCTGCGGCCGATTCTATCAGCCGCAGCCCATGCTGCGTCAGTCGCTGTTCAGGCGGTTACCTGCGCTGCTGCTGCACCCTCACGTCTGAGGTGCTGCCGGAGTTGATCCGCACCGTGCTGGTGTGGGTCGTGAAGCCGGGGGCAACGACTACGAGTTCGTAGGTGCCGGGGTTCAGGCCGGTCAGGTCGAGGACGCCGCTGCCCGAGGGGATGGCACCCTGATGGTTGCCGTCCAGGTAAACCTGGGCGCCGCCGACGTTGGCGCGGATGCGCAGGTTGCCGGTCTGGGCGGTGAGGTTGCCGCGCACGGTCTGGCGGGTGTCGGCGTTCACGGTGAAGCTGACGCTCGCTGAGGTGTAGCCGTCACGCTCGAAGCGGGCGGTGTACGTGCCGGCTTCAAGGTTCTGGTTGTTCAGCGGGGTGGTGCCCAGGTGGTTGCCGCCGACGTAGACGCTGGCACCTTGCGGGCTGCTGTGGAACGAAACCGTGCCGGTGCGGCGCACGGGGCTCAGGCTGGCATTTATGCCAGTGTGCTGGCCGTTGCGGATGGTGATGCTCTGGGTGAAGGTCTGATAACCGTCGGCTTCGACTCGCACGTTGTAGGTGCCACCGCGGGCGGTGTAGCTGACGGGTGCGCGGCCGACGTAGTCACCGCCGACGAACACCTGGGCGCCGGACGGGCTGGACTCGATGGTCACGGTACCGGTGGTGGGCTGGGCGGGCGGGCTGCCGACCCAGAAGTGCGTTGCGTCGGTCACCCAGTTGCCGCGGGGCAGGGGGTTGACGATGATGCTGAGTGCCGAGGCGAAGCCTTCCTCACCGATGTTGCTGGAGAACATCTGCTCGCCCTGGGTGAAGTTCACCAGGGTGCGGGTGCTCAGCTGGTCACGGCTGGCCACTGCGATGACCTTGTCCAGTCCGGTGGGACCGTCGATGACGAAGGTGTAGTTGGCGCCGGGCGGCGGGAAGGTCTTGGTCTGGCCGGCACGCAGGTAGTTGTTGCGGCCTTCCTGGTCGAGTTCGTTGGGCAGTATCTGCACTACCTCACCGTCGGAGCGGACGTTGAAAAGATAGATGTAGGAGTCTTCAGTGACCGTGACCGAGATTGAGATGTTCTCGCCGATCTGGTAGCTGGGAGTGTCGCCGCCCTTGTTCAGGCGGACGTCCACACCGAAGCTGGGGTTGGGGTTCACGACGATACCCTGGGGGTTGATGATCACGTTCTGAGCGAAGGTGGCGGTTACAAACGACAGCAATAACAGGCTTATGAGCTTGCGCATGGTTGTAACTCCTTTCATGTCTGGAGCCTAGCAGTTTGAAACCCACGGAAATGTGCCCGAACTTAAGAAGCCTTCATGCTCCTTACGGCTTACCCCGACGGTTAACGGACCTTAATCTGTGACTCGTGCAAACCGCTGGCTGGCGCGTATCATGCAGCCATGAAACTGGCAATGCAACCACTTGTCCGCCGCGCGGCAGCGGCGCTGCTGCTGGCCGGCCTGCTGCCGTCAGCGGCACTCGCGCAGCCCGAATCAGCCGAGGTCCTGCAGGCCCTGCAGGACACGCTCGACACGACCTCCGACGTGAGTTTCCTGGCCACCGGCCAGCTTCGCGCCGCCGATGGTACGACCTATCCGCTGGAGATCGAAGTTGAAGCCCTGCCGCAGGAACAACTGCTGCGGCTGTTCATCCTGCAGCCGGACGCGCTGGCAGACAACTTCATCATCGTGACCCCCGATGAGCTGTACAACTACAACTACCTGACCAACCAGGTGGTCGTTTACGACTCCGGTGACCCGCAGGCTTACGGCCCGCTGGCCGGGGATGGCGAAATGAGCTTCGAACTGACGCTCGACCTTGGCGAGCTGTTCCAGGGCTGGGACGCGCAGGTAACCGGCGAGGCCGACACGCCGGGCGGCCCCGCCTGGCAGCTTGAACTGAACAACGTCGACGAGAACGCCAACATCGCCTCCGCAACCATCCTGGTGCTGCAGGACAGTTCGTTCCCGCAGCAGCTCACCGTGGTCACCGGTTCCGGCGAGCCCATGCTGAACATCGAGACCTCGCTGGTCGAGTTCAACACCGGCCTGTCAGCTGCTGACCTGATGTGGTATCCGCCGGACGCGGAGCTGATCGACGAGCGTTAGACCATCCGCTCGGGCACGACAACTTCATCGAACTCTTCGGCGCTCAGGTAACCAAGCCTGAGCGCCGCTTCCTTGAGCGTCAGGTCTTCGCGGTGCGCCAGCTGCGCGATCTCGGCCGCCTTGTAGTAGCCGATCCGGCTGTTGAGGGCGGTGACGAGCATCAGGCTGTTGTCCACGTGCTGGCGGATGTTGTTCCTGCGGGCTTCGATGCCGGTGACGCAGTTGTCGGTGAAGCTCTCGCAGGCGTCGCCGAGCAGCCGGACCGACTTCAGCACGTTGTGGATCATGACCGGCATGAACACGTTCAGCTGGAAGTGGCCGTGAGTGCCACCCATCGTCACGGCTGCGTCGTTGCCGATCACCTGGGCGCACACCATCGTGAGCGCTTCAGCCTGGGTGGGGTTGACTTTGCCGGGCATGATCGACGAGCCGGGCTCGTTCTCCGGCAGCTGCAGTTCGCCGATGCCGCTGCGCGGCCCGGAGCCGAGCAGGCGGATATTGTTGGCGATCGTCATCAGGCTGACCGCCAGACGCTTCAGCGCCCCCGATGCCGAGACGAGTGCATCATGGGCGGACAGTGCCTCGAACTTGTTGTCGGCGGTGCGGAACGGTTTGCCGGTAAGCGCGGCTATACGCTCAGCCACGGCTTCAGCGAAGCCTTCCGGGGCGTTCAGTCCCGTACCCACGGCCGTGCCGCCCAGGGCAATCTCGTGCAGGTGCGGCAGCGTGGCGGAGACGGCTTCCATGCCCTTGTCGAGCTGCGCTACATAACCGCTGAACTCCTGGCCCAGCGTGAGCGGGGTGGCGTCCATCAGGTGCGTGCGTCCGATCTTGATGATGTCCCTGAACTCTTCTGCCTTCTCTGCCAGGGCGTCACGCAGCCGGCTGACCCTGGGCAGCAGTCCGTCGCTGATCGCCAGGGTGGCGGCGATGTGCATCGCCGTCGGGAAGGTGTCGTTGCTGGACTGGCTGCGGTTCACGTCGTCATTCGGATGGACGAGTTTCTCGCCACCAAGTTCCTTGCCGCCCAGGACGCTGGCGCGGTTGCTGATCACCTCGTTGACGTTCATGTTGCTCTGCGTGCCTGAACCGGTCTGGAACACGACCAGCGGGAACTCGTCGTCCAGCTCGCCCGCTTCGATCTCGGCGCAGACACTGGCGATCAGTTCCGCCTTGTCCGCCTCGAGCCCGGCGAGTTCAACGTTCACCTGGGCTGCGGCGTTCTTCAGGATGGCGAAAGCGCGGATGACCTCTGTGGGCATGCGGTCGTCGCCGATCCTGAAGTTGCCCAGCGAGCGCTGGGTCTGTGCGCCCCAGTAACGGCCAGCGGGCACGCGCACTTCACCCATCGTGTCCTTCTCAATGCGGAATTCCATGTTTGCCTTTCCTCCGGCCGGATCCGTCTGGCCACGCCAGCAACGTGCCCGGTTCTTTTCAGTCAGGGTCAATGGTACCGCGAGTCAGTCAGGGCGGCCTGCAGAAAGCAGGCAGCGCAGGGCGCTGCCGGTCATGTCACGCCAGGCCGGCCAGTTGTGGCCGGCGCTCCGCTCCACGTACATGACGTCCGCACCCCGGTCGCGCAGGGAGGCGGCGAACCGTTCGTTCGGTCCGTGCAGCCATTCGAGCGTGCCGGTGCCCACGAACCAGCGCCCCGGTATCTCCGCACCGGCGTCGACCTGGTCGCGGACCCATTCGTCGCGGCTCGTGTACGGGTGCGGGTTGTCGGGGCTGCCCAGCAGCGCGCCGGAGAACATGGCCACGCCGGCGAAGCGCTGCGGGGCCTTGAGGGCGAGGGTAGCCGCCGACAGCCCGCCCAGGCTGGCGCCCAGCAGGTACAGGGACGAAGTGGGGCCGGCCACTGTGTCCAGCTGCGGGCTGAGCTCGTCCAGGACGAACTTCTCGTAGGCTGCCGAGAAGCGGTATTCATCGTCGCGGCTGACGGGCTCAAGGAACACCAGCCGGGCAGGTTCAGCACCCTCGCCCGTCACGGCGTCAAGTGCCGAGGCCAGTCGGCCCAGCCGCTGGAAGGCGGTCCCGTCGTTCACCAGGATCGCAGGCAGTTCGGCGTCCTCAAAGCCCGCAGGCGTGTATGTGTTCACGCGCCGCTGCTGGCCCAGCGCTTCGCTTTGCAACCGTTCGCGGCGCATCCCGCCGGTGGGTGCCTCCTGCATGATCCGTTCTGCCAGCGGGTCCGGGCGGAACGCCGGCCCTTCAAGCACGTGCACCTCGCCGTACCAGATGCTTGAGGCTGTCCTGGGATTGCCTGGATCGGGAAGGGGGTTGTCCTCGGCATCGCGCCACTGGTACTCGAAGTAAGCGTCATCAGGCAACTCGATGTCGATGCCCGCATGATCGGCCGTGGTCAGCTGCCGGGCGTTCCTGTCCATGTCGGTCTGGTCCGACATGAGCTTCACTGCGCCGGCTGGTGGTGTCAGTCTGGCTTTCACAATGGTTCAACGCTAGCACCGGGTGGCGGTAAGCTTGGCACCATGGCTCACCCTTACGACGAACTCACTGAAGAACGCCTCCGGCAGACGCACGGGGCGAAATGGAATTACTTCCCGGAGGACATCCTGCCCCTGTGGGTAGCGGACATGGACTTCCCGGTGGCCGAACCGATCCGTCAGGCAATCCGCGACTACGCCGACCAGGACGACTTCGGTTACCCCATGTCGAGCGGCGTTCCCGGTCTGCTGGATGCAGTCAGCAGTCATTTCGAGACCCGGCACGGTGTGCGCTTCGAGCCGGAACAGATTCATCCCGTCTCCGGCATCATCCCGGCACTGCACCTCGCCACGACGGCACTGGCCGCCCCCGGGGATGAAGTGATCATCCAGCCGCCCGTCTACCCGCCGTTCGCAATGGTCGTGCAGGCCACTGGCCGCACACTTGTGGACAATCCAATGAAGTTCACGGGCACCCGCTGGGAGCTGGACCTCGAGCAGCTCGAAACAGCCATCAGCCCGGCGACGCGCGCGCTGATCTTCTGCAACCCGCAGAACCCGACGGGCCGGGTGTTCACGCGGCCGGAGCTGGAAGCCCTGGGCGAGATCGTGGTGCGCCACAACCTGTGGGTGGTTTCCGACGAGCTGCACGCAGACCTCGTGCTGGACGGCAAGCACATCCCGCTTGCCGACGTGAGCGAGGAGCTGGCCCAGCGCACCCTCACCCTGTTCGGTCCGACCAAGACGTTCAACATCGCGGGCCTCAAGGTCGGTTTCGCCATGAGCCACAACGGGAAGCTGCTGGACCGCTTCAAACAGCAGGCCGCGGGAGTACTCACGCCGCCCAACGTGCTGGCGCAGGCAGCAGCCCGGGCAGCCTTCTCGGAATGCGGCGCCTGGCACACTGACACCCTCGATTACCTGCGCGCAAACCGGCAGCTGCTCGGCGAGCTGGTGGCAACCGAACTGCCCGGCGTAAGTTTCACTGCGAACGAAGGGACGTACCTGGCGTGGCTCGACTTCCGCGAGGCAGTCAGTCCCGGGGAGCTCGAAGACTTCCTGATGAAGGAAGCGCGGGTGAGCCTGAACGACGGCGCCACTTACGGCGAGGGCGGAGCGGGCTTCGCGCGCATCAACCTGGCGACCTCAGCCGGCATCCTCCGCGAGGCGGTCAGGCGCATCGCCGCAGCGCTCAACGCCCGGGTTCAGTCCTCGTCGAACGCCCCGTCAGTCAGCCTGTAGGCTAGCCAGTCCAGCAGCTCGGCGTAGAACTGCTCCCGGTCCAGGTCGTTCATGACCTCGTGCCGGGCTTCTGCGAACTCCACGATCCGTTTGTCACGCGAGCCGGCCGCTGCCAGAAGCTGCCGGCTCCCTTCTATCCCCGCGATGCTGTCTTTCGCCCCGTGCAGGATGAGCAGCGGCAGTTCCAGCTCGCCAGCCCGGTCCAGCACGAACCGGCCTGCCGTGAGCAGCGAGTGGGCGCTCCGCGCGCTGACGCCGCCGTGATGCACCAGCGGATCGTCGTCGTAAGCGGCTGATTCCTCAGGCTGACGGGACAGGTCCGCAGAGCTGAGCTTCTCCACGGTGAGCCCGGGCGCCACCGTCCTGAGCACGCCGAGCGCCGCGACCAGGAAAGCTGACGGCGGCCTGGCAGGCTGCAGGTAAGGGGAGCTGAGCACGAGTCCGGCGTATTCGCCCGGTCCGGCCAGAGCCACCTGCGCTGCCACCGGTCCGCCCATGCTGTGCCCCATGAGCACGCGCGGCAGTCCGTCACCAGCCTCGCTGGCGAGAAAATCCAGCCAGTCTCCGGCGAGTCGCTGTGCGTCGGGCACGACCGCCCGTGGTCCGCCACTCCTGCCGTGCCCACGGTGATCCAGCGAGGTGAGCGAGTAACCGGCGGCGCTGAGTTCACGGCCCAGCCGGTCGTAGCGCCCTGCATGCTCGCCGAAACCGTGCAGCAGGAAGACGTTCGCCAGCCTGGGGACAGACGGCTGCCAGCGCTTGACCGCCAGGCGGACGCCGTCGCGGGTGGTCGTGAACTCACCGCCGTTCATCACATTCCGAAGCGCGCGTAGATGTCGTCCACGTGGCGCAGGTACCACTGCTCGGAGAACGCCTGGTCCAGTTGCGCGTCGCTGAGCGGGTTCTCGGGGTCGGCTTCGATCAGCTGCCGCAGGTGAACGGATTCGTCCCAGCTCCGCAGGCTGTTGCGCTGCACGATCTCGTACGCGGTCTCGCGGCTGGCGCCTGCGTCGATGAGCATGTGCAGTACCCGCTGCGAGTAGACGAGCCCGAACAGGCTGTCGAGGTTGCGGCGCATGTTCTCGGGATAGATGACCAGGTTGCGCAGTGTGTAGTTCATGCGGCGGACGATGTAGGCAGCGAGGGTCGTGCTGTCAGGCAGGATGACGCGTTCCACCGAAGAATGGCTGATGTCGCGCTCGTGCCAGAGAGCGACGTTCTCGAGCGCCGCCTGGAGGTTGCTGCGCAGCAGGCGGGCGAGCCCGCTGATGTTCTCGGTGGCGATCGGGTTCTTCTTGTGCGGCATGCTCGATGAGCCGGTCTGGCCTTTCGCGAAGCCTTCCTGGGCTTCACGCACCTCGCTGCGTTGCAGGTGGCGGATCTCGATGGCGATCCGCTCGACAGTGGTGCCCAGGATGGCCAGGGCGGACAGCAGCTGGGCGTGCCGGTCGCGCGCGACCGTCTGGTTGCTCACCGGGTCAGGACTGAGTCCCAGTTCATCGGCAACCAGCTGCTCCAGCGCCGGCGGAACGTGCGCGTAGGTGCCGACCGAACCGGAGGTCATCACCACGGCCAGCGCGCTGCGGGCTGCTGAGAGGCGCTCCAGGTCGCGGTTGAGTGCGGCGTGGAAGTTCAGGAACTTGAGGCCGAAGGTCATGGGTTCGGCGTGGATGCCGTGGGTGCGGCCGATGACCGGCAGGTGCCGGTGTTCGCCGGCCAGCCCGCGGACCGTGTCGTTGAGCGCTTCCACGTCCCTGACGATGACGTCGATGGCCTGCAGTAGCAGCAGGTTCTGGGCGCTGTCGACCACGTCAGTGCTGGTCAGGCCGCGGTGGATGTGCCGGGTGTCGTCGCCGTAGCGCTCAGCGAGCGCGCGGGTGAACGCCACGATGTCGTGGCGCGTCACGGCTTCGAGCTCTGCGACCCGGAAGGCGAAGGCTTCGTCCAGGGGTTCCTGCTCGAAACGCCGGGACAGGCGGGCATGGGGGCCAGCCGGCACTTCACCGAGTTCCTCCCACGCGTGCAGGGCTGCCATTTCCACCTTCAGCCAGGCACGGTAACGGTTCGCTTCGCTCCACAGTTCCTTGAAATCATCCGGGGTGTAACGATCAATCATGGCTGCAAGGTATCACGGCGCGGGCACCGCCGACGCATCAGGCAATTGCCGTCTGGAACGGGCCTCCCGTGTCAGAAATCGTTTGCGCGCGTAAAGGCCCCCGGGTTATGATGGCGGCTGCGACCTGGAGGCAGCTTTGAACGAAGGACAAGTCGTACCGGTACAGATTACGGACGAGATCAAAACGAGTTTCATCAACTACGCGATGTCGGTCATCGTGGACCGCGCACTGCCAGATGTGCGTGACGGACTCAAGCCGGTTCAGCGCAGGATCCTCTATGCGATGAACCAGGAGGGTCTGGCCTCAAACCGCAAGCACTCCAAGAGCGCCGGTGTGGTCGGCGAAGTCATCAAGAAATACCACCCGCACGGTGACAGCTCGATCTACGAGGCAATGGTTCGCATGGCTCAGCCATGGAACGTCCGTTACCCGCTCGTTGACGGCCAGGGCAACTTCGGTTCCATCGACGGCGACCCCGCTGCCGCCTACCGCTACACCGAGGCCCGCCTGACGAAGGTGTCCGAAGCGATGCTCATGGACATCGACAAGGAAACCGTCGACTTCAAGGAGAACTACGACGGCACCACCGTCGAACCGGAAGTGCTGCCGGCAGCCATCCCCAACATGATCGTGAACGGCGCAGCCGGCATCGCGGTCGGCATGGCCACCAACATCGCGCCGCACAACCTGACGGAGATCGTCAACGGCCTGATCGCCATGATCGACGATCCGGACATCGATCTGGATGGCCTGATGAAGTACATCAAGGGCCCTGACTTCCCGACCGGTGGCGTCATCAACAAGGAAGGCATCCGCGACGCCCTGGCTACCGGCCGCGGCAGCCTGCGGGTACGGGGCCGCGCGCGCTTCGAGGAGCGCAACGGCCGCGTCAGCATCGTCGTCACCGAGATCCCCTATCAGGTCAACAAGACCACCCTGATCCAGACGACCGCCAGCCTGGTCCGTGCCAAGAAGATCGAGGACATCAGCGCACTGCGCGACGAGTCCGACAGGCAGGGCATGCGGATCGTGTTCGAACTCAAGCGGGGCGCGCATCCTGAACTGGTGCTCAACCAGCTGTACAAGTTCACGCAGCTGCAGTCGACCTTCGCGGTCAACAACGTGTGCATCGTGGACCGGGCACCGAAGCTCCTGCCGCTCATCGACATCCTCCGCTACTTCCTGGAGCACCGCCGCAACGTCGTCAGGCGCCGCACGCAGTTCGAACTGCGCCGTGCCCAGGAACGCGCGCACATCCTCGAGGGTTACCTCAAGGCCCTCGACCACCTGGATGAAGTCATCGCCCTGATCCGGGCCAGTAAGGACGGCCCCACGGCCAAGGCTGGCCTCATGGAGACCTTCGAGCTCAGTGAAGTGCAGGCCCAGGCCGTGCTGGACATGCGCCTGCAGCGCCTCACCGGCCTGGAGCGCGAGAAGCTGCTCGAGGAATACCGCGAAGTGTCCGCCGAGATCGAACGACTGCAGATCATCCTGGGCGACGCTACCGAGCTGCTGCGCGTCATCCGCGAGGAACTCAAGGGGATCCGCCGCGACTTCGGTGACGAGCGCCGAAGCCAGATCGCCGAGCACACCGACGACATCAACAAGGAAGACCTGATCGCTGAAGAGCAGATGGTCGTCACGCTGACGCGCGGCGGTTACATCAAGCGCACGCCGTCGTCCAGCTACCGCGCCCAGATCCGCGGCGGCCGTGGCGTTGCCGCGCAGAAGGCGAAGGAAGACGACATCAACAGCCTGCTGCTGGTCGGCAGTACGCATGATTACGTCCTGTTCTTCACGGACCGCGGCCGCGTGTACCGCGAGAAGATATACGACCTGCCAGAAGCGGACCGCAACGCCCGCGGCTCGCACGTACGCAACATCCTGCCACTTGAAGGTGATGAGAGCGTCCAGACCGTCCTTACCATCAAGGACTTCGATGCCGACGGTTTCTTCGTGTTCGCCACCCGCAAGGGCCTGATCAAGCGCACCGCCATCCGCGAGTACGGCAACATCAACGCTGCCGGCCTGATCGCCATCAACCTGGTTGACGGCGACGAACTCGTGGCGGTCCGTACGACCGACGGGCAGGCCGACATCCTGCTGGCCACCCACGAAGGTCAGGCCATCCGCTTCGAGGAGTCCGCCACCCGGGAAACGGGCCGCGCAACCCAGGGCGTCATCGGCATCCGGCTGCGCAAGTCCGACTTCGTCGTCAGCCTGGCTGTCGTGGCAGAAGCCGACAAGGAAACCACCTCGATGCTGGCCGTCTCTGAGTACGGCTTCGGCAAGAAGACGAAGCTGGAAGAGTACCCGCTGCAGGGCCGCGGCGGACTGGGCGTCATCACGCTCCGCGTCACGAGCCGCACCGGCAGCCTGATCAGCCTCTCCCCCGTCCAGGGTGGCGAGGAACTGTTCGTCCTGTCCGAAGGTGGCGTGCTCATAAGGACCATGGAAAGCCAGATCTCGACTTACGGCCGCTCCTCGCAGGGCGTGACCATCATGAAGCTGGGTGACGGTGACCGCGTTGTGTCCGCCAACCCGATGCTCGCTGAAGAACAGGTCCAGCAGGTCCTGATCGAGAAGGAAGACGAAGCCTGACCACTGACCGCCTGAACCCTGCCGCCGCTCATGTTCCACTGTGGCGGCAGGGTTAACATGCGCTCGTGATCCAGTTTCAGCAGGTCACCAAGACCTACGCGCGTACGCACACGCACGCGCTCAAAGACATCGACTTTCACGTCCGCAAGGGCGAATTCGTCTACATCACCGGCCATTCTGGCGCCGGCAAGTCGACGCTGCTCGGCCTTACGCTGCGGCGCATCCTGCCGTCAGAAGGCAGCGTCTACATCCTGGGTCAGGAAACAACGAAGATCAGGGAGCGGCGCCTGCCTTTCCTGAGACGCAAGATCGGCATGGTGTTCCAGGATCACCGGCTCCTGCCGGGCATGAACGCTCTTGACAACCTGATCTTCACGCTGCGCGCGACCGGCGAGCGCGGCAACCTCGAGCAGCGCTCCATGCTGGCTCTCCGTCAGGTGATGCTGGCGCACAAGCGCAAGGCGTTCCCCATCGAGCTTTCCCTGGGTGAGCAGCAGCGCGTCGCCATTGCCAGGGCGCTGGTCACGAACCCGCCGCTGCTGCTGTGCGACGAGCCGACCGGCAACCTGGATCCCGACACTTCGTGGGAGATACTGGAACTGCTCAACGACGTGAACATCAAGGGCACCACCGTCGTGGTCGCCACGCACTCGCATGACCTTGTCGACCGCATGCGGCGCCGCACGCTGGTGCTGCGCAACGGTGAACTGGTCCGCGACGATGACGAGGGCGGCTACTCCCTCTAGACAAGGGTGATCATCAATCGGCAAGGGGCGCCATCCGGTTCGGAATGGCGCCCCTTATCTTGTTCCGGGTTCAGATCAACTGATTCCCGTCAGAGATCGTCTTCTTCCAGGTCGACTGCACCGTCGCCGTCGAGCGGATCTGCGTCAGCATCCCCGTCGACCGGAGTGCCCGGGCCGTCAAGCGGTTCGTCAGCGGGATCGTCAAGCGGAGCGGGTTCGAACGGGTCGTTCGCCCCGGGCGTATCGGCGGGTGTTTCCACCGGCGTCACGGGATCGTTGGCAGGCTGCGGATCATTGCCGCCGCCGATGACCCCGGTCATCCACAGGATGGCCAGAACCACGACGACCAGTACGATCACCCAGATCAGCGGGTTGCCGGAGCGGTTCTCCTGAACGACTGTGGTGTCCCGCGGTCGGTCACGGCCACCGGGAGGCGCTCCGGGCGGAGAGCCGGGTGGAGTTCCTGCTGGAGTATCACGTGGCCTGTCCGGCGGTGTGTTCGGCGGTCTTGAGTCCATGTCAGCCATGATTGGCACCCCTCTCGATGCTGCGGGCCGGGCCAGGCGGCATGGTCGCACTGCCTGCACCGGCTCCTGCCTCGACCTGAACGGTCTTGTCCGAATCATGCTGCATCTGCGGGTTCAAGAAACTGTCCTGATACCAAATCGCGGCGGTACGCTACATCTGCATTACACGGTAATCAAGGCGTTCGTCGTCAAGAAGCATCTCGAAGTACTGCCGCTGCGCAAGGGCATCGACCATCGCGAAGCCGTTCTCCTTGTCGACGTACACGCCGTGCTTCATTACGGTATGCCCATAAACACCGAAACGGTGACCTGTCTGAGTTACCAGCTCAGGCTTGGTGAACCACCAGGTCTTCGTATCCGGGTCGTGATAGAAGTAATCGTCGAAATTCTGCATGCCCGGCAACGGACCCGCGTGAGCGAACTGTACGTTGTGGATGACGTGCTGCCGCGGGAAGGTCTTGAACCACTCCACCAGGTCATCCGGCAGTGCCAGGCCGCCCTTGCGCTCGTTGAACTCGTCGTGGCGCAGGCCGCCGCGCGTACCCAGGTCGTACTGGTGCGTGATCGCCGCCTCGTCGTGATTGCCGAGGATTATCGTGAAGTTGCCGCCGGCTTTCTCGACGAAGGTGCGGAAACGGTACAGCTCACGGATCTGCGCCTTGGCAGCTCGTCTCAGCTGGGACGGTGCAGCCGGATCGTACGGTTCGCAGTTGGTGGCGACCTCGTAGGCACGCTCGTCCTTGTAATGGACCAGGTCACCCATGCAGACGACGTGGCAGCGTCCTTCACGCAGCGCTTCCGTCGGCTGGAAGCTGGAGTCACAGACGGCCGCAGACTTCAGTGCACGCCATACCTCAGCCCACTGTCCGTGCACGTCACCGATCGCAACTACCTTGATCATCCTGTCCGTGAGGTCCTCAGATCCATCGCCGCGATTATATAATCGCCCACTTACGCCGTACTGACTTGACGCCGGAAGCCGCCCTCAATTGCGGTAAGGTTTCCTTATGCCTGACCGCTTAGCGCTGCTCATCCTGACGATCGTCCTTACTCTCGCCGGCTTCGGCCTGGCCCAGCCTGACAGCCCTGCACCGGAAGGGCCGGGGATGCTCAGCCTGGACGCGGATCACGTCCTTGAGGGAAACACGGCCACCTGGCTGGCTCTGGGCAACTCGGTAGTACGGGTCGATCCGGAAACGGGCGAAGCGGAGTGGCGCAAGGCGGTTTCAGGCCCGGTAAGCCTGCTCGAGGAATCGAACGGCGGGGTGTCCGTCGTGACATCACTGCCCGGCGGACTGCGCGAACGCATCAGCCTTGACCAGAACGGGCGCGCCAGTGGCACGGTCCAGTTCACGACCGACCCGGAAGTGCTGGACAGCCTGCGCCAGGAAGCCCTGGCTGCCGACCCGCTGGAACGGCTTGAATACGACACGACCAACCCCTGGGTCCACGCGCTGGCTGCACAGGAAACCACGGACGAGCAAGAAGCCGCTGAGCTGCGCGAGTCCGCACTGGCAGCAGCCGGAACCTTCTACGACCTTGCCGGCCTGGCCACCCTGTTCGTGGAAGCCGGTGACTTCGAGCTGGCTGAGCGGGCCATGCAGGCCTCGCTGCAGGATTTCGCGCGGCGCGGTTACGACCCTGCCCTGCTCACCGACATGGAGCTGCACGCCGCCTACGGCTTCCCGCTGCCAAGGCTGACCGAAGCCATCCGGGCTGACGATGCTGAAGCTGCCGCGTTCTGGGCGCACTGGCTCGAGGCGTTCAGCAGCCAGTCCGTCCCGGAAGTCGAGGCGGGCCTGCTGGCGTATGCGGATCACCTGGCGGGTAGAGGCGAGACGGCCATGGCGGACCGCTGGCGCGCGCGGGCCACACCGCCGAGCGGTGAACTGGCCGCCACGGGCATGGATCGCCTGTTCCTGTCACTCGGCCGTTCCGGCTGGTACATGTTCGCTTCGCTCGTGGCAGTGATCCTGGCGCTGCAGGTAACCCTGACGTTCAAGTACTGGGAGCCCCAGAGCCTGATGATGCGCCGGGCCCAGGAGACGGGCGGTTCCGCCAGCTTCCTGCAGCGTTTCCTGGCCATACGTTTCTTCTCGACCACCGAGAAGCTCGTGCTGGCCCTGCTTTACGTGGCGGGGCTCGGCATCCTGGGCCTGACCGCCTGGGCCGACCGGGCCATCATCCCCGAAGGTGTCTACGGCAGCGGCACCCTGGCCAGCGCAGTGGCGCAGGACGAGCTTGATTCACTTGACCTGCGCGGCGAGCGCGGCCAGTTCATAAGGGGCTACGCCGCACAGGTGTCAGGTTCCGCCGCTGAGGCCGAGCTGCATTACCGGGCCGCCTTGCGGTTCGGACCGGCGCTCAACAACCTGGGGGTACTGACCGGCGACGAAGAGTTCTTCGAGGCTGCGGCACGTCATTCCCCGGGCCTGAGTGCGATCAGGTGGAACCTGGGTGACGAGGCGGCACAGCCGCTGTTTCAGGTGCGGGCCGGAATCGACCAGCCTGCTCTTATAACGCCCACCAGCCACGACTTCCAGTCGGCCATGCGCGGCAACTGGCAGCAGGCGCTGGGCACGTTCTTCACGGAGCCGCTGGCCGCGTTCAACGTAGAAGCGCGCTGGCTGCCGGCTCAGTGGATCTGGTACGTGCTGCTGGGCGTCTACCTGCTGCTGGGTGTCATCACACTGCTGTGGATACTGGTGCCGCGGCCGCGCATGGCGCGCAACGCTCCGCGCTCGGCCGGCTACCACCTGCTGGCCCTGCTGGTGCCCGGTTCGGGAATGGCCGACGAGGTGTGGGGCATCCTGCTCCTCGCGCCCTGGGGTCTGTTCGGTGTGGACCTTATCTGGCGCCTGGCGTTCGCCACTCCCCTGCTGGACCTGAGCATGACTGCGCTGCTTATCGCCCTGGGTGTACTTTATGCAATCAACCTGGCGGCATACATCGTGGAATTCGTGTCGTACCGCCGCCGGATGCGCAGGCTGCTCGCAGCGAACCCCGAGGCAGCAGTTGCGTACGGACGCCGTATAGAAGCCTGATTTCAGCTTGCAGCCGGGCTGATTAAGCACAGGCGCGTTGACCGCCGCGCGCGCCTGTGCTAGATTGCATGCTATCCGGCGATATTGCATAAGATTGCAATCAGCCAGTGAAGGCAATGACGAGACCAGAGCACAACTGCCCCCGCGCCCGACGCTGACAGACCGCTGCAAACGCGGTCCATCGCTTCGTGCCCACAGTGGCGGAAGTGCCCTTTCTGTTTTTGCCAGGAGGCGAAAGAAAAATGTCCACTAGCAACGCTGACGAACAAACCGGCAAGATAAACAAGGTCGTCCTGGCCTATTCAGGCGGACTCGATACGTCCGTCATCCTCACCTGGATCAAGGAAACGTACGGCGCCGAAGTCATCGCCTTCACGGCCGACATCGGCCAGGGCGACGAAGTAGAACAGGCGCGCGTCAAGGCACTGAAGACCGGCGCCAGCAAGGCCTTCGCCGTCGACCTGACCCACGAGTTCGTCAACGATTACGTCTTCCCCGTCCTGCGCAGCGGCGCCACCTACGAAGGCTACTACCTGCTCGGCACCTCGTTCGCCCGTCCGCTGATCGCCAGCAAGATGATCGAGATAGCTGCCGCAGAAGGTGCGGACGCCATCGCTCACGGCGCCACCGGCAAGGGCAACGACCAGGTCCGTTTCGAACTGTCCAGCTACGCGCTGAACCCAGACATCAAGGTGATCGCCCCCTGGCGCGAATGGGACCTGAAGGGCCGCGAAGAACTGATCGCCTACGCCCGCGAACACGACATCGACGTGCCGGTCACGAAGGAGAAACCATTCTCCACCGACGGCAACCTGTTCCACATCTCCTACGAAGGCGGCATCCTGGAAGACCCCTGGGCACAGGCTCCCGACGGCATGTGGAAACTGACCGTCAACCCCGAGGACGCACCCGACGAACCCGAGTACGTGGACATCGACTTCGAGCACGGCAACCCGGTCGCCATCAACGGCGAACGCCTCGAGCCCGTAGCGCTGCTCACGAAGGCGAACGAGATCGCCGGCAGGCACGGCGTCGGCCGCATCGACATCGTCGAGAACCGCTTCGTGGGCATGAAGTCACGCGGCTGCTACGAAACCCCCGGCGGCACCCTGCTGTTCCACGCCCACAAGGCCGTCGAAAGCCTGACCCTGGACCGCAAGGCTCTGCAGCTCCGCGACGAACTCGCACCCAAGTACGCCGAAGCTGTCTACAACGGCTTCTGGTTCTCACCTGAGCGCGAGGCGATGCAGGTGCTGTTCGACCACATCCAGCAGCCCGTGACCGGCACCGCCCGTCTGAAGCTGTACAAGGGCAGCGCCAGCACCGTCGGCCGCAAGTCGCCCAACAGTCTCTACCGCGAGGACGTGGTCACGTTCGAGGAAGACGACGTCTACCATCAGGCCGATGCTGATGGTTTCATCAAGCTCAACGCACTGCGGCTGCGCATCCAGCGGCAGCTTGCGGACTCGAAATGAGCCAGGTGGCCGAACCCGCCACGGGCCCCTCTGCGCAGTTCGTACGGCCACAGCTGCGCCGCGCCTCACTGGGCGACGCCGCCAGGCTCGCGGGCCTGTACAGGGGCAACGGGGCCAGCATCAGCAGCGAACAGCTGAGTGACCGCATCGAACACGGCGGCGCCCTGTACTTCGAGGATGACGACGGTCCTGTCGCAGCCCTCGCCTGGCAGGACACCGCCGGCGGCTGGCAGCTCGGCAAACCCGTGCTGCGCGGCGACCAGAGCGGCGACGGTCACGGCCGCTGGCTCATGACCCAGGTCGAAGCACTGGCCATCAGGCTCAACATCCCGCGGCTGAGCCTGGAGAAGGTCGACAGCGCCGACCTCGCCTGGTACCGCCGGCTGGGCTACGAAGCGCAGCCGGACAGCCCGCACCGGCTGAGCAAGAAGGTCGGCGGCACCTGGCAGTACCGGGCATGACGGAGAAGAAATCCCAGGCAATGTGGGGCGGCCGCTTCAGCGAAGCGCCCGATGAGCTGGTCGCCAGCTTCAACGCGTCGATAAGCGTAGACCGGGCGCTGGCGGAACATGACATCCGCGGCTCCGTCGCCCACGCCACCATGCTGCAGGAAGCGGGCATCCTGACCGCTGACGAAGCTGAGACCATCATCAGCGGCCTGCACGACGTACTGGCCGACATCCATTCCGGTGAATTTCAGTGGCGGGAAGCGCTCGAGGACGTGCACATGAACGTCGAGCACGCCCTCACGACGAAGATCGGTCCGCTGGGCGGCAAACTGCACACGGCCCGCAGCCGCAATGACCAGGTGGCGACCGACTTCCGCCTGTGGGTCCGCGAACACACCGAGCAGCTCATAGACGAGCTTGAGAGGCTGCGCGGCGTCCTGGTCACGCTCGGCGAGGAACACCTGGACGTCATCATGCCGGGTTATACCCACCTGCAGGTCGCCCAGCCGGTACTGCTTGCCCACCACCTGCTCGCCTATTTCGAGATGTTCGGCCGCGACGCGGACCGCCTGCGCGATTCACTCGCCCGCACCAACATCTCGCCCTTGGGCGCAGGTGCACTCGCGGGAACCGGCTTCCCCATCGACCGCGAGCGGACGGCAGAGCTGCTCGGCTTCGACCGCCCGGCAGCCAACTCACTCGACGCCGTCTCTGACCGCGACTTCGCCCTCGAACTGCTGGCAGCCTGCAGCATCAGCATGATGCACCTGTCACGCATGTCCGAAGAACTGATCCTCTGGTCCAGCCAGGAGTTCGGTTTCATCGAACTGCCCGACAGCCACACCACCGGCTCGAGCATCATGCCGCAGAAGAAGAACCCCGACGTCAGCGAACTGGTCCGCGGCAAGACGGGCCGCGTCTACGGCAGCCTCATGGGCCTGCTGACCACGATGAAAGGCCTGCCGCTCGCCTACAACAAGGACATGCAGGAGGACAAGGAGGGCGTCTTCGACGCTGCCACCACCCTGCTCGTCTGCCTGCGCCTGACCGGCGACATGCTCGGGAAGGTCCAGATCAACCGCGAACGCATGTACCATGCCGCCGGCCGCGGTTTCTCGAACGCGACCGACCTGGCTGATTACCTGGTCGGCAAGGGCCTGCCGTTCCGCGCGGCCCACGAGGTGACCGGCAAACTGGTGGCGCTGGCGATCCGTGACGGCAAGGACCTTCAGGACCTTGAACTGGCTCAGCTTCAGCAGGTCGAGGCCCGCATCGATGACGGCGTGTATGAAGTGCTGAAACTTGAATCGGTTGTGAACGCGCGCCAGAGCTTCGGCGGCACCGGCACCGGACAGGTAAGGCTGCAGCTTGAAGCCGCCCGCAGGCAGCTGAACCCGGCATGAACACCGCGCCTGCTCCTGCAACTCAACTCACCGGCCAGGTCACGGTCCGCCCGGCCGGCGCAGGCGACGTGCCGCTGATCTTCGACAACATCACTCACTGGGCAGGTCAGGGACGCATGCTCGTGCGGCCCATGCAGAACATATTCGAGAACCTGCGCGACTTCTTCGTGGCCGAGATCCATACCGAAGACGGCCCGGTCTTCGCCGGCAACGGCGCCCTGCACGTGCTGTGGGGTGACATCGCCGAGGTACGCGGCCTGTGCGTCGCCCCCGGCGTCCAGGCCAAGGGGGTGGGCAGGGCACTCGTACAGGCCTGCGAGGAGGAAGCCAGACGGGTGGGCATCCCCGTGCTGTTCGCATGGACTTACGAGGTCGGGTTCTTCGAGAAGTGTGGTTTCCGGCTGATCGACAAGACTCGGGAGCTGCATCCGCGCGTCTGGTCCGAGTGCCTCCGCTGCCCGTTCTTCGTTGGCTGCAACGAGAACGGCGTCGTGAAGCGCCTGGAAGGCGTGCCGATGCCGGCCAACCTGCCGGAACCGCCTGCGTCCGTCATGCCCCCGGGCATCAGGTAGGATTTCACCTCAGCCCTATGGGTTGACCGGTTAACATGAGCTTCTGTGAGTGCACGTGAACCCATCAGTTTAGTTATCGTCGGCGCCGGCCGCATGGGCGGCGCCGTCCTGACTGGCGCCCTGAAAGCCGGTGTGCTGCAGGCCGGTCAGGTCGGGATCTGGCATTCGAACGCGATGCGGGCAGTCGAGCTGGCTGAAAAGTACGGCGTCCGCGCCGTGGACGATGACGGGCTGGCAGCTGCCGAGCGGATACTGCTGGCGGTCAAGCCCCAGTCGTTCCGCCAGGTCGCACCGGTCATCGGCAGGCGCAGCGCGGCCTTCATCTCGCTGCTGGCCGGCGTGTCCCTTGCCAGCCTGCAGAAACACCTGGGCAGCGGGCGGATAATCCGCGCCATGCCCAACCTCGGTGCCCGCGTTGGTCTGAGCTCGACCGCCCTGGCCCACTCGAAAGATGCCACCCGCCAGGACACCGAGCTTGCCGGCAAGCTGTTCGAAGCGATCGGCAGCGTCTGGCGCCTGCCTGAAGAACAGTTCGACGCCTTCACCGGCCTGGCCGGCTCAGGCCCCGCGTTCGCAGCGGTCGTGGCCGAGGCGCTCGCTGACGGCGGCGTCCGGGCCGGCCTGCCCCGCCAGGCAGCGCGCGAACTGTCGCGCGAGGTCCTGCTGGCGACGGCACTCCTGCTGCAGGCGGACACGCCGGCGGCACTGAAGGACGAGGTGGCCAGCGCCGGCGGCACGGCCATCGCGGGCGTACGGGCGCTGGAGCAGCACGGGCTCCGCTTCTCGCTCATGGAAGCGGTGGAGCAGGCAAGCCTGCGCGCTGCCGAACTGAACGGCAACCCGCAGGAATGAAGAAGGTCCTGCTGGCACTGCTGCTCCTCCTGGCCGGCTTCGCTGCCGCACAGGATTATCACCCGCAGCAGCCCGGCTTCAGCTGGACCTACACCAACGGTGAAACCCAGACACTGTCGGGCCCGCGCGACTTCAGCGGGCAGCAGGTCATGGTACTCACCCATTGGCTGCACGGCGAGGCGGTATCTGAGGATTACCTCGTGTACGCCCCGGACGGCGTGCACCACGTGGGCACGGCAGCAGGCGGTTCGGTGCTCTCCTACAGCCCGCCACTGCTCGCCTACGCACCCGGCCCGTTCGTCGCGGGACAGCAGTGGCAGAGCACTTCAACCATCCAGGACCTGAGACTGACCATGTCGGCGGAAGTACTGGGTACCCAGGGAGTGGAAACCCCCGCCGGGCGCTTCAACGCCTTCCAGATCCGCCAGGTAACGGTGACCAGCACCGGCGGCCAGACCGTCCTGGACGCCTACTTCGTGCCGTCAGTCGGCGTGGTCCGTTACGTGCTGCAGGATGGCACCGTCATCAACCTGCTTGAACGCAATTTCTGAAATTCAGTCTGCCTGACCCAGCCAGTCGCGCCTGAGTTCGTCGAACGTCCCCTTTGCAAGTGACGCGCGGATGTCCTCGAACAGGCGGGCCATGAAGCGCAGGTTGTGGATCGTGGCCAGCTGCTGGCCCAGCTGCTCGCCCGCCTTGAGCAGGTGCCGCAGGTAACCGCGGCTGTAGTTCCTGCAGGTATGGCAGTCGCAGTCAGGGTCTATGGGCCGGTCGTCGCGGGCGAAGCGCTCGTTGCGCAAGTTCTGTCTGAAGTTGCCGAGCCGGTTACCGTCGTCGTCGAAGCGGCGCAGCGCACCACCGTTGCGGGCGTTGCGTGTAGGGCTGACGCAATCGAACGTGTCGCAGCCGCGTGCCACGCCTTCGATTACGCCTGCGACGTCGCCGATGCCAAGCAGGTGACGTGGTTTGCCGGCCGGCAGTTCAGCTACCGTCCAGTCGATGACGTCGTGCATGTCCTGGTGGGTGCGCCCCAGGTTCCCGTCGATGGCGATTCCGTCGAAGTCCATGCCCGCGATGAACGCAGAGCTGGCCTGGCGCAATTCCTTGAAGGCTCCGCCCTGGACGATTCCGAACAGAGACTGCCGGTAGCCGTGCAGGTCACTGGTCTCCTGGAAATGCCTGAGGCTCCGCTCCGCCCAGCGGTGGGTGCGTTCCATGCTGGCGCGCGTGTACTCCACGTCGTGCAGCGGGCTGGTACACTCGTCGAACGCCAGGATCATGTCGGCGCCCAGTTCGCGCTGTACGCCTATGGAAAGCTCGGGTGTGAAGAAGTGACTGCTGCCGTCGATGTGACTGCGGAAGTGCACTCCCTCCTCCGTTACCTTCACGAACGACTCGCCGGGCTGGCCCCGGCGGTCATCTGCCGATGCTTTCTCGCCCGGGAAGATGTTGGCGATCTTGCCCACGCCGTGCTCGATGCCGGCACCCAGCGAGAACACCTGGAAGCCACCCGAGTCGGTCATGATCGGCCGGTCCCAGTTCATGAACCGGTGCAGACCACCCAGCTCGCTGACCGTCTCGCTGCCAGGTCTCAGATACAGGTGGTACGTGTTGTTGAACAGCACCTGGGTGCCGGTTTCCTTCACCTGCTCGCTGGTCACGCCCTTGACGGTGGCGCGCGTCCCGACCGCCACGAAGGCGGGGGTCTGCAGCACGCCGTGCGGCGTGGTCAGTTCGGCCAGTCGCGCCGGACCGTGTTCTGCCTTGATGTCGAAACTGAACTCTTCCTTGCCGGCTTCTTTACTCACCTGTCCATCATAGGTCAGGCGGGACATTAATCAGTTTTCTGTAATAGCTGCGCGGGTTAAAATGACACCAGTTGTGTGATTTCCCGGCCAGTCCGGTGATCATGCAGCTGTTGGAAGCTGAGAAGCCACTCCTGCATTTGGGCGCTTGGGACTGGTGGAGCTAGTAGCGCAACCGGCCACTGCTGTGATTCTTTCAGGCGAATCCGTTCGGTCAGAGTGCCCATTGCCACAGGCTTTGAGGCGCTTTCATTTTGCGTCCGGCCCGAGGACCGAGCATGTTCGCAGTCCGACCAGCCAACTTCCGCATCAGGACCGCAGTTCTGGCCGCCTTCATGGCGCTCCTCTTCGGCGCCTGCGCGCAGGGTGACGGCCTGGACACGGCATTCAGCCGCTCCCCGAACCCTGACCTGAAGTTCGGTGCCTACACCTACGGTGGGGTGTGGGGCGGGATGCAGCCGGTCCTGGAGCTGGAGACGGCGATCGGCCGGCGACTGGACATCGTGCACTGGTTCATGAGCTTCGACAACGAGTGGGACAGCAACCTCGTGGCGCCCCTGGGTGCCAGCGGCCGCCTGCCGCTGATCAGCTGGCAGCCCAGCAATGTGAGCGTCGCCAGCATCGCTGCAGGCGCGCAGGACGAATACATCAGAAGCTGGGCTGTCGGAGCCGCAGAGTACGGGCAGCCCGTTTACCTGCGCCCCTTCCCTGAGATGAACGGAAACTGGACCTCCTGGAACGGCGACCCGGACAACCTGGTCATCGCCTGGCGCCGGATGGTCGACATCTTCACGGCCGAAGGCGCCCACAACGTCAGCTGGGTCTGGTCACCGAACGTGCTTGATGAGCCGCGTACCGAAGCCAACCGCATGGAGCACTACTACCCGGGCGCAGCCTACGTGGATGTACTCGCCCTGGACGGTTACAACTGGGGTCAGGTCAGGGGTTACATCGGCTGGCAGTCGTTCGCAGAAATACTTGAACTCGGTTACAGCCGAATCACCGCCCTTGGCGGCCAGCCGCTGTGGATGGCCGAAACCGCCTCCGCTGAGCTGGGCGGCAACAAGGGTCAGTGGGTCGTGGACATGTTCGCTGACAGCGTCAGCTACCCCCGCCTGGACGCGATCGTCTGGTTCAACGAGAACAAGGAAACCGACTGGCGCATCAACTCGAGCGCCGCGACTCTGGCAAGCTTCCAGGATGTACTGCCCCACCTGGGCGGCGAACTCGCAGCTTCAGAACGGTAAGCGGGCTTCAGGCAACCGTCAGGGCGTGACGCCCGCGATGGTCGGGCTGAACAGCTGATTCAGCACCTGGCGGTACACGTCCCGGTCGTCGATCCGGGCTTCAGAAATCACTTCAAATGACGTTGCATAAGCGGTCCGCAGGTCGGTGCTGTTGTCAGCAACCTGCAGGCTGACCTCAACCAGGCGCCGCTCGTACTGCGTGAGCACCTGCGGGTCACGCTGGTACTGCGCGTAGACGGCGGCCAGACGCTGGATGTTCGGCTCGAGTGCCTGCATCTGGGCGACGAGCGGGATCCAGATGTCACCGATGCGGCCGTTCACGAAGCCGTGCACCGGGTTGATGTAGAGCGCGTACGCCTGCTCGAGGTTGCGGACGCGCGGCTGGTCGTACGCCCACGCGAGCTTCGCCGCACCCGCGCAGGCTGAGAACACAGGGTCGAACACGTTGCTGCCCGCACTTAACAGGCTCGGGTTGTAGATCACCGAGCGAGGGTCGTTCGAAGCCGCGTCCAGCAGTGTCAGCGCGTCCGAGGTGAGCTGCGCCAGACCAAGGTCGCCCGTGGGCCCGTGGGCCAGCGGGTCGAACAGGGATTCGTTCATGAACACCTGCAGCACGTCGGTGACAGGAAGGCCGTACGACGCCGCTGCCTGTTCTATCAGTGGCAGAAGCGGCGCCAGGCGGCCGAGCGCCAGCATGTCCCACAGCCCGAGTGGACTGTAGGCGGATACCGCGCTGTCCGCCAGGCTGATCTGGACTACGCCAGGAGCGCCGGCATCGCAGTAGGTCGGGGCGACACCCTGTGCGCGCACGGGCAGCGGACTCAGCGAGCGGTGATCGTCCATGTCCACCACGCTGCGCGAGTAGGTGAGCTGCCAGCCCGTGGCGTTGACCGGGTTGATGACCGGCGCGACCACCAGGCCGCTGAGCAGCGGGTACAGCCCCAGTACCGACACCATCGCGCCCTGGGTGCGCAGGCTGGCACGTGCCCCGCGGGGCCGCTCCCAGGCGACTGCGCCTGTGCCGGCCGTGCTGCGGCCACGCTGACGCCTGATCCAGGCGGGTATGACTTCGGTCGCGGCTCCCAGCCACGCGAACGGGTTGAGGTAGCGGATGAACAGGTAGGCCGGCAAGGTCATCAGGCTTTGCCGCAAAGCCCAGCCGAGCACGCCGTGCCGCGGTCCTCCGCGCGCCAGCTTCTGCAGGCGGAAGCCGGCGGTGTTCAGCAGGAAGCTCAAGACCAGGTCGATGACGAACCAGGTGATCAGGGCAGTCCCTGACATGCCGATGCTGGGGTTGACCACGTTGAGTGCGATCAGGTTGGGCAGTACGAACAGCAGCAGGATGATGCCGAGCAGGTTCTCGGCCTGGGCCAGCCAGACGGCGAACGCCACGTTGGGACGCAGCTTGCGGCCGATCCGGCCGAGCGCGCCCTCGAGGCCGCCGCCGTTCCAGCGTTCCACCTGGTTGAGCAGCCCGTTGAGCGACGACGGGTCTTCAGTCAGCATCAGCGCTTCGGGTACGAAGCGGGCGTTGCCGCCAGTGCGCAGGATGATCAGCTCGTCAGCGCCGAACACTTCGCTCGGCCGGACCAGCCGGTCGCCTATGTGCAGGCGCAGGCCCATGCTGTCCAGTACCGCAGGTTCCAGCTCGACCTCGGTGAGCGGCATGTTCTGCACTTCAAGGGTGAACTCGTGGTCTTCGGTTCGGGTGTTGTCAGGCATGGGAAACAGTTCGCGCCGGGCCGTGAAGCCGCAGCCGACCACCGTGAACAGCCGCGAGTTGGCGAAGATGGCCGAGCTGCCCGGCTGGCTCGACTGGCCTTTGCGCAGCAGCGTCGAGAACGCATACTCGGCACGCCGGCCGCTGGAGACTATCCGCTGCCAGACCGGTGCGCCCTGCGGCAACCAGGAGCTGACGCTGCCGGACACCAGGGCGTAATCTTCGATGACGTGGCGTTTCCTGCCACCCACTGTCCTGGTGCTGAAGCGGTAGAAGTTCTGGCGCATGGCGCGCACGAACCCGGGATGCAGGATGGTGTCCCCGTCGACGAGGAGCACCCGGTCGCCCGCGACGAGCCGGCGGTCGAACAGGTTGTTGATGCTCTCTGACTTGGCCGTCCTCGAGCGGTAGTGGACCAGCACGACGCTGGCAGCTCCGCCGGGGGCAAGCCAGCGCTCCAAGCGCGCGTCCAGGCCGTCCAGCATGTCCGCTGCCTTGCGGCTGTACCCGTACTCCCCCAGGATGCGGGTGACCACGGCGTAAGTGTTGTCACTGCCGCCGTTGATGCTGATCGCCAGCTGATCCGGCTGCACGTCCTGCCTGAGGATGGAAGCCAGGCAGCGCCGGGCGCCGTTCTCTTCGTTGTACATGGGGGCGATGACGGTCAGGGTCTCCTGGCTCGCCACCGGGATGCTTCTGTCAGGACGTGAACCGAGGAAGGAGTTCATCAGAACTCCAGGCATAGCCAGTACTCCGGGGAAAGCTGCCATCTCGATTCGGACTATACGGCTGGTGCACGCGAGTGGCAGGGTCAGCCGTCACCAGTCGCTCAATTGTGTCCCCGGGAGACTGAACCTTCTCACCAGCCCGTGCTACCCTCCCATCCGGGAGTGAGAATGGACCTCCAGAAGCGCAGCATTGCTGTCTCGCTGCTGATCACAATCATGATGCTGACTTCGTTCAGTCAGCCGGCCTCGGACAACCGCGGACTTGTACTGGTACCTGAAGTGCAGGCTCTCGCTGAACCCAGGCAGGGCCTTTCGGCCCCCGCGGTCCAGGGAACGGCCGGCCCGCTGCGCCTGCAGCTGCGCGCCACCGCCTACAACTCCCTGCCGTCGCAGACTTTCGGCAACCCGAACATCACCGCCACTGGCGCTGCCACACGGTTCGGCATCAT
This sequence comes from uncultured Trueperaceae bacterium, assembly GCA_937911855.1. GTDB lineage: Bacteria > Deinococcota > Deinococci > Deinococcales > Trueperaceae > CALDPK01. The sequence goes on along the minus strand of CALDPK010000213.1, from coordinate 36,090 downwards.
CGCTGCCAGCCGTGACCTGATCGGCTCGGACCTGCCTTATGGTTCGCTGGTGCGCATCCGCGACCTGGGCGGTTTCGGCAACGGACGCGGCGCAGGAGCGTTCCAGGACACGCTCGACGGTCATGGCCTGTTCATAGTCGAGGACACGATGCACATCCGCAAGCAGCAACAGGTGGACGTCTGGTTCCAGGACCTGTCCACAGCACTCAGCTGGGGCGTCCGCGAAGTGGAGCTCGAGGTCATCCGCTACGGGCGTGAAGGCATCATCCTTGAACAGCCCGAGCCACTGCTCGACGTGGTGCCGGCTTTTGCCGTGCGCGTACCGGCCAACTGACCAGTCCGCTTATAGAACTTCACCGTGCCCCTGTTAAACTGCGCTGATGCGGCGGCCTTTCACGCTCTTCCTCGCCATGCGGCACATCCGCAGGCGCGCGCTTCAGAGCGTGATCACCACCCTGGGCGTCGCCGTGGGCGTCATGGTTCTGATCACGGCGCTGTCACTCACCAACGGCTTCATCGACGAACTGATAAACAGCACCCTGCAGGCAACCCCGCACGTGACGCTCAGCAGTTACGACGGTTCGCTGCTCGAGCAGGATGACCTCATCCTGCAGGCACTGAACGACGAAGACGACGTAATAGCGGCCGCTCCGTTCCTGTCCGCCCAGGCGCTGATCGCCCGGCGCGCGAACACCCTGGAGGGCATCAGCGCCCGCCAGGGCTTCACCCAGCTCATCGGCATCGACGCGGAGCTGGAGAGCCAGGTGCTGGACCTGCCCGTGCTGCGGAACCAGCAGGAAGCGCTGGCGAGCGATGACGGCATCGTGCTCGGGGAATCGCTGGCCGTGCGGCAGCTGGGCGTGTTCGGCGGCAGCGAGGTGATGATCAGCGAGATAAGCGGCAGCCGCCAGACGTTTACCGTTGCGGGCAGCTTCAGGGTGGGCAACGAACTGATCGACAACGTGACCTCTTACCTGTCCATCCCTGCCCTGCAGGAGTTCCTGGGTCAGCCCGGCATGATCTCCGGCTTCCACGTGCGGGTGAGTGACCCCGCGGCTGCCGGCGACATAGCCCGCCGCCTCGGCGCTTCGTACGGCATGCTGTCCAGTTCATGGCAGAACCTGTTCTCGGGGCTGATCGACCAGCTGGAACTGCAGCGCACGCTCATCACAGTGGTGGTCTTCCTGATCGTCCTGGTGGCCGCGATGGGCATAGCCAACATCCTGGTGTTGACGGTGGCCGAGAAGACCACGGAGATCGGCATCCTGCGTGCCCTGGGTGCCTCGGAGCGTCAGGTGCTCAGGGTCTTCACACTCGAGGGCTTCCTGCTGGGAGCCACCGGCACTGTCCTGGGGGCCATCCTGGGCGTGCTCGTCAGCCTCTACTTCAGGTACCAGCCGTACCCCCTGCCCGGCAACCTATACTTCATCACCCAGCTCCCGGTTGACATCCGTGCGTTCGACATCGCCTGGGTGTGCCTGGTTTCCATCGTGACTGCGGTGGTCGCCTCGCTCCTGCCTGCGCGCCGCGCAGCTAGGCTGGATCCTTCCAGCGTCCTGCGCTGACTATGGACGAGTCCCGCGCCTGGAACTACTGCCTGTGGCTGCTGGGCCGGCGTGCTTACTCCGAGGAGGAACTGCGGGAACGCATGCTGCGCAAGGAAGCCACTCCCGAGGTTGCCGAGTCGGTGCTCAGGCGCCTGCGCGAATACGGGTTCGTGGACGATGAAGCGTTCACCAGCCAGTTCGTCCATTTCCGTGCCAGACGCTACGGCAGCCTGCGCCTGCGCGGTGAGTTGCTGCGCAAGGGTGTGGATGAGGAACTCGTGGAAGCGGAACTGTCCCGGCTTTCTGAAGCGGAACAGGAGGAAGTGGCGCTGGATCTGCTGGTCCGCAACGCCTGGCGGTTCACGCGCAGCGACGATCCGCGCAAAGACCGCGCCCGCGCCTGGGCGTTCCTGGCGCGACGCGGCTTCCCGCCGCCTGCCGTCGCGGGGGCCGTCGAACGTTTCGAAGACAGCCTGCCCGGGCGGCAGGAGGACCCGGAAGACGGCTTCAGTTCTTCTTGACCACCGGCAGCATGGGCGTTAGAATGTGACTTCTGCGTCGGGGCGTAGCGCAGCCTGGTAGCGTACATCGTTCGGGACGATGGGGTCGGAGGTTCAAATCCTCCCGCCCCGACCACAGAAAAGAGTGAGGGCCGGTTCTTTCTAAAGATCCGGCCCTCACTCTTGCTGTCTGTTGTGTGTGCACGCTGCGGCCTCCCAACCTCAGCGTGCGCGGCCGCCCCTGCGGCCTGCTGTGTTTCCGACCTTCAGTGAACTGGCTTCAGGCTGATCTCTGCTGCGGGGTATGCGCTCACGACCAGGCTGAGCAGATGCGTCACGGTGTTCTGCTCGCCCGACAGGACAGCCTTGTAGGCTTTCCAGTCGTCGGTGCATTCCGCGTCCCTGATCACCAGTCCCAGCTGCGTGGCTGCGTAGGAAACCATCCGGTCAACATTGTTGACCTCGGTTCCCTGCACCGAACCAATCTGTACAAAGAATGAATCCATCCCGTGTTCTTCCTCTCCCGATCGCAGGCGGCACCCCCGTAAGCAGGTTTCCCCATGCCATGAGCAGAAGTATAGCCAACGTTTTCGCGCACTTTCGGGCAACCGTCACGGAAGATTACCGACTTGCTACAATGCTTTCCGGCGGGAGGTGACATACCGCTTCCGGACCCTGCAACATGACTGAAGGGCCGGGCGGAGACCTCGTATGCCTGCCAGAATCACTCAGCACATCTTCTTCCAGTTGACCCTGCTTGCAGTTCAGGCGGGCAGTCTTCTGCTGCTCGTTCTGGCCCGCTTCGGCCAGAACCCACCCGAGTCCCTGCCGCTGCCCACGATCGTCTTCTTCGGAGCGATGCTCTCAGGCATCCTCCACCCGCTCTCCCGGGAGTTCAGGGCGCGGGAGCTGTCAGCCGCCATCATCCTGGGCGGTCTGCTCGGCCTGGGCCTGAATCAGTTGCTGCAGGTCTCCCCCGACCACACCGCCGCCTGGCTGCTCGCTCCGGCGGTGGCACTCGCCGTCACCCTGGCGCTGCGGCTGTTCAGCCCGGAGCGTGGCGACATGCTGTCAGCCATGACCGTCTACACGACCTGCACGGTCCTCGCCAACTACACCCTCGATTCGTTCCTTCCCGTGGGCGATTTCTTCCTGGTCAACGTCGGCACGTTCTTCTTCGGCGTCACTTTCACGCAGCGCGACCGGGTGCACCGTTACGGTCGCCGCAACGTTTACCTGATGATCGCCGCCGCCGCAGTCGCCAACGTGATCATGTCCATGGCCGTCGGTACGCCCATGCGTTACGTGGTCGTGGCGTTCATCTCCATCCTGATCGCCGAAACGGCCGATACCGAGATCTACCAGCGGCTGCTGCACCGGCCCTGGCTGGTGCGGGTGGCCCGTTCGAATGCCGTCAGCGCGCCGCTCGACACCATCATCTTCACGGTGCTGGCATTCTACGGCGAGGACTTCGCAACGTTCGGCTGGATGAACCAGGTGATCATCACCGACATCCTGGTCAAGTACCTGGCGAGCATGCTGGTGGCGTTCGGCGTGGTGACGTGGCTGAGGCGGGCGGCTTTCCTGCAGGTCGCGGCTCAGCCGCTGCCGGATGCGCGCCATCAGGCTGACAGGTAGTAGACTGAAACCATGCAGCGAACCCGTGCCGAACTCGAAGCCATGCCGCAGGAGGACCTCGTCAACCGCATCCTGGAACTCCAGGACATGCTGCGGGAGGGCCTTGCGGTTCGTGACTCACTGCATGCGGTACTGAACATGGTGCTTAAAGCCAAAACGGATGAAGTGGCCCGTTTCGCGGAGGCCGACGAACGGCAGCTTGACCAGGACGAACTGGAACTCAAGCAGGCCTGGGCTGCCGCCCGGCACGCCGTCTCCAACCCGCGCGGGCTGGTGCGCAAGGGCGATCAGGTCAGCTGACGGAATCAGTTCAACGGAACAAGCAGAAGGCCCCGTTCAATACGGGGCCTTCTGTTCTGGCTCGGCGGGTAGGATTCGAACCTACGACCAATCGGTTAACAGCCGATCGCTCTGCCACTGAGCTACCGCCGAACGGTGGCCTGGGACTGACTGCAGCCTGTCCCTTGAGCGAAAAGTATTGTATCAATAGCCCGCTGGAGCGCGCAAGGCCTTGTCGACCTCAGTGCCGGAAATGGCGCCGGCCGGTGAAAACCATCGCCAGGCCATGCTCGTTCGCAGCCTGGATGACCTCGTCATCACGGACTGAACCGCCTGGCTGAATCACGGCGGCAGCACCGGCTGCAGCGGCTGCGTCAAGGCCGTCGCGAAACGGGTAGAACGCGTCGCTGGCGCAGGCGCCTCCCTGCGCGCGGCCGTCAGCCTTGCGCGCGGCGATGTCACCCGAGTCGACCCTGCTCTGCTGGCCTGCACCGATGCCCCAGGCCACGCCGTCCTTGACCAGCACGATGGCGTTGGAACCCGTGTAGGCGCAGATGATCCAGGCCAGCTCCATGTCGCCCAGTTCTGCAGCAGTCGGCTGGCGTTCGGTCACGGTCTGCCAGTTGTCGCGGCCGACGTTGACGCTGTCGCGTTCCTGAACCAGGAAGCCGCCGTCGATGCGCCGCACTTCATAGTGATCACCTGTCGGGGCTGCGGCCTCGAGGACGCGCATCGCCTTGCGTCCGCGGCCGAGTATTGCCAGCGCTTCCTCCGTGTAACCGGGTGCGATGAGCAGGTCGGCCTTGGGGTTGGCCATGACCTGTTCCGCCAGCCCGGCGGTCACGGTGCGGTTCAGGGCGACGATGCCACCGAACGCACTCTTTGGGTCGCATTCGAATGCCAGCCGGTACGCCTCGCTGATGTCGCTGCGCACCGCCACCCCGCAGGGGTTGGCGTGCTTCACGATGACGCAGGCTGCTTCGCTGAACTCGTGCACGAGCCGCCAGGCGGCGTCGGCGTCGAAGACGTTCAGGTAGCTCAGGCCCGTGCCCTTGTGCTGCTGTACGCCATCCCACCAGCCGCGCTTGCCTTCCTCGCGGAAGATGGCGGCAGCCTGGTGGGGGTTCTCGCCGTAACGCAGGTCGGCGGCGCGTTCCAGGCTCAGGTGCATGCTCGGGGCAGCCAGGCCATCTTCGCGGTCCAGCCAGCTCACGATGGCAGCGTCGTAGGCGGCCGTGTGCGCGAACGCCTTGCGGGCGAACGGCAGGCGCAGGCTGGCCGTGTCGCCGGCACTGACCGCTTCCAGGACCCGCTCGTAATCGGCGGGGTCCACGACGGTGAGTACCCGCTCGTGGGTTTTGGCGGCAGCTCGGATCATGGCCGGGCCGCCGATGTCGATGTTCTCGATGGCCGCCTGGAAACTGACGTCCGGATCGGCCACGGTCTGGCGGAACGGGTAAAGGTTCACGACCAGCAGGTCGAACGCCTCGATTCCCTGTTCCTGCAGCGCAGCCTGGTGCTCCGGGGTGTCCCGGGCCAGCAGGCCAGCGTGGATGCGGGGATGCAGGGTCTTGACGCGCCCGTCCATCATCTCCGGGAAGCCGGTGACATCTTCGACGGCCTGCACCTCAAGGCCTGCGTCTTGGAGGGCCTTCAGTGTGCCGCCAGTTGACACGAGCGTGTAGCCTGCATCCTTGAGCCCGCGCGCCAGCGGGGCGAGTCCGGTCTTGTCTGAAACGCTCAGCAGCGCGCGCGGCATCCGCTCAGTCCTCGTCGCCGGCGTCGGTTTCGTCGGCTTCTTCCGCGGGCTCTGCGGTCTCGCTGGTGTCCTCTGCAGGCTCGTCGGTATCGCCGGTATCGTCTGGGGCTTCCTCGGCTTCGCCGGATTCATCTTCGATGATTCCGGTTGCGTCCTCGGGGCTGAAGTCGATGCCGCCGAACGGGTCGTCCTGCGCCGGGGCAGCGACCTCCAGGTGGTTCTGAATCTCCAGTCCGGCCTTGATTGATTCGATCCAGTCGAGCTGGGCTTCGTTGCGCAGCTCGGCGCGGACGGAGTCGCTCACCAGGTCCCGGACTTCATCAAGTGGGCGCACGCGCTCGGAGGTGCGGTCAGCGACGAGCACCACGTAGCGGTCCTGCTGCTGCTCTTCTTCCATGGCCTCTTCAAGCGCTTCGACGTCAAGCTCCTCGAACTCTTCCTCGGGAGCTTCGGTCGCGGCTGCTCCGTCCACCACGGTTGCTGCTGCTTCGGCTGCGGCCTGCTGGACTTCGTCTGCCACGTCGGCATCGACTTCGGGCGTGGCCTCTACTTCTGTTTCTTCAGCTTCGGTGCTGACGGCATCTTCAGCGGCCGGAACGTCTGCCTCTTCCGCGGGTTCCTCTTCGGTTGCCTCTTCGGACGGGCCGTCAGCCGTTTCAGCTGCGATGAACAGGACATCTGAGATCTCGCGGGTGCCGCTGTCGATCTCCTCGAACGAGTTCGCCTGGAACAGGGCCGAGTCGATGGCCGGCTCGCTCAGTCCGGGACGCACGATGCCCAGGTCCTGGGTGCGCGCGCCGGCGGCCTGCGCTGCGTCGGTCGGTGCGGTGCCGCTCAGCACGTCGTCGCGGAACGCTTCTGCCGCCTCGAACGTGTCGAACTCGAAGCTGACGGTCTGCGCTTCAGGGCTCTGGGTGTACCTGTCGATGTTGGCGGCGTAGTAGCTTTCGACGTCTTCATCGGTGACCACCACGTCACGGGCCACGTAGTTGAGTGCCTGCTGGGCGACCTGCTGCTCGGTTCCGAAGAACTCGCCATCAAGCTCGGCAGCTCCGACGTACGCAACCGTACGGTCGATGAGCTGGTCGAGGATCTGCGGCTTCAGGATGTCGGTGATCAGGAAGGTCAGCGAGGGGGCGAGGAACTGCTGTACTTCGGGGTTGCCGTAGGTGGCGCGGGCCAGGTCGGCTGCGCGGATCTCCTCGCTGCCGACTTCGGCGACAAGGTAGTTGTTGTAGGTGAATTCGCTGTCGCCGACCATCTCGATATTGGCTTCGCCAAGCAGGCGCTCGAGTTCTGCCGACACCAGGCCGACCTGGCGTGAAGCCAGCGCGTCAGCGCGCACGGTCTCGGCGACCTCTTCGAACGGACGCGGTTCCGGTGGCAGGTACTCTTCGACCTGAACGATCCAGTACATGTTGTTGGCGGTCACCACACTGGTGAGGCCCGGGGCGCGCAGGCCGAAGGCTGCGTTGGCCACTGCGGTCGGCAGGGCGGCGCGGCCGGTTGGCTGCGGCTCGGTGCTGCCGGCAGTGGCGCCAAGGGCACCGGCGCGGTCAGCGCGGTCCAGGGAGTGTTCCGCTGCCAGTTCGGCGAACGGTTCACCGGTCAGGACGCGGGTGCGGAGTTCATTGGCGAAATCCTGATCGGCTACCGCGATGACGCGGGCGACGATGCGTTCGTCGGTGCGGTAGTTGTCCCTGAAGACGTTGTAGAAAGTGGTCACTTCCTCATCGGTGACGTCGACGTCGCCGATGATCGAGGCTTCCCACTTCTGCTGGCGCAGCTGCTCGCGCATGTAGTCGCGGAAGGTTGCGTCGTCGAAGCCGGAGCTTGCCAGCATCGAAAGGTACTGGCTGTCATTGCGGCTGCCGGCCACGCCGCGGTCTTCGCGGAATGCGTTGACGGCGTCGCGCACTTCCCCGTTGGAGACGCGCTGGCTGGCTGCGGCCTGCCGGAGCAGTTCCTGGGTGATGACGGCGTCCATGGCCAGCAGTTCCAGGTCTGCGCCGACTTCGCCTTCAGTGACTGCGTAATAGATCGGGTTGGCGTTGCGTACCTGGTTGATCTGCAGGTCCGTGACGGGTTCACCGTTCACGCGCATGACGACCTCGCCCTGCTGCGTTGCCGCACCTATACCGAGGTTGGGCGTGAAGGTGAGGATCATGCCAAGTACCAGTCCGATACCTATGAGCCACATGATGACAGTGTTGGTCTTCTTGTTCATTTTGCTTGACTTCCTCCCAGCGGGATGCTAGTTTTATGAACTGTTTACAGGCGCCCGTAGCTCAGCCGGATAGAGCGTTCGCCTCCGGAGCGAAAGGCCGCAGGTTCGAATCCTGCCGGGCGCACCACCAGACTGAAGACAACTTCTGACCTGTACGGGCCTGAGACCGCGGTTATGCCGCGGTTTTTTGCTGCGCGGTAATGCCCGCTTACTGCGTATGGCTCCGTATTCACAAGTGCGAATACTACCACGGGAACCGGTCAGTCCGGTGACCTCGCCAGGCGCCTTGCTTCCATTGCAAAAAAGACGTATTCATCGTTGCCCGGCTCCAACTCGCGGGCCCGCTCGAAAGCAGCGGCAGCCTGCCGGTATTCGCCCCTGGCGAAGTGGATCTGGCCCAGGTAGCCCCAGGCAGGTGCGAACTCCGGGAACTCTTCGGTCACGGCTGTCAGTTCGGCTTCGGCGCCGGCAAAGTCTGCCTGGCGGTACAGGTCCAGGGCCCGCAGGAAGGCGTCACTGACGTCACCGCCGAACGACAGGCGCTGTTCAGCCAGGTTCAGGAAGTAGCGGGCGCCTTCATCACCCGGGTCGTGGCGCAGCACCTGCTGCCAGTAATCAGCAGCGAGGTCGTGGCGGCCGAGTTCCTGGGCCACGCGCGCGCTCCAGCTCAGCGCGTCCACGTAACCGGGGCTCAGCCCTGCTGCCTCTTCGAACGCTGCCAGAGCGGCGCTCAGCTCACCTGCGGCGTACAGTTCCGCGCCACGGTCAAAGGCGGCAGCAGCTTCGGTGCCCCAGCGGTCCTGACGTTCAGCGAGTTCGAGGAAGTACTGACTGCGCGAGTCCTCCGGGTTCAGCTCGGTTGCCCAGCGCCAGTAACCGGCCGCCAGGCCGGGATCGCCCAGTTCCAGTGCAGTGCGTCCGGACCAGACGGCCGCGTCGGCGAAGCTCCTGTCAGCTTCGAACGCTGCCTGGAACCGCTCCAGCGCGGCTTCCAGCTGGCCCGCTTCGTACAGGCTGATCCCCTGCGAGAAGGCGAGGGCGGCCTCGGGTCCGAAGCCGGCCACATTGCCGGCCAGCTGCGCCTGACTGACGGGTACGCCGTCAGCACTGTCCAGCTGAAGCAGCCGGTCGAACGCTGCTTCGGCGCCTTCGCCGTCGCCCAGTTCCAGGCGGATCCTGCCGGACCAGAACAGTGCCTCGGCATTGTCGGGCTGATGCTCAAGCAGGGCGTCGTAGTAATGCAGGGCGCCCTGCAGGTCAGCGAAGCTGTAACGGGCGAAGCCGAGCTGGTGGGCAGCCTCGGCGAACGGCTCTGCGGCCGGAGGCTCGCCGCTCAGTTCGCTGTAGTCAAGCCAGGTTGCGAAGGCACGCGAGTACCAGGCGACCTCGCTGTAAAGCTCAGCCAGGAGCCTGGCGACCTGCGCGGACTCGGGCTCGTCGCGGCGGGCCTGCTCACCGGTGCGGATCGCGTCACGCCAGGCGTTCTGGTCCGGATGGGCAGGCTGGCCGGATTCCCGGGCGGCCTGCGCAGCCTGCTGCAGGTCTGCAAGTCCGGCCTGGCCGAGGCCCACCCCTCCCAGCAGGACGGCGGTGAGTATTGACAGGAGAAGCTTCATCGTTCCGGTCATTATAGACGCGGCTGTTCATGCGCCCGGTTACGGCTCATGTGTGTCTCAGTCACGCGGCTGACGGCCCGCTTACTGCAGGAAGCCCGCATCAGTGGTACAAAAGAAGCTGCATGTTTCAGAGTCTGGGCGACAAACTTCAGAACGTTTTCGAGGGTCTTCGTGGCCGGGGCCGGCTCACCGAAGCCGAGGTAAAAACCGCACTCCGTGAAGTGCGCGTGGCGCTGCTTGAGGCCGACGTGAACCTGGAAGTCGCGCGGGATTTCACCCAGCGCGTCCAGGAGAAAGCCACCGGTTCCGAGACACTGCTGTCACTGAGGCCTGACCAGCGCGTCATCGCCATCGTGCAGGAGGAACTTCAGGAGATCCTGGGTGGCAAGTCCGTTCAGCCCACGCTGAATTCTGATTCGAACATCTGGCTGATGATGGGTCTGCAGGGCGCCGGTAAGACCACCACATCCGGCAAGCTTGCCCATAAGTACAAGGCGCAGGGCCGCCGTCCGCTGCTTGTGGCGGCTGACACCCAGCGCCCGGCAGCGCGTGAGCAGCTGAAGGTGCTTGGCCGTCAGATCGGCGTGCCGGTGCTCGAGGTTTCCGACGGTGAGGACGCCGCGCGTACCAAAGCCAAGCTTGACGCGTACCTGAAGCATGATTTCCGTGACCTGATCATCGTTGACACCGCGGGCCGCCTGCAGATCGACGAGAACCTGATGGACGAGCTCGCGCGCCTCAACGAGGTCCTGCAGCCGACCGAGTCGATGCTCGTCATCGACGCCATGACCGGTCAGCAGTCGCTGCCGGTGGCGCGGTCGTTCGATGAGCGCATCGGCGTGAGCGGCCTGATCCTGACGAAGCTGGACGGTGACGCCCGCGGTGGCGCCGCACTGTCGGCCCGTCACGTGACGGGCAAGCCGATCTTCTTCGCGGGGATGAGCGAGAAGATCGACGGCCTCGAGCCGTTCCACCCCGACCGCATCGCCAGCCGCATCCTCGGCATGGGTGACGTGCTCACCCTGATCGAGAAGGCCAAGGTACTTGAAGAAGACGACGAGGCGCCGACCGACCCGAAGAACCTGGCGGATTTCTCGCTGCAGGACATGCTCACCCAGATGCAGCGCATCAAGCGGATGGGTTCGTTCACCGACATCCTCAAGATGGTGCCGGGCGCCAGCAAGATGCTGCCCAAGGGCGCGAACGTCGACGAAGGCGAGATAGCCCGGGTGGAAGCGATCATCTCGAGCATGACGGAGAAGGAACGCAAGAAACCGCAGCTCCTGAACGCCAGCCGCCGCAAACGCATCGCTGCCGGTTCCGGCACGCAGGTGCAGGATGTCAACCGCCTCATGAAGAACTACGAGGCTATGAAGAAGATGATGAAGCAACTGGGCAAGCAGCAGCGCGGCCGTGGCGGCCCGAGGATGCTCGGCTGAAGCGCCAGGCGTTCTGCGTCGTGGTTCGCCCCGGCCGGCCCGGGAATGTAGTAAGATTACTGACTTGTGTGCGCCGCGTTTTTACATGTGGCGAAGCCTTGGAGGAATTTGCAAGATGGTAAAGATTCGCCTCATGCGCATTGGCGCTAAGAAAACCCCTCATTACCGTGTCGTGATCGTGGACTCCCGCAAGAAGCGCTCCAGCGATTACATCGAATCACTCGGTCATTACGACCCGCGTAACACCACTGAAACCCCGCTCAAGATTAACGCCGAGCGTGCAGCCTACTGGCTCGAGCAGGGCGCGCAGCCCACTGACACCGCACTCAAGCTCCTCGAGCGTGCAGGCGTGGAAGTCGGCAACGTCGAAGCGAAGAACCGTGAGCGTTACACCAAGCGTGTAGCAGCTGCAGAGGCTGCCGCCTGAGCAGCTGAAGGGACGAAAGCGTGCCGCAGGAACTCGTTGCCCTGATAGTCCACAACCTGGTGCATGAACATGATGCAGCCGTGGTGGAGACCCACCGTGACGCCCGTGGCGTCCGCATCGAGATCCGCTGCGCCGAAGAGGACGCCGGCCGGGTAATCGGCCGGGGCGGCCGCATCATCAACAGCATAAGGACCCTGGCCCGCGCCGCATCTGATGGCAGGCAGCGGGTTGAAGTCCAGCTGATTGAGTAAGCGGCACCGGCACCTGATACTTCCGACATGAACGACAGCACTGAGCGCGCACTGCAGCTCGGTCGGCTGGGCCGTACCATCGGCCTGGACGGCGGGCTGCTCTTCCATGCCGCCGGTGCTGCCGAAGCGGAGCTGCTCGAGCCCGGCCTTGCAGTAACTGTTGACGGCACCCGCAGCCTTGTCATCCGCGAGCGCCGCAGTCACAACCGCGGCGTCGTCCTGTACTTCGAAGGAATCCGCAGGATCGAGACCGCGCGGGAACTCACCAACTCATACCTGAGCGTGCCGGAAAGCAGCCTGCCTGCCGGCTTCAGCTCCAGCGATTTCACATCCGGGCTGCTGGAACTGCCGGTCATGCTGGCCGGCCGGGAGATCGGCCGGGTAGCGGAAGTGCAGGGCGCAAGCGGTCACGAGTACCTGATTCTTTACGGCGGCCAGCTCGTGCCACTCAACGCGCCGTACGTAGAGGTCGAGGACCGCGAGATCGTACTGAACGACCCGCCTGACGGCCTGCTGTGAAGTACAGCGTCTACAGCCTGTTCCCCGCCCTCATCGAAGCGTGGCGCCAGGATGCCCTGCTCGGCAAGGCACTCCAGGCTGGACTCATCGAACTGGACAGCCATGACCTGCGCAAGTTCGCGCAGCCCCCGCACTACAAGGTGGACGCACCGCCCTACGGCGGAGGCGCCGGCATGGTCATCCGGGTGGACATCGCCGCTCAGGCGATCAGTGAAGCAGCCAGCCAGCCGGTTCCCCCGGATGAGGTGATCATGGTCTCCCCCGCAGGTGAGCCGCTCACCCAGCAGCTGGTGGAGGAACTGAGCACGAAGCGGCACCTGCAGATACTGTGCGGCCGTTACGAAGGGTTCGACAGCCGCGTCGAGCCAATGGTCACCCGCGAGGTGTCGATCGGTGATTACGTGCTGATGGGCGGGGAACTGCCAGCCCTCGTGCTGATCGAGGCGACCTCCCGGCTGCTGCCGGGCGTACTGGGCAAGAGCGAAAGCTTCGAGCAGGACTCGTTCTCCACTGGAATACTCGACCATCCGGTGTACACGCGACCACCTTCATTCGAAGGTGCGGCTGTCCCGGACGTGCTTCTCTCGGGCCACCACGCGAAAGTCGAACAGTGGCGGCGGGAGCAGGCGCTGCTCCGCACCCTGGCACGGCGGCCTGACCTGCTCGGGTCAGCTGAACTGACAGAGGCTGACCGCAAGTTCCTGGCCAGCCTCGAAAAGAACTGAAATCGTTACCTGACTGAAACCGTTACTGCATCCGGCTGATTACCAGCTCGGTGATGTCCAGTCCTTCCTGGGCGTAGACGACGAGGCCGCTTTCACGTGCCACGAGGTAGTCGATGACCACGGTGTAACCCTGTTCGGCAGCGACAGCCTTGAGGGCGGTGTCAACTGCAACGACAGCGGGCTCCGCAGCTGCAGCGACTTCCTCCTGATAGCGCTGGGCGGTTGATTCCAGGGCGATCTGGCCGGTCTGGAACGCTTCCTGCTCCTCAGGCGTGATCGTGGCGCCACCCTGGGCGCGCTCGATTATGGCGTTAAGGCTGGCCTGGATCTCCGTGATTTCAGCGATTCCGCGCTGTTCGATATCACGTGCAGCGGCACCGGAAGGATGGGCGTCGATCGCCTGCTGCGAGTTGATGAAGGCGATGCTTGCGGCAGGAGCCTGGGCCTGCAGGTTGAGCGAGCCGAGGACGGCCAGCGCGGCGGCTGCGAGTATGATGTACGTGACTCGTTTCATAGCGTTTGCAAGTCTAGCACCCGCATGATGAGAACTGCTGCCGGCGTGGAACTGGCCTATCGGCGGGCCGGCCTTGGAGACCAATGATCACTGACCTGTCACAGCTGGCGCTGCTTAGTGCCGTAATCATCGCAATCCTGGGGGCCCTGATCGGCTCGTTTTCCAATGTGGTCATCTGGCGCCTGCCCCGCGGCGAATCAGTAGTCTGGCCGGGTTCGGCCTGCCCGAACTGCAAACGCCGGCTGACGCCAGTGGAGCTTGTGCCGGTGGTTTCCTGGCTGGTCCAGCGTGCCCGCTGCCGCGGCTGCGGCAAACCCATAAGCGCCCGCTACCCGTTCGTGGAACTGCTGATGGCTGCCGGTTTCTTCGCGATCAGCATGACCTGGCCCGTGACCGAGTACGGACTGACCTTCCTGCCACTCATCGCCATCTACGCGCTGCTCTTGATCCTGGCCTTCATCGACCTGGATACGTTCACCCTGCCTGACGCACTGACCCTGCCGGGGTTGCTGCTGGCACTGGCCGGCACCCTCCTCTACGCGGCGGACAGCGGCCTGCCGTCGTTCAGCGAAGCGCTTACCGGCGCCATGATCGCAGCCGGCGCGCTGACGCTGGTGAACCGGCTGGGCGGGCTGGCCATGCGCCGCTTCAGGGATACGAAAGAGAGGCTCTGGCCGATCGGCTTCGACCAGGTGAACCTGGCAGCCGTAGCCGGCCTGCTGTTCGGCTGGCAGACCGGTGCGCTGGTGGCGCTCGCCTCGGTGCTGCTGAACCTGGTGACCCGGCGCACGCTGCGGCTTCCGGAAGGCCTCCTCTATCTGGTGTGGCTGGCGGGTTTCCTGGTGTTGGTTCCTTACGTGCTGCCGATCAGCCTGCCTGCGGCGATCGGTGGCACGCTCGCTGCGAGCGGCATCGCTGCGATAGCGGGAGCGTTCTGGTGGTGGATCCACGGACTGGTCACCGGCAAGGCCGAGGAAAGCGCCGCTGAACCCGACCCGGCCGAGGACGAGCCGATCGCCATGGGCTTCGGTGACGCGAAACTGGCCGCGGTGCTGGGAGCACTGCTCGGCTGGGAATCGTTCGTGGTCGCCTTCCTGGCGTCGATCATCCTGAGTGCGGTATTCGGCGTCGTTAGCCGCCTGTTCGGTGGCGACCGGCAGATTCCGTTCGGACCGTACCTGGTGGCCGGTGCGCTCATCGCGCTGTTCTACGGACCGGCCCTCATCAGCTGGTACACCGGCCTGCTGGGCATCTGAGCAGACCGTCTGCATAAGGTTGCAGGGTGGCTGCAATTATGCAGGGCATGGTGCTAGACTCAGGTTTCTGTGCAACGGACGTCTGCACAGCCTGACGGAGGTAGTCCAGCAATGAGTTCACACATCGTTCAGTCCCTTGCCGGCCGGGATTTCCTGGCCTTATCCGGGATGACGGCCGCGGAGTTCAGCGGCCTCCTGGAATCCTCGCTGAAACTCAAGCAGGACTGGCAGCGATCCGAACGACCGCAGCCCCTGGCCGGCAGCAGCCTGGCCATGATCTTCGAGAAGCAGTCGCTGCGCACCCGCACGACCTTCGACATCGCGATGTACCAGCTGGGCGGCCACTCGGTGCTCCTGGGACAGGACAGCATCGGCCTGGGCGTACGCGAAAGTGCGCGTGACATCGCGACCAACCTCAGCCGCTGGACGGCCGGCATAATGGCGCGCACGAACGCGCATCAGACTGTTACGGACCTGGCCCGCTTCGCAGACGTACCGGTAATAAACGGCCTGACCGACCTGCAGCACCCCACCCAGGCGGTCGCCGATTATCTCACCCTGTTGGAGCAGTTCGGCAGCCTGGACGGGCTGCGCGTCGTTTACGTCGGGGACGGCAACAACGTCGCAAACTCCCATATCGAGGCAGCTGCCCTCACCGGCATCAGCCTCGTCATCGCCTGCCCCGAAGGGTTCGATCCCGACCCTGCGGTCATGGCCTGGGCCGCTGACCAGGGCGCTGACGTGAGCATCGAACGCGACCCGCGCGCAGCCGCCCGCGGTGCAGACGCCCTGTATACCGATGTATGGATTTCCATGGGCCAGGAAGCTGAGGGTGAACGCCGCCGCAAGGCCTTCGCCGGCTACACCATCACCCCGGACTGGTTCGACGACCTGTCCAGCCGCGGAGTATTCATGCACGACCTGCCGGCCCATTACGGCGAGGAATGCACCGAGGAAGCCGTCTATCACGAGCGCAGCGTCGTCTTCGACCAGGCCGAGAACCGCCTGCATGCCCACAAGGGCATCCTGCTGAACCACCTGGTGCCGCTGTGAAACTGAAGGTCGGGATACTGGGCGCCAGCGGCTACGGCGGCAGTGAACTCATCCGCCGCCTGGGCCGTCACCCGCACGTCGAACTGACCGGCTTCGCTTCGCGTCAGTACCTGGGCCAGCCGCTCGCAGCTGCCTGGCCGCAGCTGGCCGGCCTCGAGGTCGGCAACAGCATCTTCGGCGACAACGACGCGGTGATCGCCGGCGCAGACGTACTGTTCTTCGCCACCCCCCACGCCGCCACGGCCCCGCTCGTAGCGCAGGCGATTGCCCAGGGCAAGCAGGCGATCGACCTGTCAGCCGACTTCCGGCTGGACGCCGCCACCTATGCTGAGTGGTACGGACTGGAGCATCCGCATCCGGAGCTGATCGCGCAGGCCCGCTACGGCCTGGTGGAACTGCACCGTGACGAACTGCCCGGCGCCCGCATCGTCGCCAGTCCCGGCTGCAACGCCACGGCAGCTGCCCTGGCCCTCGCGCCGCTGGCGGCCAGCGGTCACCTGGGAACTGACGTGAGCGTGACCATCGCCACCGGCATCTCCGGCGCCGGCCGCGCTGCCAAACCGGTGCTGCACTTCCCTGAAGCGCTGGATTCAGTCGTGCCGTACAGCACCGGAGGCCGGCACCGGCACGTCGCGGAGATCGAAGCGACCCTGGGCCGCATCCGCGCTGCCACGGCAGGCGGGGACGCAGCAGCAGGCCGCAGCCTGAGCACTCATGGCGAGCAGCAGCGTCCGGTCCTCACCTTCACGCCGATGCGCGTGCCGATGGTGCGGGGCATCCTGGCGGTTGCGTCAACCCGCTCCCCCGTCGGGGCACCTGACACTGCCGGACTGCTCGAGCTGTACCGCGATTATTATGCCGGCAACCCGCTGCTGCACGTGCAGGACAGCGCGCCTGAAACCAAGGCGGTGGCTGGCAGCGACCGCGCCATCATCAGCGTCGAAGTCGACCGCCGCAGCGGCATGATCCAGGCCTATGCGGTCCTGGATAACCTGGGCAAGGGCGCCTCAGGTCAGGCGGTCCAGGGCTTCAACGTGGCCAACGGCTTTGAAGAAACAGCAGGACTTGAACTCGAAGGACGGTGGCCGTGAAACTTCCGCAGGGATTCCGTACGGCCGGCATCAGCGCCGGTCTGAAACGCTCAGGCAAACGCGACCTGGGCCTCATCGTCGCCGACGCCCCGCTTAACTGGGCGCTCGTGGCCACCACCAACCTGGTCCACGCCGCCTGCGTCGCCAGGAACCGTGAACTGTTCGCTTCGGACGAGCCGGTGCAGGCGCTCATAATCAACTCCGGCAACGCCAACTGCTCGACCGGCCAGCAGGGCATCGACGACAACCTGCGCATGGCCGAAGCAGCAGCCGCCCAGGCGGGCCTCGCATCCGGTGCCACCGTCCTTACTGCCAGCACCGGCATCATCGGCCAGCGCATGCCGATCGACAGGATCGTGGACGCGCTCCCGGAGCTGGCTTCGAACCTGGGTGACGGCAGCTCGGCGTTCGCAGCTTCGATTCTCACGACCGACAAGGTGTTCAAGCAGGTTGAAGTGGAACTGCAGGGCGGCGCGCGGGTAGTGGGCGTGGCCAAAGGCTCCGGCATGATCCACCCGAACATGGCCACCATGCTCGCGTTCGTCATGACCGACGCCCGCGTGAGCCAGGCCGACCTGCGCGCGATGTGGAGCGACGTGACCGCCCGCAGCTTCAACCAGGTGACGGTCGACGGCGACACCTCACCCAACGACATGGCGTTCGCGTTCAGCAGCAACCTCATAGACGCCGACCAGGCGGAACTGCACGCGGCCCTGCAGCGCACGGCTGATGAGCTGGCCCGCAAGATCGCCCGCGACGGCGAGGGAGCCACCAAACTGATCACCGTCCAGGTGTCAGGCGCGGTGAATGACGAGGAAGCCCGCCAGGCCGCCCGCACCGTCGCCGGCAGCCCGCTGGTCAAGTCCGCCGTGCACGGCAACGACCCGAACTGGGGACGCATCGTGGTGGCCCTGGGACGGTCAGGCGCGCAGTTCGACCCGGCCAGGGCCCGCGTTGACGTGCAGGGCGTGACCGTCTACGACGGGTCCCCGCAGCCGTTCGATGCGGCCGGCGCCAGCGAGCTGCTGCGGCAGGAGGACGTGCTCATCCGCGTTGAACTGAACGCCGGTGAGGGCAGCGG
The DNA here is from genome assembly GCA_937911855.1 of uncultured Trueperaceae bacterium. Lineage (GTDB taxonomy): Bacteria > Deinococcota > Deinococci > Deinococcales > Trueperaceae > CALDPK01. Next base: position 18,168 of record CALDPK010000213.1, on the reverse strand, counting down.
CAACGCCTGGGGCTGCGACCTGACGGCCGAGTACGTACGCATCAATGCCGACTACACGACCTGAGCGCATGACCTGAACAGTAGAAGGGGGCCGCTGCGTGATGCAGCGGCCCCCTTTCCTGTTGCGCGCCTGAGGTCAGCTGCGCTTGCGCGGCTTGCGGTTGGACGTGTGGATCGCCTGCCCGTGAGCCTGCTCAGCAGCCTCCATGATGGCTTCCGAAAGCGTCGGGTGAGCATGCTGGGTGAGCGCGATGTCGGTCAGCGTGGCACCCATCTCGATCGCCAGGGTGGCTTCAGCCACCAGTTCACCGGCCTGCGGGCCGACCATGTGGAAGCCCAGCAGCATGTCTGATTCCTCGTCGGCGATGACCTTGACCAGGCCGCCTTCGACGCCCATCGCCATCGCCCGGCCGGAAGCGCCCAGCGGGAAGCGCCCGACGCGGACCTTGTGCCCGGCTTCCTCGGCTTCCGCTTCCGTCATGCCGACTGAGGCGAGTTCCGGATTGGTGTAGATGACTGCCGGCACGATGGTGTCGTATGCGCTCTTCTGGCCGCTGGCGTGCTCGGCTGCCACGAGGCCTTCCTTCATCGCCTTGTGGGCAAGCAGCGGCATGGCGGCGACGTCGCCGATGGCGTAGATGTTTTCGACGTTCGTCTGCATGTGAGGGTTTGTGCTGATGAAGCCGCGGCCGTCCGTTTCAACGCCGGCGGCTTCCAGACCCAGGCCCTGGCTGTTCGGGCGGCGGCCGACCGCGACCAGAACCTTGTCCACGGTGACGGTGGACTGCTTGCCGTCCTTGTCCTCGAGCGTCACTTCTATGCCGTCCCTGACCGCCTTCTGGCTTACGGACTTAGTGGAGGTGAGCAGCTTGATGCCGCGCTTCTTCAGTGCCTTGTGCAGTTCTTTCGAAGCATCGATGTCGGCTGTGGGCACGATGCGGTCCATGAGTTCGACGACCGTCACCTCGGAGCCCAGGGCACTGTAGATGTCAGCGAACTCGAGGCCGATGGCGCTGCCGCCGATGGCCAGGAAGCGCTTCGGTACTTCGCTCACGACAAGCGCGCCGGTGGAGTCGACGACCTTCTCGTTATCTATGTCGAAACCAGGGATGGTGACCGGTGAGGAACCGGTGGCGATGATGAACTTGCCTGCGCTGTAGGTCTTCTCGCCCACCCTGATGCTCGACGCGTCCGCGAAGCTCGCTTCGCCCTCGATGACGGTCACCTTGTTGGACTTGAGGAGTGCACTGACTCCGCCGGTGAGTTTGCCGACGACGCTCTGCTTCCAGTCCTCGACTTTCTGCAGGTTGATCTCCGGCTTGCCGAAGTCCACGCCGGCTTCCTTCATCTTGCCGGCCTCGACGAGCTGGGTGGCCACGTGCAGCAGCGCCTTGGTGGGGATGCAGCCGACGTTGAGGCACACGCCGCCGATGTCGCCCTTCTCCACCACTGCGGTGCTGAGTCCCAGCTGGGCGGCCCGGATTGCGGCGTGATATCCACCGGGGCCGGAGCCAATTACGATCAGATCAAAGTCCACCAGTACCTCCAATACTTCATCAAGTCTACAACCGGCCGGCGGGCCGGCTGACCTGCAAGACCAGCAATTGGGGCGCAGAGCTAATATACTGCGACTGACATGACGGACACGGAGCAGACAGTCAGACAGGTGGAGCGTTACAGCCCCGCAAGCATCGAGAAGAAGTGGCAGGAGCGCTGGGCCGAAACTGGCATCTACGAAGTGGACCTTCACTCGGACAAGCCGGGGTTCTATTTCCTGACCATGTACCCCTACCCTTCGGGCAACCTGCACGCCGGCCACTGGTACGCGGAAGTGCCGGCGGACGCTGCCGCACGTTTCAAGCGGATGCGGGGGAACAACGTGTTCTTCCCGATGGGCTTCGATGCTTTCGGCCTGCCGGCCGAGAACGCTGCCATCAGGGCAGCCCGGGCCGGTGAGACCGTGCACCCGGCCAGCCTCACCTACAGCCAGATCGACCGGATGCGCGGACAGTTCGAGCAGATGGGCGCCATGTTCGACTGGTCGAAGACGCTGAACACGTGCGATCCGTCTTACTACCGCTGGAACCAGTGGTTCTTCCTGCAGATGTTCGAACGCGGCCTTGCCTACCGCAAGGAATCGTTCGTCAACTGGGACCCGGTTGACCAGACCGTACTCGCCAACGAGCAGGTCATCGACGGCCGCGCCGACCGCAGCGGCGCCCTGGTGGAACGCCGCCTCATGCCGCAGTGGCACCTGAAGATCACCGACTACGCCGACGAGCTGCTGGACTTCAGCGGCCTGGACTGGCCTGACAACGTCAAGACCCAGCAGACCAACTGGATCGGCCGCTCCGAAGGTGCCGAAGTCACCTTCAAGAGCGAACGCGGCGACGAGCTGAAGGTGTTCACCACCCGTCCCGACACGCTCTGGGGCGCAACCTTCATGGTCATGGCTCCCGAGCACCCGCTGGTCAAGGAACTCACTTCCGAAGACCGCAAGGAAGCCGTCGAAGCGTACGTCAAGGCAGCCGCGCGCAAATCCGAAGTGGAACGCCAGGCTGACACCCAGGACAAGACCGGTGAGTTCATCGGCGCCTACGCCACCAACCCGGTCAACGGCGAACGCCTGCCCATCTGGATCTCTGATTACGTGCTGCTCGGTTACGGGACCGGCGTGATCATGGCCGTACCCGCTCACGACGAGCGTGACTTCGAGTTCGCAACCAAGTTCGGCCTCGACATCCGTTACGTCGTCCAGCCGGAAAGCGGCGAGCAGGCCGAGGGCGCCTGGGGCGGCGAAGGCATCATGGTCAACTCCGGCGATTTCGACGGCCTGTCAGCCGGCAAAGACAGCGAAGGCGCCAGACGCGTGATCGCCTGGCTGCAGGAACAGGGCCTGGGCGAAGCGCGCGTCACCTACCGCCTGCGCGACTGGCTGATCAGCCGGCAGCGTTACTGGGGCACACCCATCCCGATGCTGTACTGCGACGAGTGCGGCCTGGTACCGGAGAAGGAAGAGAACCTGCCGGTGCTCCTGCCCGAAGACGTCGAGTTCATGCCGACAGGCGAATCGCCACTGAAGCATCACCCCGACTTCCAGAGCGCCACCTGCCCGAACTGCGGCGGCCACGCCCGGCGCGAGACGGACACGATGGACACGTTCATGGACAGCTCCTGGTACTGGTTCCGGTTCCTCTCGCCCGACCTCGAGGACGCCCCCATCGACCGGGAGCTGGCTGCGAAGTGGACCCCGGTTGACACCTACACCGGCGGTTCCGAGCACGCAATCCTGCACCTGCTGTACAGCCGTTTCTTCACCAAGGTCATCCGCGACCTGGGCTTCATCGAACACGGCGAGCCGTTCAGGCAGCTCCGCAACCAGGGCATCATCCTTGGCGAGGACAACGAGAAGATGTCCAAGTCCCGCGGCAACGTCGTCGATCCGGACGCGCTCGTCGCGAACTACGGCGCCGACACGGTACGTGCCTACCTCATGTTCCTCGGGCCATGGGATCAGGGTGCGCCCTGGAACACCCGCGGCATCGAAGGCATATCGCGCTTCCTGAACCGCGTGTGGAACCTGCTGCACGTGCCCGCAGAAGGTGGCCAGGTCGACCTCGAGGCGGCCCGGAAGGAACTGCGCCGCGCCACGCATCACGCGATCGCCGAGGTCACCGCGGACCTGGAAGCATTCTCGTTCAACACCGCCATTGCCGAACTCATGACGCTTCAGAGCGCCCTCAGCAAGGCCCGCACCACCGACATGGTCGGTCAGCCTGAATGGCGTGAGGCCATGGAAAGCCTGCTCAAGCTGCTGGCCCCGATCGTGCCTCACCTCAGTGATGAACTGTGGCACCGCCTCGGCCACACCGAATCGGTTCACGTGCAGGACTGGCCCGTGCATGACCCGACTGCGCTCGTGCGTGATTCCGTCACGCTGGCCGTGCAGGTCGGCGGCAAGGTCCGCGGTCAGATCGAGGTTGCTTCTGACGCCGGCAAGGAAGAGCTGCTGGCTGCTGCCAAGGGCGAGCCGAACGTTGCCCGTCACCTGGAAGGTCAGGAGATCGTGCGCGAGATAGTCGTGCCCGGCAGGCTCATCAACTTCGTGACTAAACCCGCCTGAGCGTTACTTATTGCGGTGAGATCAGGGCCACTTCGAGCAGGGTGGCCAGGTCGATGGCAGGCTCGACGGTGAAGGTGCGCCTCAGCTCGTTGGGATCGCGCGGCGGCACCTCTACGACGGTGCCGACCCTTACGCCCCTGGGGTAAAGGCCGCCGATCGAGCTGGTCTCGACCACATCGCCGACAGTTACCTCGTCAACTTCGATGAAGTCGGTCACGCGGATGTTGCCGTCGGGCAGCCCGATCGCCACACCCTGGCCGCCCCGGCCGCGCACCGTGATGCCCACGCGCGACTGCGGGTCAATTACGGTGCGGACCACCGACGTGCCGGCGGTCGCGTCTACGATCATGCCTACGAGTCCCTGCGGGACGGTAACGACCATGCTGGTGACGACTCCGTCGCTGAACCCCTTGCCGAGCGTCAGGCGCGACAGCAGCTGGCTGGTCGACATGCCCGTTACCGGCGCGGTCAGCGCCACGCCCGGGGACTGGTCAGCCTGGATCTGCACCACTTCGCTTAGCTGGGCGACCGACAGGTTCAGGTCGCGGTTCTGCTGCTCCAGTTCAAGGATCCTGGCGTTCGCTTCGGCAAGCTCCTCGCGCAGGTCGCTGCGGTCTGCCAGTGCCTGGCCGGCCAGGCGCAGGTTGGTGCCGGTCCGGTGCAGAAGGTTGTGCGGCAGGGCGGCAGCTGCCGTGAGCTGCGCAGGCGGCTGTCCGATGAGTCCGCTGAGGATGAGGGTCAGAAGTCCAAGCCCTAAGAAGATGAACCAGGCGCGTTGCAGGTTATGCAAATCGTACCCCCAGTCGCTCCATCATCCGGATCACTGCGGGCAGCGACAGGCCGATCACGTTCGTGTAGCAGCCGTTTATCGTCTCGACCAGGGCGCCGCCCAGCCCCTGCAGTCCGTATCCGCCGGCCTTGTCCAAGCCTTCGCCGCTGCGCGCGTACCGCCACGCCTCGGTCTCGGTCAGGCTGCGGAAGCGGACCTGCGTGAGCGGAGCCTCCTCCGCTGAGGTTCCGCCCGCCAGCAGCACGTGGCCCGTCACCACCTGGTGGTCGCGGCCTGAGAGGCGCTGCAGGAAACGCACGTTCTCTTCTGCGTCTGCGGGTTTCTCGAGCAGCTCGGATCCGACCGCCACGACCGTGTCGGCTGCCAGCACCGGCCTGCCCGGGAACACGGCCTGGATCGCCTCGGCCTTCAGCCGCGCCAGCCTGAGTGCGAGCGCCACGGGTTGTTCTGCGGGTAACGGTGTTTCATCTACGCTTGCTGCCTGTACCGTGAATGATGCGCCGATTGATTCCAACAGCTGCTGACGTCTGGGCGAGGCGCTGGCGAGAATGAAGCTGGCGGGCCGGGAAGTCACCCGACAAGTGTACCTGTGCAGCGGTGAACTTCAGGTGAGTCACGTCAGGTCCGGCAGTCATCGGCTAGACTCTAGGGCATGGAAAGCAAGCTTCAGACTGGCGACGTTGCACCTGGTTTCAGCCTTCCCTCTACCGAAGGAACGGTCTCGCTCGAGGACTTCCGCGGCAAGTGGGTGGTGCTGTACTTCTACCCCAAAGACAACACCCCGGGTTGCACCACCCAGGCCTGTGACCTTCGCGACAGCCTCAGCAGCCTCGACGCCACAGTCATCGGTGTGTCCGCCGACGACCTTGACTCCCACGAGAAATTCAAGGCTGATCACGGCCTGAACTTCCCGCTCGTCACGGACGAGGGCAGCGAACTTGCAAAGAGCTACGGTGCTTACGGCAAGAAGACGGTCTTCGGCAACGAGATCACCGGCATCATCCGCTCCACCTTCATCATCGACCCCGACGGCAAGGTGGCGGAAGCGCTTTACAACGTGAACGCCAAGGGGCACGCCCAGAAGGTTGCCACGCTGCTGGCGGAGCTCCGGGACGGAACTCCGGCTGCGTGAGCGACGCGGCAACCGAATACAAACGCCTGGCGGCCGAGGCTGCACTCGGGCTGGTCGAGTCCGGCATGACCCTCGGCCTGGGAACCGGCAGCACGGCCGCCTTCGTCATCAGCGGCCTGGCTGAGAGGCTGCAGGACGGCCGGCTTGAGGACGTCAGCGGCGTGCCCACCTCGGAGCAGACCGCAGAACAGGCCCGCGCGGCTGGCATTCAGCTGGTCGGGCTCACCGAAGCGGGCGTTGACCTTGCAATCGACGGCTGCGATGAGGTCGACGCGCAGCTGAACCTGATCAAGGGCCTGGGGGGCGCGCTCACGCGCGAGAAGCTCGTCGCGATCGCGGCGCGGCGCTTCGTGATAGTTGCTGACGAGTCGAAGCGCGTGTCTTCCCTGGGTGAGCTTGCGCCGGTACCGGTGGAAGTGCTCGAGTTCGGCCTGCCGGCCACGCTGGCGCGGCTGTCACTGCTGGCAGAAGGCCTTGAGATGCGGCGCACGCCGACCGGTGACGCCCTGGTAAGCGACAATGGAAACCTGATAGTTGACCTGACTCCCCGTGCCGGTTTCAGCCCCTCTGAACTGGCTGAAGACCTGAAGTCGGAGACCGGCGTGGTTGAGCATGGGCTGTTCCTGAACATGGCTGATCTGGCCATCCTGGCGGGAGCGGAAGGCATCACCCGGCTGGAGCAGCCGTGATCAGGGCGGTCGGCATCGACATGATCGAGCTGGTGCGGATCAAGACCGTCTGGCAGCGGCATCCCAGCCGTTTCCTGTACAGGCATTTCACGGCCGAGGAGATCACCTTCGTACGGACCCAGTCCGATCCGCTGCCGTCAGTAGCCGCCAGGTTCGCGGCCAAGGAAGCATTCCAGAAGTGCTGGCATGAGGCGCACGGCTGGCAGGACGTGTGGGTTGAGAAGAGCGGAGTGAAACCGCACCTGGCGTTCTCGGACAAAATCCGGGAGCAGATGGAGACGCAGCGGCTCATAGCTCACCTGTCACTTACGCACTCCCGCGATTACGCTGCTGCCGTCGTGGTGCTGGAACAGCTGCCGGACTGAGCTGCCGGGGCCCGACCGCGGCGCGGGAAGACATCATTAAAGGCAACCCCTTGTAAGTCGGTGCTGCGTCCAGCGGGCACCAGGGGTTGCCTTTTGCGTGCGGATGGTGGGGAAGCGCGCTGGTGCACGCTTCCTTTCTTAATCCAGTCCCTGAGCTACTTCGTCAAGGGCATCGCGGTCGAGGATCACGATGCTGCGGTAGCCCGATTCGATCAGACCGGCCGAGCGGAGTTCCGTGACGATCTTCGACACGCTCTCGCGGGTGCTGGCAGTGCCTTCGGCGATCAGCTCGTGGGTTGCTGCAACTGCCAGGCGGCCCTGTTCGTCCTCGCGGGCGAGCGGAGTCTGGGCGAGCTGCAACAGGTAACGGGCCACACGCTGCCTCAGGTCACCGGTCTGCAGGTGGTATTCGTAATCCATCAGGCGCTGCATCTGGTGCGAAAGCGACTGGGTGATCGCGAACAGGTCCGAGTGATTGATCAGTGCGGGATCGATGGCTTCGATGTCCGTGTTCGTGAGTGCTTCAGCCATTTCATCGCGCCGCCCTTCGTTGAATGCTTCTTCACCGAAGAAGTCTCCAGGTTCTACGTGGCGGACAGTGAGGACACGGCCTTCCGGCGTCATGCGCGTGATGCGGACCAGTCCATCACGAACCCGGAAAACGGATTTGGCGGGGTCGCCATTGTGATAGAGGGTCTGACGGCGTTGGAAGCGGAGCATCTGCCCCGGGATGTCCAGTTCATCGCCGTTTTTCTTAACGGTTGACTCGCGGATATTCGCTTCTCTGATGATGGTGTTCATCCTTATCCTCCTCTTGCTTAAGTGGCTTAACCGGAGTGTCTACCGGTTCGGTCGTTCCCTTCGAACTACCTTGGTAAAGAGTATAGGAACATTAACCTGAGAAACTTAAGAAAAGGAACCTGTCCCGTCTGGGACGAGGTTTTCTACAAGTGTTAGAGGCGTGTTACATTAGGAACATTATGCAACCTTTTCATCCGAGTTTGTGAGGAGGGCCCATTTTGCCGCTCCTGCGCGTATAATCAGCCTTCGTGCCAAAAGATGTGACAGCCTGGACCGATGGCTCCTGCGAAACCATGACGAAAGAAGGCGGCTGGGCCTTCCTGCTCGTACATGAGAACGTGGGACGCAAAGTGAGCGGCTACGAAGCCGGAACCACCAACAACCGCATGGAACTCACAGCAGCAGTGCGTGCTCTGGAAGCGCTGACCGAACCGTGCGAGATAAAAATCGTCACCGACAGCCAGTACCTGAAGAACGCGTTCACCAACCGCTGGCTCAAAAACTGGCAGCTCAACGGCTGGAAGACAGCCAGCAAACAGCCGGTCAAGAACCGTGACCTGTGGGAACGGCTGCTCGAGCTGACAGCAGAGCACCAGGTGACCTGGAGCTGGACGCGCGGCCATGTCGGCCACCGCGAGAACGAGATTGTTGATTCACTGGCCCAGTCCGCGCGCAAGCAGCGCAGCGGCGTGGACGAGCGGATTACGCTCTGAGTCCGGCCAGCCTGTTCAGGAAAGAGACCAGCACCGCGTAGCCTTCAGCGAGTGAATTGGGTTCGACCCACTCGCTGAGCCGGTGCGCGTCTCCCCCGCGGTACACGCCCAGACAGATCGACGGGATGCCAGCTGCCAGCGCCGCGTTCGCGTCGGTGGAGCCGGCCGAGGTAGCAGCCGTGATGCCGTGCTCCTGCAGCGCGTCCCGGGCGGCGCGCACCAGGCTGGAGTTGTCCACCGTGGCTGCCGGACGGTCACCGATCTTCACTGTCTCGACCTCTATTCGCTGCCGTGCGGCAGCTTCCTCAACCAGTCTGAGTGCGGTTTTCTCGAGCTTAGCCAGGGCAGCCGCGTCGATGCTGCGCAGGTCAAGGTCGAACGACGCACGCTCCGCAATCGCGTTGATGCTGGTGCCACCCCTGACGGTGCCCAGGTTGTAGCTGGAGCGCGGCGAAGCGGGGACGTCCATGTCGTTCAGGGCGCTCATGGCGTCCGCCATGGCATGCACGGCACTCGGGGTGGGGTAATCACCCCAGGAGTGACCTCCGGGCCCCTTGAAGGTGAACTCGAAGCGTTTCGAACCGACTGCCCGGTCCACGATGCTGCCCAGGTGCCCGTCGATGGCGATGACGAAATCGAACTCGCCCTGACGGTCAGCCAGCAGCTTCTTCATGCCACGCAGGTCGCCGCGACCCTCTTCCCCGACCGGCGCCGCCAGCGTCAGGCGCGGCAGCGGACCGGGCAGGCTGCCCAGGTTGCGAGCCAGCTGGGACAGTACGGCCAGGCTCGCGCTGTTGTCGCCGATGCCGGGCGCCAGCCAGCGGCCGCCTGCCCGCTGCACGGTCACGTCCGTACCGGCCGGGAACACGGTGTCAAGGTGGGCTGCAAGCAGCACGGACGGGCCGCTGCCGGCACCGGTGGCAGCGGTCACGTTGTGGATGCCGTCGACCTGCACGTCAAGGCCTGCAGCGCGCCACAGCTCCGCTACAAGGGCCGCCCGCTCGCCTTCTTCGAAGGTTGGAGCGGGCACCTCGCAGATCTGCTGGAGGAGTTCACCGATCTCAGCTGCAACGCTCACGTCAGTTACCGTCCTGGAGCGTGGCAAGCCCCTCACGCAGGGCGTACAGCGCAGCCTGGGTGCGGTTGTTCAGCCGCAGCTTCGAGAAGATCTCAGACAGGCGGTTGCGGACCGTTTTCTCGCTGATGTCCAGCGCGCCTGCGATCTCCTGGTTCGACTGGCCCTTCGCCAGCAGGCGCAGGATGTCCGCCTCACGCTGACTCAGCTCACTCAGCTGATGCTGCGAATCAGCCGGCAGTTCACCGGACTTGCGGAATTCGTTGAGTATCTCGGCTGCCATGCCGGCGTTCAGCAGTGCCTCGCCGTCAGCGACGCGCCTGATTGAATCGATCAGGTCGTTGGCGTCGGCATCCTTCAGCAGGTAGCCGCGCGCACCGACCTTGATGGCCTCGAACACGTAGCGGTCCTGGCGGTACATGGTCAGGATGATCACCTTCGCCTCGGGGTACTCGGCAAGGATCGCCTTGGTGGCCGCCACCCCGTCGAGCTCGGGCATCTGGATGTCCATCAGGATCACGTCCGGCCGGGTCTCCAGGGCGTAGCGGACAGCCTCACGGCCCGTCGATGCCTCGCCGATGATGCGGAAGTCTTCCTCGGTCTCGAGGATGCTCTTCACTCCCTGGCGAAACATCGCGTGGTCATCGCACAGCAGCAGTCGCGTCATGACCCAATGCTACAGCATGGCGCCGTGTTACTGTTGAGCGCAACGCGGGTTCGCCCGCTCATGGAGGCACCCGGATGGCTCACGCCAAGAGCACACTGGCTGAAACGACAGTAAAGCAAGGCCTAGGAATTCCTTCTTACAGCACAATTGGATCAGGACCCCGGCATGACCAGGTTTTCACTGCGGTCGTAACCGTAGGTGACGAACAGCTCGGCCGCGGCATCGCCAAGACCAAACGCGAGGCTGAACGGCTCGCTGCAGAAGAGGCACTCGGTGCACTCGAGGAACGCGAAGAGGAACTGGGACCCGACGAACGCTTCGAAGGCCCCTGGCCCGTATTCGAGGAAGTTCTGAGCCGCGCCATCGAGGTCGCGGAGCGGCGCATCCCGCCACGCCTGACCGGCGAGGAAGCGCGGGTAGCCATTAGGGACTTCAGCCTGGATCTTTACAAGGATCTGCTGCAGGACCTGGGCGAGGTTGTCGAGGAAGAGGAAGAAGCGGACTGACCGCGGCTTACAGGTTGTCGCGGGCCCAGCGTTCGATGCGACCCAGCTCGGACGTAGCTTTCTCGCGGACCAGCATGTCGCGCATCATCCCCGACAATTCCACGCCTTCGAACCCGACTGTTTCGATGATGTCGACCATCTTCGCGGCGAAAGCCCGCAGCGGCGTCTCGAAATCAGCCGTCTCGTGGTCCTGCGGGCTGGCAGCCTTGAACTGCAGCAGGTCGTTCTCCAGGCCGTTCTGAACCATCGGATTCACAGTTACCAGGACGCTGCCGAATTCAGTTACTACTACGAACTTCTCACTCACTGGCTTCGTCCAGGAACTGCTGCAGCATCTCGGGGTTCACAGTGATGGGCGCCCGGCGCCGGCGGACTGCGCCGTACTCAAGCAGCCTGGCCAGGCAGTGGCTGACGGTCTCGCGGGTTGCGCCTATCATCTTCGCCAGGTCCTGCTGGGTCAGGTTCAGGTCGATGACCGTGCCCCGTTCACCTTCGGTACCGAAATCATTGGCGAGCCTGAGCAGCAGGTTGGCGAGCCGGCCGGGCGCGTCGAAGGCGCCCACTTCAGCCTGCCACTGCTGCGCCTGCCACAGCCGGGTTGACATGATCTGCAGGAACTTCATGGCGATGCGCGGCTGCTGTGACAGGAGCCGCTGGAAATCAGCCTCGGGCATGACGATCAGTTTGGTGTCCACCACGGCTTCGGCCTGGTTGGGACGGCGTTCGGAAGGGAGCAGCAGCAGTTCCCCGAACACGTCGTACTGCCCGAGCAGGCCAAGGATCATCTCCTTGCCGTTCGGGAAGTACATCGAGATCTTGACCATGCCCTCACGCACGAAGTAGAGCGCGTCGGCGGGATCTTCCATGTGGAAGATGATCTCGCCGGCCCGGAACTGCTTGTAAGGCGTAATCGCCGCAAGCTCTTCCAGTTCTTCTGCGGACAGGTCCTCAAACAGCTGCGTGTTCTTCAGGTGCCAGACGAGACTCGGATATTCTTGCATTGTGTTTCAGCTTACAACACGCGTCTGACCGGTTCAGGCATTTTCGCTCGCCGGTTCAGCGGGCGGCTCGCCCAGACTGCCGAATGTGCCGAGCTCATCCACGCTGGTGTCCTCTTTGTACATGGGCAGACCGATGAGGTACGCGGAACGCGAAATCATGTAACCGGACAGCGGCGCGGTGAGGAAGAAGAACGCGAAGATCAGCAACACCCGCTCCGTGGCCGCGACCGGCAGGAACGCCAGCGCACCACCACCGAAGATGCCGAGCCCGCCCAGCGTCACGAGTTTCGTGCTGGCATGCAGGCGCGTGTAAAGGTCCGGGAAGCGAACCATGCCGATGGCTGAGATCAGGATGAAGAAGCAGCCGAACAGGATGAGCAGTTCCGCCCACAGGTTGCCTTCGATCCGGACGACCGGCAGTACTGCCACTTCTTCCTGAGCCAGCACCGTTCCCAGCGCGAGCACGAGGACACTTATCAGTCGCTTCATTTCTGCATTCCTCTCGACATGATGTAACGCGTGAGCGCAACCGTGCTCATGAAGCCCAGGATGGACACGATCAGTGCGGCGTCGAGGAACGCCACGAACCCCGTGCGCATGGCCAGCAGCACGATGAGCACGGCCAGCGAGACACCCATGAAGTCGAGGGCAGCGATCCGGTCGCCCAGCGTCGGTCCGAGGACCAGCCGGAGCGCACCCATCAGCAGCGCCAGGATGATGCAGATGAAGGCGATGTCAACGACCATGGTGCAGGTTCCTCTCCTGAATTCGCCGGCTCATTCCATGAACTCCAGGATGAGCGACTCGATGCGCAGTATCCCCCGCTTGTGCGTGGCAGGGTCAGCCTGGTTGACGGCGTGGCAGTACATGAACTTCTTGTCAGGCGATATCGCCATCGGCACCGTCCCCGGTATGAGCGAGATGGTGAGACCCAGCAGGGCGATGGCCGCATCGGATTTGACGGTGAGCGGCACCGCGACCACCATCGGGTGGAAGCGCGGTCTGGGCGACAGGGCCAGGCGCACGTTCACGAAACCTGCCAGCACCATCTCCTTGATGAAGTTGACGAAGTAGACCAGGAAGCCGATCACGCGCCGCGGCAGGCTGCGTTTGACGTTCCGCTCCATGACCGAGAGCATGATCATGCCCAGAACGGCGCCGAACAGGATGTTGCCCCAGCTCAGCTCGCCGTTCAGGAAGCTCCACAGCAGCCCCGCTGCCGCGATGGCCAGAAGTTCACCCATTACTGGTCAGCTCCCATCAGTTCATGCAGCAGCGCGGGGTCCAGCGACGGGTTGCCACCGGGAAATACCGCTGCCCGGTAAGCCTCGTTGCCGTCAAGCTGACCGGCGACGTTGCTGGCCAGCTCGTAAACCGGGCCGCTGATGACCGGGAGTGCGGCTACCAGCAGCACCGAGACGGTGGTGACGACGACCATCGGTCCGGGCAGCCGGATCCTGCGCAGTTTGCCGGGGTCACCCCAGAAGTAGCCCATCCATACCTGGACGCCTGCGTACAGCAGGATGATTCCCGACAGCACCACAGCGATGGCGGCTGCGGTACCCAGCCAGCCGTCCAGCGCGAACAGTGAGCTGGCTACGGCGAACTTGCCTATGAAGCCGCTCGTGGGCGGCAGGCCCGCGGTTGCCAGCATGACGACGAAGAAACCGATGCCGAGCCACGGGTAAAGGGACAGGTGGCCACCCTTGAGGGTGTTCGAGCCTGACAGGCGTTCAGCCAGGGCGGCGATCAGGAACAGGGCGAAGACGACCAGGACCGAGTTGATCATGTAGTAGATGGCGCCTGCCAGCCCGAGCTGCGTGCCTGCCATCGCCCCCACCACGACCATGGAGATGCTGGCAACGTTGATGAACGAGGCGATGTAACGCCAGCGGTGCCGGGCCACGGCGCCAAGTGCGCCGACCAGCACCGTGAGGCCCGCCAGGCCCATGACGATCTGCTGCGCAAGTATCTCCTCGGGGAACATCAGCGTGAACAGCCTGATGAGCGCGTACGCCCCGACTTTCGTGAGCATGGCAGCGAAGAAGGCGCTGGCGGCTGCCATCGGCACTGGGTAACTGTTGGGCAGCCAGAAACCGAACGGGAACAGCGCGGTCTTGGTGGCGAAGACGAGCGCCATGAGCAGCGCGACCGCAGTGACCCGCGGATCAGGTCCGTGCAGCGCCACCCGCTCGGCTATGTCAGCCATGTTGAGCGTGCCGAACAGGCCGTAAGCCAGGCCGGCGGCACCCACGAACAGCGTCGAGGACAGCAGGTTTATGACCACGTACTTCAGGCCTTCGCGCAGCTGCGGCAGTTCACCGCCCAGGAGCAGGAGACCGTAAGAAGCTATGAGCATGACCTCGAACGCCACGAACAGGTTGAAGACGTCCGCGGTGATGAACGACAGGTTCACGCCCATGAACAGGAACTGGAACAGCGCGTGGGCGCCGAACAGTTCGCGGGCCCGGTTGAGCAGGCTGCCGTAACCGCGCCGCGGTCCGGCGTGCAGGCTCGCGTGCGTGAAGAATACGGTCAGCAGCCCGACGATGCCCGACAGCACGATCATGATGCCGCTCAGGCCGTCGACGACCAGGGTGATGCCGAACGGCGCAGGCCAGTTGGACATCGTCTGGACGACCGGCCCCTCCGTGAACGCCTGGAAGGCGAGCGTCCCGTTCACAGCCAGGGTGGCTGCCGCGGTGGCGACCGCCACGTACAGCCGCGGGCCCGGCTTGCGCAGCAGCATCAGGATGGCCGCGCCCAGCAGCGGCAGCAGGACGGGGAAAAGTACCAGGTTCATTCGGCGCTCCAGTCGATGTTCTCGGGCAGCAGGCTGCGCTCCCGCTCTGAAGCTTCCTCTTCGGACGTGGACATGTCGCCCGGTGAACCTGCTTCCGGCGAGACCGACGGCTGTTCCGGGTCGGCGTACTCGACAGGGGGCAGCACCGGGTCAGGCCGCTCCGAAAGTTCCTGGACGTGGTCGGTCTGGGTCGCCTGGTACGCCTTGATCGCAACGACGAGCAGGAATGCAGTGGTACCGAAGCCGATCACGATGGCCGTCAGGATGAGCGCCTGCGGCACCGGGTCATTGTGCGGCCCGGGCAGGTTGAGCAGCGGCGGACTGCCCATGGAGAAGCCGGAGCCGGCGATGAGGATGCTCAGGTTGATGCCGTAGGAGATGAGGCTCATGCCGACGATCATCCGGATGAGCGCCCGGGCCAGCAGCATGTACACGCCGCCGCCGATCAGCAGGCCGATGAGAAGGGGGATCACGTACTCCATCTCAGGCCTCCTCACCTTTCGGCACTATCTCGGCTTCGTCGCCCTCGAGCTCACCTTTTGCTCCCTCGTCCAGACCGAGCCTGGCAAGCTCGCTGTCGTCGGCAAGCAGGTCGATGATCGTCAGGGTGGCACCGATGACCACGAGGAACACGCCGGCGTCGAACGGCAGGGCGCTTGACAGTTCCATCGGCCCGATGAGGGGGATGTTGACGGTGTCATGCCAGCCAGTCAGGAACGGCAGTCCGAAGAACAGGGGGACGATGCCGGTCACCGCGGCGATGAGGATGCCGACAGGCATCAGCACCCGGGGCCGCACCAGCAGCAGGCCGCGCTGCGAAGCCATGCGGGTGAGCAGCGCAGCGACCGCGACGATCAGCCCTGCGATGAAACCGCCGCCGGGTGCGTTGTGTCCCCGCAGGAAGAAGTGCACGCCCAGCGCTACGAGTGCGAAGACGATCGGGGTTACGAGTGTACGGAAAAATATCTCTGACCGGTTCACTCGTTCTCCTCCTCCAGGCTCTTGGTTTCAGGGGCGCCGGCAGGCCTGGTACGCAGGCGCAGCAGCGCGTAGATCGATACGGCGACTATGGTGAGCACGGTTATCTCGCCCAGCGTGTCGAAGCTTCTGAAGTCCACCAGCATCACGTTGACGACGTTGTCGCCGCCGGCGATGGTCTTGCTGAACGTCAGGTAGAAATCCTGGATCCGGTCCGCGATCGGGGTCTGGACGGCCAGCAGCAGCAGCGCGATCGACAGGCCCACGCCGGCGCCCAGAGCGGCGTCCAGGCCGGCCACGGGGAGCGGTCGGCTGTAGCGCTTGAGGCGCGGCAGGAAGCGGAAGCCTGACAGGAACAGGATTACCGTTACTGTCTCGATGAGCAGCTGGGTGAGCGCGAGATCGGGTGCGCGGAACATCACGTACAGCAAGGTGGTGCCGAAGCCGATTGCGCTCATGAACACCAGGATGGTGATGCGCGAAAGCGCCAGGATCATGCCGAACGTACCGACCAGTATGAACACGATTCCGACGTACATCGAAGGCGGTATCACCGACAGGTCGATGTTCAGGTAACTGGTGCCCAGTACCAGGCCGACTGCGGCCGCGCCGGCCAGGATGAAGCGGAGGTGCGTTGCGAAGCTGGCTCCCTGGGTCAGACGGGTGAACCGCTCGGCCAGTTCCACGAGCCCGCGCACCAGGGCGTAATAGACGGTGTTGGCGTTCCAGCGTGGCGTGATCGCCGCCTGGAAGCGGCGGACCGGTTCGCTGAACAGGTACAGGATGCTGCCGCCGACCCAGCCGCCGATGCTCAGGTACAGGGCGGGCGTCCAGCCGTGCCACACGGTGAGTGGGATCAGTTCGTAACCGAAGAACGGTTGTGCAAGCCGGGCGAAGAACGAGGCGACCGTGTCCTCCCAGGGGAAGATCCCGAACAGCACGACTGCAAGTGCGAGCGGGACGGCCGGTCCCACGAGTGAGGCGGTAGCGCGCTTGAACTCATCGGGTCTGGGCAGCCTGAGTTTGCCGAAGAACACCCGGCTGAAGCGGAGCGTGTAGGCGAACGTGAAGGCGCTGCCGATGACCGCGATCATGAGCGCGATGTTGCCCTGTTCGAGCATGTTGCCGATGAACAGTTCCTTGCTGATGAAGCCGCCCATCGGCGGAACGCCCGCCATCGATATCGCAGCGATGACGCCGATCACCGCCGTCACTGGCAGGACCCGGCCCAGGCCGGACAGTACGCGCAGATCGCGGCTGCCGGTCTGGTGGTCCATGATGCCCACGACCATGAACAGCGCGGCCTTGAAGACGGCATGGTTGATCAGGTGGACCGTGGCGCCGAACGTGTCGCCCGCCCCCAGCAGAGCAGTGAGCAGCCCCAGCTGCGAGATCGTCGAGTAGGCGAGCAGCGCCTTCAGGTCGGTCTGCCGCATGGCCAGCCAGCCACCGAACAGCATCGTCACGAGACCCACGTACATGGTGACGTCACCGAAGATGTTGCCGGCGAACAGCGGGTTGAACTTCGCCATGAGGATGATGCCGGCTTTCACCATGGTGGCGCTGTGCAGGTAGGCAGAGACGGGTGTGGGCGCTTCCATCGCGGTGGGCAGCCACAGGTGGAACGGGATCTGGGCCGACTTGGTGAAGGCGGCAACCAGGAGCAGCCCGGCTATCCACGGGAACGCAGCGGACTCACGCAACAGCGCGAAGTCCAGTTCGGACAGCATCCACGTGCCGCCGGTATCGTCGGGGAGAATCGGGATGGCCTCTTTCAAAATCATGTCGCCGGCGTCGAGTTTCGGGACGATGTGCATCAGGGTGATCCCCGACTCCGCGTCCCCCTCCCGGATCGCCGCCTGAATCGGCGAGGCGCCGCGGTGTCGCGGGAGGAGGGAGGCGTGGAGGTTGACACAGGCGAGGGTGGGGGAGGAAATGACGGATTTCGGGAGGATCTGTCCGTAGGCCATGACCACCACGAGGTCGGGGCGAAAGGCGGCGAACCCCGCCAGGGCCGCTGCGTTTCCCCGCAGGATGTCGGGCTGCCGCACCCGAACGCCGTGTCCTTCCGCGAGAATCTTGGTCTCCGGCGCGGTGAGCACCTGTCGCCGTCCGATCGGTTTGTCTGGCTGGGTGTAGACCGCGACGAGCTCGTGTCCGTCCGGACCGCCCCCCTGCCGGTCGATGAGCCATTGCAGCGAGGGAAGCGCGATCTCCCCGGTTCCCATGAAAATGATACGCATACGTTCCGCTACTCAAAGGCCGGAGCGGGTCAGGTCAAAAGAAATATGCCGCTGCGCGTTGGCTTGCAATCCGACCAGCGAAGGGTAAAAAAGAAGGGGAGGGAAGGTGTTGCCCTCATTCCCCTGCTCCTGGTACGGTGTTACGTTTGGAATTTGTCTACATCATGAAAGGATTTTTCGTCACGCTTCTTGTTGTCTGCGGCCTTGTCGCCGCCGGTTGGTTCCTCTCAACCAGGAGGCCTTCCCATGCCCGCCAAGTCCAAGGCCCAGCAGAAAGCCGCC